>NZ_JBFUKR010000005.1:0-302998 GCF_056400745.1 Rhizobacter sp. P5_A1
GCCCGGCTGCTCCTTGTCGACGAGCGCCTTCAGCAGTTTGGCAACTGCGAGCGGCTGCAGCTCGTCGGCAGTCTCGACCAGGATCGCGCGGTCGGCGCCGATCGCCATCGCGGTGCGCAGCGTCTCCTGGCATTGCGTGACGCCGCACGAGACGGCGATCACCTCGGTCACGATGCCCTTCTCTTTCAGCCGCACGGCCTCTTCGACGGCGATCTCGTCGAACGGGTTCATGCTCATCTTGACGTTGGCAATGTCGACACCAGTGCCATCGGACTTCACGCGAACCTTCACGTTGTAGTCGACCACCCGCTTCACCGGGACAAGAACTTTCATCTTTGAACTCCTCACGCGGCCGTGTAGGCCGTCTTCACAGTGGTGAAGAACTCGGCGGCATAGCGGCCTTGTTCGCGTGGGCCGTAACTCGACGCCTTGCGGCCGCCGAACGGCACGTGGTAGTCGACGCCCGCGGTGGGCACATTGACCATCACCATGCCCGAGGCCGAGTGGCGCTTGTAGTGCGTGGCGTGCTTCAGCGATGTGGTGCAGATGCCCGACGTGAGCCCGAACGGCGTGTCGTTGGACAGCGTCAGCGCGTGCTCGTAGTCGTCGGCTGCGATGACGCAGGCCACCGGGCCGAAGATCTCTTCGCGCGCCACGCGCATGCCGGCCTCAGCATCGACAAACAGCGCCGGTTCGAGGAAGTAGCCTTCGGTGGTGCGCTGCACACGGCGCCCGCCGCACGCCAGCCTGGCGCCTTCGTGCACGCCGAGCGCGATGTAGTCGAGGTCGGTCTGCAACTGGCTCGCATCGGCCACCGGGCCGATCTGCGTGCCGGGCCGGCGCGCGTCATCGACCACCAGCGCGTTCATGCGCTCCTTCAGCGCGTCGACAAAGCGCGGCAGGATGCCCTTCTGGACGATCAACCTGCTGGTCGCAGTGCAGCGCTGGCCGGTGGAAAAGAAGGCCGCCTGCAGCGCGCAGTCCACTGCCACGGACAGGTCGGCATCGTCGAGCACGACCATCGGATTCTTGCCACCCATCTCGAGCTGCAGCTTGGCAAAGCGCTGGCCTGCGCCGGCCATCACGCGCGTGCCCGTGGACACCGAACCGGTGAAGCTGATGGCATCGACGTCCGGACTGTCGATCAGCGTCTGGCCCACGCGGCTGCCCGGGCCCATCACGAGGTTGAACACGCCGGGCGGAAAGCCGGCGCGGCCGATGATCTCCGAGAGCGCCCAGGCCGAGCCAGGTACCAAGTCGGCCGGCTTGAAGACGACGCAGTTTCCGTGGGCCAGCGCCGGTGCGATCTTCCACGCGGGGATCGCGATGGGGAAGTTCCAGGGCGTGATCAACCCGACGACTCCCACCGGCTCGCGCGTGATCTCCACCTCGATGCCCGGGCGCACCGATGCGAGCTTCTCGCCGCTGGCGCGCAGCACCTCGCCGGCGAAGAAGCGAAAGATCTGGCCGGCCCGGTTGACCTCGGCGACGGCCTCGGGCAGGGTCTTGCCTTCTTCACGGGCGAGCAGGTTGCCCAGCTCTTCGCGGCGCGCAAGGAGCTCGGTGGCCACCTTCTCCAAGGCGTCGGCCCGGGGTTGGATTCCGCCGCTGGCCCAACCCGGCAGCGCCGCCTTGGCGGCGGCGATGGCGCAGAGCGTCTGCTGCTCGTCGCCCTGCGCGTAGTGGTCGATGACGTCGGACAAGTCCGACGGGTTCAGGTTCGGTCGCGATGAGATGCCGGCGACCCATTCACCGCCGATGTAGTTGTGGCGCATGTTGAACTGCTCCTTGTCAGGCGGTTGTTAGAGGATCTGATCGTGCTTCAGCGCGGCCAGCGCTGCTGCGTCGAGTTGCAACCACTGCGCCAACACCTCGTCGGTGTGCTGGCCGAGCGTCGGCGGCGCGCGGCGGTATTGCACCGGCGTGCCGGACAGGCGGATCGGGTTGGCCACCAGCGGCACCGTCCCGGCCAGTGGGTGCGGCATCTCGATGCGCAGGCCACGCGCTTGCACCTGCGGGTCGTCGAAAACGCGGTCAAGGGCGTTGATCGGACCGCAGGGCACGCCCGCGCCTTCCATCGCTGCCACCCAATCGGCCGTGTTGCGCGTCATCGCGACCTCACGCAGCAGGTCGATCAGCTCCGCACGGTGCTTCACGCGCTGCGGGTTGGTCGTGAAGCGTTCGTCCCTGGCCCACTCGGCATGGCCGAGCGTGGCGCAAAGCTTGCCGAACTGGCCATCGTTGCCCACCGCAATGATCATGTAGCCATCGGCGGTGGGGAACTCCTGGTACGGCACGATGTTCGGGTGCGCGTTGCCCATGCGACGCGGCACCGTGCCGCCCACCAGGTAGTTGCTGGCCTGGTTCGCGAGGCAGGCGACCTGCACGTCCAGCAGCGCCATGTCGATGTGCTGGCCCTCGCCCGTGCGCTCGCGGTGGCTCAGCGCGGCCAGCACGGCCACCGTGGCATACAGGCCGGTCATCACATCGGTAAGTGCCACGCCCACCTTCATCGGACCTGCACCGGCTTCGTTGTCGGAACGCCCGGTCAGACTCATCAGGCCGCCCATGCCCTGGATCAGGAAGTCGTAGCCCGCGCGCGGCGCATACGGGCCGGTCTGGCCGAAGCCGGTGATCGAGCAGTAGATCAGTCGCGGGTTCCGAGCGCGCAGGCTGGCGTGGTCGAGGCCGTATTGTTCGAGGCCGCCGACCTTGAAGTTCTCGATCACGATGTCGGCCTGCGCCGCCAGCTCGCGCACCAGGCGCTGGCCTTCGGGCTGCGAGAGGTCGACGGTGATCGATCGCTTGTTGCGGTTGGCACTGAGGTAGTAGGCGGCCTCGCTGGTGGCGCGACCTTCGCCGTCATCCAGCCACGGCGGGCCCCAGGCGCGGGTGTCATCACCTTGGCCAGGGCGTTCGACTTTGACGACGTCGGCGCCCAGGTCCGCGAGCAGCTGACCCGCCCACGGGCCGGCCAGCACCCGAGACAGGTCGAGCACACGCAGCCCGGCCAGGGCCCCGGCAGCAGGGAGTGCCGTCATGGTGGTCAGAACGCCGCGATGCCGGTGATCGCCCGCCCGAGGATCAGCGCATGCACGTCGTGCGTGCCTTCGTAGGTGTTGACCACCTCGAGGTTCACCAGGTGCCGCGCGATGCCGAACTCGTCGCTGATGCCGTTGCCGCCGAGCATGTCGCGCGCGACGCGGGCGATGTCCAGACTCTTGCCGCAGGAGTTGCGCTTCATGATCGACGTGATCTCGACCGAGGCGGTGCCCTCGTCCTTCATCCGCCCGAGGCGCAGGCAGCCTTGCAGGCCGAGCGTGATCTCGGTCTGCATGTCGGCGAGCTTCTTCTGCACCAGCTGGTTCGCGGCGAGCGGCTTGCCGAACTGCTTGCGGTCCATCGTGTACTGGCGAGCCTTGTGGAAGCAGTCCTCGGCCGCGCCGAGCGCGCCCCAGGCGATACCGTAGCGCGCGCTGTTCAGGCAGGTGAACGGGCCCTTCAGGCCGCGCACCTCGGGAAAGGCGTTCTCCTCGGGGCAGAACACGTTGTCCATCACGATCTCGCCGGTGATGCTGGCGCGCAGCCCGACCTTGCTGTGGATCGCCGGCGCCGAGAGGCCCTTCGCGCCCTTGTCGAGGATGAAGCCGCGGATCGCGCCTTCGTCGTCCTTGGCCCAGACGACGAATACGTCGGCGATCGGCGAGTTCGTGATCCACATCTTCGCGCCGCTGAGCGCGTAGCCGCCCGGCACCTTCTTCGCGCGCGTGACCATGCTGCCCGGGTCGGAGCCGTGGTCGGGCTCGGTCAGGCCGAAGCAGCCGATCCACTCGCCGCGCGCCAGCTTCGGCAGGTACTTCTGCTTCTGCGCCTCGGTGCCGAACTCGTTGATCGGCACCATCACCAGCGAGCTCTGCACGCTCATCATCGAGCGGTAGCCGGAGTCGACCCGCTCGACCTCGCGCGCGACGAGGCCGTAGCAGACGTAGTTCAGCGCCGCGCCGCCGTAGGCCTCGGGGATCGTCGCGCCAAGCAGGCCGAGCTCGCCCATCTCGCGGAAGATCGCCGGATCGGTCGTGCCGTCGCGGAAGGCCATCGTCACGCGCGGCGCGAGGCGCTCCTGGCAGTACGCGGCCGCCGCATCGCGCACCGCGCGTTCGTCGTCGCTGAGCTGCAGGTCGAGCAGCAGCGGGTCGTCCCAGTGGAAGGAGGCCTTCTTGTGATCGGAAGTCATGGGTGCAGATGGAGTCGTATCGGATGCTGCGCACTCTACGAACGAGAACGATCCATCACAACCGATTTGTTTGCACAGACTTGTGCGTGAAATGCACAATACAGCCATGCGCCGCAAGATCCCTTCGACCGCCGCGCTCGCTGTCTTCGAGGCCGCGGCGCGCCATCAGAGCTACACGAAGGCCGCCGACGAACTGGCCGTCACGCAGAGCGCCGTGTGTCGGCAGATCGCTTCGCTCGAAGACTTTCTGGGCGTGCGCTTGTTCCAGCGCAGCCGGCGCGGCGTGGCGCTGACCGAGGCCGGGGTGGGCTACAGCCGCCTGGTCCGGTCGCGCCTGGACGAGGTCGAGCGCGACGCGTTGGATCTGATGTCGCGCGGCACGCCTGGCGGGACGCTGGAGCTCGGCGTGGTGCCAACCTTTGCCACCAAGTGGCTGTTGCCGCGGCTGCCCGCGTTCACGCAGCAACACCCTGGCATCCAGGTGAACCTGACGGCGCGCACCCGGCCTTTCATGTTCGACGACACGCCTTTCGATGCCGCCATCCACGCAGGAGATGGTGCATGGCCCGGCACCGAGAGCGTGTTTCTGATGCCCGAATATCTGGTCGCCGTGTGCAGCCCGAAACTGGCAAGCGCACGACGACCCTTCACACGCAGCGATTGGCCGCGTCAGACGCTGCTTCAGCAAAGCACCAGGCCCTATGCGTGGCGCCAGTGGTTCGCGGCTCAAGGCTTGCACGTCGACGGCGACATGATCGGCCCGCGGCTGGAGTTGTTCTCGATGCTGACCGAGGCGGCGATCCATGGCATCGGCGTCGCACTGGTACCACCCTTTCTGGTGGAGGACGAACTGGCACGCGGGCTGCTGGTCACGGTGAGCAAACAGCCGATGCGCAGTGACCGCGGTTATCACCTGATCTCTCCTGAACACAAGGCCGGCGGCGCCGCCCTCAAGGCCTTTGGCGCCTGGCTGCAGGTGCAGGTTCGCAGTTACCGCGACGACCAGCGCGGACCGACCGAGCTTGGTCGCGACGGGTCCTTCGATCGCGGTTGATGGCGGCACAGATGCCCGTCTCCGCATGCAAGGTCAAGCACCTCGATGGCGCTCCCGGCTCAATGCGGTGCGGCGTTTTCAGTGACGTCTTGCAGTCGATTTCGCCGCCGGGCTGAAGTGGAAGCGCCGCCGTGCGTCGAGGGTTCGCCGCAGCTAGCGGAACCACTTCTGCAGATCGATCGACGATCGTTTGCCAACGTCGGCCGCGTGTTTTCGGAGCCAGCTCGCTGCACGCCTGCGCCCCTGGCCCCAGAGCATCTCGAGGAACGGTGCATGTGCGAGTGCCTTGGTCTCGGTGCGCTCCAGGCTTGCGAGGCGTCGCACGTCGATCATGTGAAATCGCATCGAGCGCAACTTCAACTCGAGCTCACCGTTCGTGCTGGGGGAGTGGTCGGAGAACTCGGCCGCGCGGGCGAAGGTCTGCATCTCGCGCATGAAGGTTGCGTTGAACGACAACTCGGTAATGCGCTCGTCGATTTCCTTGACTGTCCGCGGCGCATCGTTGCGCTGCAGCGGGTTCAACAGCACGAGCAGCACGTCTTGCGCGTCGCATTCGTAGAACAGAGGAAAGACCGCAGGGTTCGCGGAGTAGCCGCCATCCCAGTAAGGCACGCCGTCGATGTCGACGGGGTGATGAATCTTCGGTAGACACGCTGATGCCATGACCATGTCGACCGTCAGTTCATGCTCGCGAAAGATGCGCAGCCTTCCTGTGCTGGCCTGTGTGGCCGCGACGAACAACTTGAACGGGCTGCGCGCGCGCAACTCCGCGAAGTTGACGAGTCGCACCAGCAGATCGCGCAACGGGTTCAGCTCCAACGGGTTGAGCTGCGCAGGAGAGAAGTGACCCGCCCAACTCGCGAAGAGCTTGCTCGCCGCCGACAGGTGGATCGATTCACCTGCGCCCTGTACAACCATGCCGGGCGGCATCAGCTTCGCGATCTCGGCCCAAAAGCCGGCCAGTGCATTGCGGGCGCCGGAGCGCCCTCCCTTGAGCCAGCCATCGGCCAACACCACTGCGTTCATTGCGCCGGCGCTGCTGCCGCTCAGACCTTCGAACTGCAGGTCCGCGTCGTCCAGTAGTCTGTCCAACACGCCCCACGTGAATGCGCCGTGTGCGCCACCCCCTTGCAATGCAAGGTTCAGGCGACGCGAGGGACTTGCAGAGGCGTCGTTTGCGGGATCCGCTGCGGGAAACGTGTCGGACTTCGGGACGGCAAGTGGGGTCGCGTGAAGAAGGCTCGTTGCTTTGGTACGTGTGGCCATGCATTGGATCCTTGGTTGCAGCACATCGACCAGCTCTGAGCGAGCCTGTTGTGCACTGCAGCAATCTTAAGCGCTTACTACGGGTTTACCCTAGTCCGCCCGGGGTTATGCCTGCCGCTCGGGAGCCTCTTCACTGCCCGCCTGCGCCGGTCATTTGCGGAGCGCTGTGCTGAGCCTGCCTCGTCGCACCGTCGATCGCGCGCGGCTCGGTCGGTGCAACGTCGAGCCCATCCACGCCGCTGCGTGACACCGAGTCCGCAAGGAAGCCGGCCGCGCGCAGGTCGTCCAGCGCCGCGTCGATCCACTTCAGCCGATCACCGCGGTCCAGAGGTACTGCGATGGTTTGCGGCACACCATAGAGGTTGTCGGGCAGCAGCCGGAGTCCCGTCACGTCTCGGATGTTCGCTGCCAGTCGCTGTCGATTGCCGGCGAAGGCGATCACCGTTCCATCCTTGAGCCACTGGACGGCCTCTTGCAGCGTGTAGTCGGGCGTTGCACGAACGCGTGCCGCGGTCAGCCGCTCCTGAAGCCACACGCCCACGCTGTCGTCGGTGTTCACACCGATCACCTGTCCGGGGCGATCCATGTCCCGGACGGACTGCAGATCGGAGTCGGCGCGCACCAGCGCACTCTGCTGCACCAGCATGTAGGTCTGGGAGTACAGCACCACGCCCTTTCGCTGCGGATTCGGGGCGACGAATCCGATGTCTGCCGACCCGCTTCGCACCGCCTCCAGCACATCGGCCGCAGTGGGAAGGGGCGATATCGTCACCGGGACGCCCGCTCGGCGACCCAACTCGCGCGTGATGTCGGCGACCACGCCCGAGACGACGCCGGTCGCCGGATCGCGCCGCGCCTGAGCGAGGTTGGCGACGATGTATGCGGCTCGCAGCGTGCCTGTCGGCGCGAGGATCGGTTCAGCGGCCATGACGGCAGGTCTCGCCAGCAGCGTCAACAGCATCAGGACGGTTCCCCATGCGCGTACGGTCACGGTTCGAGCGGCTCCGTCCGCTACCCGGTCGTCAGCGCGCATGCCCACGCCTCCATCACATCCGAGAGCCTCGCCGCGGGAGTCTTGAGCAGGGGAACGGCGACAGTGCGGACAAGCGCCCGATGTGTTTCGTGCGCAAGGTATTCGACCGGAGACTTCCCGTCGACGCGGGCCAGAAGCAAGGCAGGCAACAGCTGCGCCGCGCGCAGCTCCAGCGCCGGTTGCGGCTCCCAATCAACCTGCGAAAGGTAGCTTGTCCGCATCGACTGGAACGACGCGAGAAGCATTTCCCGCTGAGCAGGCAGGACGAGGCACTTGAGCAGCAGATGATTGAGGCAGAAAGCCAAATCGAAGGCGGGGTCGCCGTACCAGGCGCACTCCGCGTCGAGAAAGACCGGGCCGAACGGACCGACCAATATGTTCTTTGGGCTGACGTCGCCATGCACCAGTGCCCGCTGGGTCCCGGCAGTCCGGGCTACCAGCTTGATCAGTTCCGATCCAACTTCAGGATGGCGATTCGCCGTGGCGACAAGGTAGGGTTCGAGCCGCAGCGCGTAGAAGTTGTCGATGGTCTCGAACTGCGAAGCGACTTCCGGACTTCTCGCGCTCGCGGCGTGCAGGCGCCCCAGCACCTCGCCGACGGCACGTGCGGTGTCGGGAACCACCAGGCCGTCCATGAGTTGCGCCTTCCAGACCGGATAGCGTCGAGGATCCAGGAAAGACATCGCGAACAGGCCGACCTTCTCGTCGTGGGCGAGCGGCTCGGGCACGTTGGCCGGGCAGTGCCGTGCGGCGAACTTCAGCCAAGCCCACTCGTACGCGTTGCGCGAAGGTGGCGCTTTCCATTCGGCGGCGACCTTCAATTGGGCCAGGGCGCGCTTGACGCAAAGCGAACGCCCCGCAAGGTCGACTTGCCAGATGTCGGACGACACGCCGCCGGACAACGGTTGCCAACAAGCCTGCTCGCCCGGTGAGATCAGCAACTTCTCGACGAGAAACATGTCGAGTGAGGGATCGGGGCAGCTCGATTCGGTCGTCATGTCTCTCTCGCAATCTCGTGGGCTTGTCGTCTCACGGCTGCATCACAGGCACGTTGCGGGGTTCCTCGGGCGGGCGGCCTTGCAGTACCCGGACGACTTCCTCTGCTGCGCGGCGGCGCAACTCCGCGAGCGAGGCGTCGGACGAGAACGCGACGTGCGGCGTCAGCATCGCGCCCGGCTGCGCCAGCAGCGCCGAGGGAACATTCGGCTCCGACTCCAGAACGTCGAGCGCCGCCGCCGAGAGTTGCCCGCTCTGCAGCGCCTCGATGACTGCATCGGTGTCGACCACGCCGCCTCGACTGACGTTGATCAGCAATCCGCCCTTCGGCATGAGCGCCAGGCTCGCACGATTGATCAGGTGGTGCGTGGCAGCCAGGAGCGGCGCATGCACGATGACGATGTCGCTTTGCGACAGCAGCGTGCGCAGGTCGACGCACGGAACGCCCGCCACTTCGCCGCTGAGGTTGGGGTCGTGTGCGAGCAGGCGGCAACCGAACGCAGTCAGCTTGCGAGCCGTCGCGCGCCCGATGCGACCGAAGCCGACGATGCCGCAGGTCAGCGCGGCAAGGCGCCGCAGTTTGGCGCTTGCCGGCGCCCACCGGCCCGCGCGCACTTCGCGGTCGAAGTGGACCAGCCCGCGGGTCCAGGCGAGGGCGAAGCCGATGGCGTGATCGGACACTTCGTCGACGCAATAGTCCGGCACGTTCGTGACCCACACCCCGCGAGCCGTCGCGGCCGGCACCGCGATGTTGTCCAGACCGACACCGAGCCTGGCCACGATCCTGAGCGGCTTGCTCGCCGCAATGGCAGCGGCGGACACCTCGGCCCAACAGGTCATGATGCCGGCGGGCTGATGAGCGGCGACGAGCTCCTCGATGTGTTTGGCCGCCGACGGCGCCGCGGGTCCGGCGACCAGTCGCATGCCTGCGGCTTCGACAACCTCCCTCTCGATCGAGTCGTCGGGCCAGGCATAGTCAGTGAGCAGAACGGTATCGATCATGTTGTCCGAGTTCAGTGGAGTGGAACGCCTTCGTCGACGCAACGAATCCTTTGACTGCCGAGCCCATCGACGCCGGCCTCGACAACGTCGCCGGCGCGAAGGAAACGGCGGTGATGACTGCCGAAGCCGGCCGGCGATCCAGTGCACAGCAAGTCGCCGGGCTCGAGCCGGGTGTGCTGCGAGAGATAGGAGATCTGCTCGGCGATCCCGAAGACCATGTCGCTTGCACAGCCCTGCTGCATCGCTGCGCCGTTCAGCCGCAGCCATGGACGCAGCGAACCTGGATCCTCGATGTTCCAGGCGGGCACGAACCAAGGACCCACCGGTAGCCAGCCGGGCCCGCCCTTGGATTGGAGCCAATCGGTGCCCAGCAGCGGCGGATCGGCGCGGAACACGCGCTCGCGCAAGGTCAGATCATTGACGACGCAATAGCCGGCGACATGTTCGAGGGCACGCTCGGCGTCGACCTGCCAAGCCGCACGGCCGATCATCACGCCGACCTCCACCTCCCAATCCAGGGTCGGCAGGACCGGCGACACAACCAGTTCGGCGAACGGGTCCGCAACACTTGATGTGGGCTTGACGCAGATGTACGGCACGCCTTCTTTGTGCCGGCGGTCGAGCGCCGCCCCGGCTGCTTCCCGGCGCGCCGCGGCCCGTGGCCCCGAGGGTCCGTCCTCGGCGTCGGCCGCGGCTTCGATCACCTGCGCACGGTAGTTCCCGATCGTGCAGTACACCTGGCGCGGAACGACCGGCGCATGGACTCGGCAGGCATCGAGTGCCACGCCATGTGCCGCGATGAAGGCAGCCGTGTCGGGCGACTCGGTGACCTCGCGCAATGCCGGTACGACGTACTGCCAGCGCTTCACCAGCTGTTCGGTGCTCTCGATCTCACGAAGTTCGGCAACGTCCCACCATGCAAGCGCCAGCACCCTGCCATCGTGCAGCCACGCCGGGAAAGGACGGCAGCCGGCAACCGAGACGTTCAACAGCACGGGACTCATGATTCGTGTCAGGCCGTCGCGGACCTTGCGCGCACCCGCTTCGGCGCCGCACTCGTCGCCACCGGCACTTGCGCCCGGGTACTTCCGCGGACCACCAGGGTTGGAGACGACATCGATGTGTAGTTGGGCAACGTGGTCGGTCGCTGGCGCAGCTGATGCAAGAACCACAGGCCACACGCTGTCGCAAGCTCGGATACCGGCAGGCCGATCGTCGTGAGCCCCGGCCCCCACCACCGAAAACCCGGCTCGTCGCCGAAGCCGACGACCGAGAGTTCGTCGGGAACGCGAATGCCGCGCGTGATGCACTCGTCGAGCACGCTGTGCGTGTGCTGAACCGCACCGAGCACCAGCGCGGTGGGCGGTTTCGCCAATGCGAGCAGGCGGCGCAGCGCATCACGTCCGAAGTCGGTTGCCGACGGCGAGCCGCAAACCTCGAGCGCCCCGTCCCATGCCTTGGCGGACGCAAGCGCTTCGCGGTAACCCTGAATGCGAGCCGCTCCGGTAGGCAGATCGGTCGACGGGCCCACGTACGCGATGCGTCGATGGCCCAGTTCAAGGAGGTGTCCGACCGCCAGAGCCAGCGCCTTGGGATCGTCGATGCCGAACCACTGCTCGCCCAGCACGGCATGCTGGCGCAGCAGCTGAACGTGAGGCATCGCCTTGAGCAGGCGCACTGTCTCCGGCAACGGCTTTGCGCTGGGTACCAGGATCATCCCGACAACGTTCGCGCTGACCAGCTCGCGCACGTGGCGAAGCTCCACGGCGCGGTCATCGTCGGTTTCCGACAGCGTCAGCTGGAATCCGTCCTGCTCGAGGCACTTCGACAGAGCGTGGGCGATGGTGGAGTAGAAGCTGTTGCGAATATCGGGCACGACGAGCCCGACCAGATTGCTGGAGACGCCTCGCATCATCCGTGCAGCACGGTTCGCGACGTAGCCGATCTCGTCGGCCACCTCCTGCACCTTCTGCTTCATTGCGCCACTGATCCGCGAATCGTCGGCCAGCGCGCGCCCCACCGTAGAAGCCGAAACGCCCAGTCGTGCGGCAATGTCTTTGATCGTCACCATGACCATCCTTCGAGAGATTTGCTCTAACGATAGCATGACGCTCTGATGAGCCACAGGGTTACTCTGTACTGACATTCGCGAGGTCGATCTATAAAGTTGTGCTAACGATAGCACAAATCTTGAACGCGCACCAGACCCCCGCTGACAGCGGTTTCCGATTCGGGCAACCGTGGATGCGTCTGCGAGCGCTCGGCGTGCCCCTCTTCCCTTCGTAACCCCGGAGCGCCCGCTCCTTGCGCAGCGCCTCCCGGGCGCAGCGAGAACTGCTCGTGGCCGTCGCGTCGGACGCGCCAAGGGGGATCGTTTGCCTTGAATTTCCGCAGTCACCGGCCCCAACCGGAACAGTGACTGAACAACTCACCATTGGAGACAACATGAACAGCAAAATTTGGGCGGCCGCGGTACTCGCGACGTCGGCGGCCGGTGCACAGGCCCAGTCGGTCACGATCTTCGGCACCCTGGACGCCAGTGCCCGCTCGGTCACCACGGGCGGCAACACCGTGCGGCAACTCGGGACCGACGGGCTGAACAATTCCCGTCTTGGATTCAGGGCAGAGGAAGACCTCGGTGGAGGGTTCCGCGCCGGCGCATGGCTCGAAAGCGCCGTCAACCCCGACACGGGCACCATCAGTGCCTCCGGCAAGTTCTGGCACCGCCGTTCGACGGTGAGTCTGTATGGCCCCTTCGGTGAACTGCGAATCGGGCGGGACCTCGACGCATCGTTCTGGAATCTGTCGATCTTCGATCCGTTCGGCACATGCGGCGTCGGTTCAGGCTTCAATCTGGCCTCCGGCCTCGGCAGCGGTGCGGCCACGTTGATTCGTGCCGACAACGCCATCAGCTACTACCTGCCATCCAATCTGGGCGGCTTCTACGGCCAACTCGAGGTCGCAGCCGGTGAAGGCGTTCCGGGCAACGCTTACAAGGCTGGCCGGCTCGGCTACCAGCAGGGACCGCTGAACGTGGCCGCCGCGTACGCCACCACGAAGACCGCGACGTCCGACGAGTTCAAGGTGATGAACGCCGGCGTGTCCTACAACTTCGGCGTCGCCACCGCGATGGCGCTGGCGAATGTGGCGAAGTACGCAGCCAAGAAGCAGACCAACTGGGAAGTTGGCGTGATCGTGCCCTTCGGCGTAGCCGAGCTGAAAGCCAGCTACCAGCGTACCGATGCGTCGGGCGCCGGCACCGACGGCAACGATGCGCGTCAGATCGCGTTGGGCTACGTCTACAACTTGTCCAAGCGCACCGCGCTCTACGGCACGTACTCCGCGATCAAGAACGACGGCGCCGCAGCCTTTGCCGTCAGCACCCCTCCTGCGGCCGCGGCGGGCAAGTCGTCGCGGGGCTACGAGGTCGGGGTGCGTCACTTCTTCTGAACCGAGTCTGCGGACCGTCGGCATTCGCACCCTGGATGCCGACGGCGCCAGCCAATGCCGGTCGCCCCCAATGCGGCGAGTCTCGGACTCGGTCAACCCGAGCCAACTGCGCAAAACCTCCGAGGAGTCTCCGCCGAGCACGACTTGCCGTCACGCTCTCGATCAGTTCGATCAATGCATTGCGATGTTCGGGAAGACGGCCGTCAGGGACAAACAACGTAGTTCGAGAAGCCGCCGTCGCGATCCTTCAGACCCGAGATGGCTTCGTTGACCCGGTCGAGCGGAAAGACACGGTTCTCGAGGTAGGACAGATCGATGGTGCCCGTGCGCACCATCTCGGCCATCTCCTGCCCTTGTGCGGCGCTGAACCAGTTGGAGCCAATCAGCTGGATCTGCTCGTCCATCAACCACTTCACGTCGATCGGCAGATGGTCGGCCACCCCGCCGACGTTGACAACCTTGCCGCCGCGCCGCACGCCCTTCATCGAGTCGAGCATCGTCGCAACCGGGGCCTGGGCGCCCAGCGCACTGATGGCGAAGTCCGCGCCTTCATCGCCCGTCAGCGACTTGGCCCATTCGCCGGTGGAGCGCTCGCCCAGCGGGATGACCTCGATCCGGTCGGGAGCCAGCGCCTTCACACGCTTCAGCAGTTCGGCATCCCGCCCTGTCCCGAGGATGCGCGACAGCCCCATCGCCAAGCCGAGCACGGTTGCTGCGACACCGAGCGTGCCGGTGATGCCATCGATCAGCGCCACCTGGCCCGGGCCCGCACCGGCGTTCTTCAGCGCACCGTACGACGTACCGAGGTATCCGAACCGCCCCGCTCGCTCGAAGCTCAGGTTGTCCGGGATGTTGACGAGCGCGTACTCGGGCGCGGTCATGTACTCGCTGAAGCCGCCGTAGGGATAGAGATCGAAGATGCGCTGGCCATCCGTGCTCGTGCTGAAGTAGCCATTCAACGTGTAGTAGCGGCACTGGCTGCGGTGTCCGGCCCGGCAGGCCTTGCACGACCCGCAGGACCGCAGCGGGCTGACGTAGACACGATCGCCCGGCTTGGCGTTGATGACCGCCTCGCCCACCTCCTCGACGACACCCGTCGGATCGAGCCCGAAGATCGCCGGGAACTTCGGCAGCGGCTGATGCGGGAACCAGGTCGGCCAGTTGTTGATGACGTTGGCCATGTTCGGGACGATCCCGCACGCCTTGACGCGCACCAGCACGTCGTTCGGCCGTGGCTTGGGCACCGGGATGGTGTCGAGTGTCATCGGCGTGCCGAGTGCATGCAGGCGCGCCGCGGTCATTGTCTTGCTCATGAGAGATCCTCTGTTGAAGCCTGGATCGCCGTGGCTTCGTGCACGGCTGGAGATTGGAACGTGTGCGCGGCCCGCCTACTGGGTGACGAAGGCGCTTGATTTCGGCCGGTACTTGGCGGGCCAGACCGTCACCCACTTGCCCTCCTGAACCTGCTTCAGCTTGGTGTCGGGGGTGCTGCTGTTGAACTTGCCTTCGAAGCTGCGGGTGCCCAGCACGGTCTTGACCGAGTTCGCCTTGAGCCAGGCGGCCATGGCCTTGTCCTCGATGCGGCCCGCGCCGATCGCCGCTGCCTCGAGCATCTGCCAGGCGGCGAACTCGGCAGCCGCCTGATAGTCGGCGCGCGGATAGGGCAGCCCTGCCGCAGTCGCGCGCTGGGTGTAGGCCGCGACGAACTCCGACGCACCGGCGTTCTGGCTGAACGGCTCGTGGTCTTCGAACCAGGTCAGGCTCGTGAGGCCATTCGCGTTTGGATGAGCCGCCGTCGGGCCCGGCGCCGGGAAGAGATAGAAGTGGCGCTTCGGCAGGTAGTCGAGGCGCTTCATCGCGTCGAGCAGTTGCACGGCCTCCATGCCGATCGCGCCGGACCACAGCAGATCAGGGTTTGCGTCCTTGATGCGCGCGGCGATTCCGCCGAACTCGCGCGTGCCGAACTCGTACTCGAGCGACAGCACGGTCTTCATTCCCTGCTTGCCGGCGACCTCCTGGCCGCCCTTCGCCAGGTCGAGCGCCGACGGGAACTTGCTGGTGACGAAGGCAATCGTCTTGGGCGGATTGGGGAGGCTTGCGTAGGCGGCGAGCACGGTCTCGGTATCGGCGAGGCGCGGCTCCGGGCCCAGAGGCAGGGCCGGGAACTGCATGTCGTAGGGCGCGAGGCTGGGGTCGCCGAGGCTGCTCTGGATGAACAGCTTGTTGAACCGCTGGGCAACTCCCATGGACGCGATGATTGCGCTCGTGCCGTACGGCCCCATCAGCAGATCCACCTTCTCGGCGGTGATGAGGCGCTCGTAGAGCGTGCGCGCGTTCGAGGGCTGGGATTGGTCGTCGAGCAGCACCCACTCCAGCTTGCGCCCCAGAGCGCCGCCGCGCTTGTTGACGGCGTCGATGAAGACCTCGCCGGCGATCTTGTGGATCATGCCCACCGAAGCGAGGGGCCCCGTCAGGGGCAGCGTGCCGCCGACGCGGATCGGAGCGCCGGTTGCCGGCTGCGAGAAGGCGGGCAGCCCGGCGGCCAGCATCAGGCCGCCTGCGCCTAGAACGAATCCGCGACGGCTGTTGTCCAGTGCCGAATCAGTCATTGATGTCTCCGATGTTTTTTGGTTGAGCGCCCGTTGCACGAGCGCATGGTTTGGCTCGCGATGCACTCACCGATGGCTGTCTTCGAGCTCGATGTCGAGACCCGCCATGATTCGCACGCCGGAGTTGTACCAACCGACGACGAGCACCAGCGCGATCATCTCCGGCTCGCCGAGGAACGCCGCGGCGTTGCGCCAGGTCTGGTCGCTGACCGCAACGTTCAGCGTCGACTCCTTGGCCAGCGCCATGACCGCCTTCTCCTCGACGCTGTACAGGGACGACGTTTCGAAGTCCGGAACCGCATCGAGCTGCGCCTGCGTGAGCCCGGCCTTCAGGCCGTGCGACTGGTGGTGCGCCACCTCGTACTCCGACTTCGTCAGATGCCCGACGGTCAGGATGGCGAGTTCGCGCAGGCGTGGGCTCAACGGCGAGCTGCGCAGCGCGTTCGCGTACGTGAGAAAGCCGTCCAGCAAGTCCGGCGTCTGCGTCAGCGCCAGGAAGATGTTGGCGGTGGGAAGCTTCCGCTCGCGCTCCAGGCGATCGAAGATCGCTTGATTCGGGCTGTCGGTGCGTCGCAGGTATTTGATTCGTGCCATGGGTGTCCTTGCTGCCGTATCAACTTGCAGTGGCCGCAGCCTTGGCCGCGATCCGCTTCTGGATGTACGTCTCCAGCGTTTCGGGGTTCGGCATCTTTTCGGGCTTGATGGTGGGTGTGGCTTCGAAACTCGTGGCCTCGACGTACCAGCGCTCGGACGCCGGCAAACCCCAGCGCACGTTCGTGCTGAGCGATGCGGCGTCCCAGCGCACGGGCTCGATCTCGATGTCGATCGTCTGGTAGTGACTGCCGAAGAGCTCGATGCGATGGCCGTCCGGGTCGCGCAGGTACACGAACAGCATTCCGCCAGGCCCGTGTCGCCCCGGCCCGCGCTCCACCGAGTCGGAGTAGCCGTAGTTGCCGGCCAGGTCGCAGGCCGTGAAGATGTGATGCGATTCGGGGATCGTGTAGGCGAAGTGATGCAGCTTCGGGCCGGCGTTCTCGACGATGGCCAGATCCAGGCAGGTGCCCTTGCGGTACATGAAGGCCCCGAGCAACTTGTCGCCGTGCTCCAGGTACTCGGAATTTCGAAAACCGAGCTGGCTGTAGAAATCACACAGCGCGTAGCAGTCAGGCGCGAAGATCTGGAAGTGGTCCAGGCGCTGCGCATGCGCACCGGTGAACAGTTCGCGCTTCAGGTACATGCGCTCGCAGGTCTTCATCTGCGCGCAGAGTTCGATCTTCGTGCCGATCGGGTCGGACACGTGCAGCGTACGGCCCTGGTGCGGCACATCGGCCCATTCGGCGGGCAGCCCTTGGCCCTTGAAGTATTGATACGCCAGATCGAGGTCTTCCTCGAAGAAGACGCGAAAGCCGATGCGTTTGCACGTGGCTTCGCCGCGGGTCTGAATCAGTACGAGGCTGTGATGGCAGGCTTCGGAGAGTCCGCGCAGATAGCACTCGGTCGGCGTCTCTTCGGTGATGACGAGCCCGACGATCTTCACGTAGAAGTCGCGGCTTTTCTCGAGGTCCGCGACGTGCAGGACCACATGGCTGGTGCGGGTAATGTTGAAAGGTGGACGCAGATTGACGGCGGGCAGCATGGATACCTCCAGTGGCGAACTTGATCAGCAGGCGCGATCGACCCGAATCTCGGACGCGAGCGCGGCGATCGCATCGAGTGCGAACTGGATGTTCGACTCGTCGACGAGCCGGCCATCCTTGATTTTCTCGTGGACGCCGGCGATGACCACCGGCGGGCGAACAACGACGCGTGACAGCGTGCTGGCGAAGGTTTCGCGGAGCTGGGCCTGCGCGCGCACGCCTCCCATGAAGCCGGGTGAGCTGCTCATGATCAAAACGTGCTTGCCCTTGAGCGATGAAGCATTCGCAGGTCGCGACGCCCAATCCAGGGCGTTCTTCAGGACACCCGACGTGCCGGCGTTGTATTCGGGTGAGCAGACGACGAGCCCGTCTGCCGCTTCGACGGCGGCCCTGAATTCAGCCACGCCCGCGGGAAGTTCGGCCCCCTCGAGGTCACCGCTGTACAAGGGCACTCCATCCAGCGGCACCAGCGAGAGCTCGATCGCCTCCGGCAGGCGCTCCCGCAAGGTTCGAAGAATCGCCGTGTTGTTGGAGTTCTTCCGCAGGCTTCCCGAAATGCCTGCCAGTCGAAGTTGACGCATCTGTCTTTCCTTTCAAAAACGATGTCGGGTGGCGTCGCTGCGCCGGATTTCCAACGCCTTCGCCCAGGGGCGGAATCAGGTCGAGATCGCCGGACAGACTCCGGACGTCTCGCAACACTCGAAGAAGCAGGGCCATGGTCAACTCCGTTTGACGCCGAGTTCAGCAGCACGCTTGAACGGCAACGCGTCCCATCCCCAGTAGCCGGCGTCGCTGCCCAGGGATTCCTCGATGCGAAGGACTTCGTTCCACTTCGCCATGCGCTCGGAACGCGAGAACGAGCCGACCTTGAGCTGACCCGCATCCCAACCGACGCTGAGGTGCGCAATCGTCACGTCCTCGGTCTCCCCGGATCGGGCCGAGACGATGGTCCCGAAGCCCGCCTTCTTGCCGGCTTGCAGGGCCGCATGCGCCTCGGTCAGCGTCCCGGCCTGGTTGGGCTTGATCAGCACGGCATTCGCGCTGCCCTTCTCGGCTGCCTCAACCACGCGCGACGCATTCGTCACGAGGAAGTCGTCTCCGATGATCTGGCACTGCGAGCCGTACGCTTCGGTGAAGAGCCGGAATCCATCCGGGTCGTCCTCGGCCAGCGGGTCCTCGATCGACAGGATCGGGTAGGTGTCGAGCCATCCGCCCAGCATGTCGATCATGCCGTCCGAGTCGAGTGTTCGACTCTCGAGTGCCAGGTCGTAGCGGCCGCTGCGCCCGAACTCCGAGGCCGCGATGTCGAGCGAGATGCCGACCTGTTCACCCGCGCGCAAGCCGGCATCGAGGATGGCCTGCATCAACGTGTCGAGTGCCTCCTCGTTGGACGCAAAGGCGGGCCAGTAGCCGCCCTCGTCCGCCACGCCCTGCAGCTTGCCGGCTTTCTTGAGCAACGCGCCGGCGGCCAGGTAGACCTCGGCCGTCCATTCAAGCGCTTCGCCGAACGACCGAGCAGCGGGACACATGATCATGAAGTCCTGCACGTCGACACGTCGCGCCGCATGCGCTCCGCCGCCGAAGATCTGGATCTCCGGCAGCGGCAGGCGGACCTTTCTCGCTCCGGCAAGATGACGCCAGAGCGGTTGTCCCGCGGCAGCCGCAGCCGCATGCAGCAGGGCCATCGAGGTGGCGACCATCGCGTTGCCACCGAGGCGGCTGCGGTTGCTCGTGGCGTCCAGCGCGACGAGCCGACCGTCCAGATGCGCCTGGTCACCGACTTCCAGTCCTGCCAGGTGATCCGAGATCGGCCCGTTGACGGCCGCGCACGCCTGGCCGACATCCATGCCGCCGAAGCGCGTGCCACCATCTCGCAGGTCAAGGGCTTCGCCGCTGCCGGTCGAGGCGCCCGCGGGAGCGATGGCGCGCGCGATCACGCCATTGCGCAACTCCACTTCCGCTTCGACGGTCGGGCGGCCGCGGGAGTCCCACACTCGGCGGCCGTGAACTTGTTTGATTCTGGTGTCGCTCATCGCTGTTCCATGCTCATGTCGGTGTGCTCAGTGGGTGTGGTGTGCGACGTCATTCGGATCGGGCACCGATCAGCACGAATGCCACCGTGGCCGCTCGCTCGGTCTTGTTGCGCCATGCATGCCGAGTGCCGTTCTGCACGACCACGTCGTGCTGGCGCAGCAGCGTGGGGCGGCCTTCATCCAGTTCCAGCCAGATCTCGCCGTCGAGCACGATCGCGTAGTCGACGGTCGGCGTCGTGTGCTTTCCATCGGGCTCGAAGCGCTCAGCCAAACCCGGGCTGATCGCGAGGTTCTCTCGCACCGCAGCGGCAGGGTCGAACCCAGGATCCGCGAACACGGAATCGGGCGGGAACGTCACGACGATGAAGCGTGTCTCTGCCGGCCCGGGGACGAAACTCGTGACCCCGGGTGTCGGGTCGGCGCCATCGAAGGGCAATCGGGGCGGCGCCGCGGTGGCCCAGACCAGTCGCGACACCATCCCGGGGATGTGCTGAAAGGCGTCGGTGCGCGGCGGGACCGATTGCATTGCAACGCAGCTGGACCCGTCCTCACCATGGCCGGTCACCAGGCGGTTGATCTCGATGGGAACGCCGGAGATGGAGGAAGTGTCAGACGCCAAGATAGGCCTCCTTGATCTGCGGATTGCTCAGCAGGCGCTCCGGTTTACCGGACGTGATGATTCGGCCCTGCTCGATGACATAGGCGTGGTGCGCCACCGCGAGTGCCTGATGGATGTTCTGCTCGACCAGCATGACCGCGACGCCGCGCTCGTTGATGCGCTGGATGATCCGGAACATGTCCGCGACGATGAGTGGCGACAAACCGAGCGAGGGCTCGTCCATCAACAAGAGCCGTGGCCGCGCCATCAACGCCCTGCCGATGGCCACCATCTGTTGCTGACCGCCCGACATCGTGCCGGCGATCTGGGCGCTGCGCTCCCGAAGCACCGGCAGCAGCGCGAAAACCTCTTGCAACGTGTCCCGGTACTTGGCACGAGCCTCGGCGCGATAGCCACCCAACTCGAGGTTCTCGAGAACCGTCATCTGGGTGAACAGGCGGCGCCCTTCCGGAACGATCGCCACCCCGTGATCGCACATGCGATGAGCGGGCATCGTCGTGACGTCCACCCCGTCGATCTTGATGCTGCCCCGGCTCGGTCGAAGAATGCCTGCGATCGAATTGATCAGCGTGCTCTTGCCGGCGCCGTTGGGCCCGACGACCGAGACGATCTGCCCTGCGTCGATGTCCAGGGAAGCGCCCCAGACCGCCGGCGCGTCGCCATAGGCGACGTGAACGTCGCGAACCTCAAGCAGCATGGGCGACTCCCAGGTAGACGCCGATGACCTCGGGGTTCTGCATGGTCTCGTGCGGGTCGCCCAGGGCGAGGAGCTTGCCCTGGTCGAGCACCGCCACGCGGTCTGCCAGTGCAACCACCGCGCGCATCACATGCTCGACGAAGACGATGGTGGTCCCGCCGGCGCGGATCTTTCGTATGAGATCGATCGCCTGATCCACTTCCGACGGTGTCAGCCCGCACAGCACCTCGTCGAGCAACAGCAGCTTCGGACGTGCGGCCAAGGCCCGCGCGAACTCCACGAACTTTCGCTCGTGCAGGTTCAGAGTGGCGGGAAACTGATCGGCCTTTTCCGCGAGCCCCGCGAAGGCGAGCCAATGTCGCGCTTGCGTGCTGTCCTCGATCGCGCCATCGGCTCGACCGAATGTTGCACACAGGCGCACGTTGTCCAGCACGGTCAGGTGTTCGAACAGGCGCGGAATCTGGTAGGTCCGCGCGACGCCCCTGCGCGCCACCTCGTGCGGCTCGAGCGACGAGATCGACTGGCCGCTCAGCGCGATGCTGCCGGCCGACAGCGGGAAGTGGCCGCTGATCATGTTGATCAAGGTCGACTTGCCCGACCCGTTCGGGCCGACGAGTGCAAGGATTTCGCCTTGCATCACGCTGAGACTCACGCCACCGAGCGCCTGAAGTCCCCCGAAGCGCTTCTCTACATCGCGGCACTCGAGCAGCGGCTGGGCGCCGACGGCACGCGTTGAGGCTGGCGGTGTCGCAACGACGAGTGCCGGACCACCGTCGCCCCGAGCCCGCGGGGCTGTCGGCGGCCCGCTGAACAACGCGAGCAGTCGCGGCGCGATCCCCTGCGGCAGCACCAGGATCACGACGATCAGCGCGAGCGCGACACCGGCTTTGCCGAGCTCCGCATGGTTGCCGCCGACGAACATGCTGAGCGCGACGGTGATCAGCGTTGCGCCAATGGCTGGCCCCGCCCAATGGCGGGCACCCCCGAGGATGCTCATCAAGACGACATACAGCGGTACCGTGATCGAAAACGTGTCCGCCACCGTCACATAGCCCACGTAGGCTGCCTGGACAGCCCCTGCCGCTCCTGCGATCGCCGCCGAGATGCCGAAGGCCACGAGTTTGAAGCGCAACGTGGGGACGCCCTTGACCTCGGCGACATCCTCGTCGTCGTGAATGGCGAGCAGGCCGAGCCCGAGCCTGGAACGGTAGATCCATCGGGACACGGCCAGCGCGACGACCGCAAGCACCAACCCGAGCAGGTAGATCGTGCCGGGCACCGAGGTCCCGAATTGGGGCAGCGAGACACTGCTCAGATTGACCCCGGCGCCGCCGTCGATGGGCGTGTTCGAGACGATGGCGGCGAGCACGAACGTGACGGACAGCGTCAGCAGCGCGAAGAACTCCCCGCGCAGCGACTTGATGCGAAAGACGACCAAGCCGATGCCCACAGCGAGCAATGCGGCCATGCCCGCGGCCAATGGGATCGTGAGCAGGAAGGGCAACCCTGCCTTCGCAGCGAGGGTCGCCGACGTGTAGACCCCGGCGCCGAAGAACGCGGCGTGCCCGAAACTCCAGTAGCCCGCGTAGCCGCTCAGGATGCCCCAGCTTGTCGCCAGCGCCACCCAGAAGAAGACGATGTACAGGTACGACAGGTAGAAGTCGGCGGCGCCCAAGTACGGCAAGGCGAACAATGCAATCGCGCCGACCGCCGCCGCTGCTTGCAGGAGTTTGGTGTTCAGAGCCATTTCGGCTTCCAGATCAGCAAGCCGATCAAGATGGAGAACGCCACCAGCGGCGCCCAGGCAGGATTGACCGTCGCCATCGTGACCGACTCCGACACGCCGATCAGCACACCGGCCGCGAGGGCGCCGAGCGGATTGGCCAGGCCGCCGATGATCACGACCGCGAAGACCACGCCGATCCAGGCTTCGATCTGCGACGGAGCGAGCGTGGATGTGAGCGCGATGAACACACCGGCGACGCCGGCCGACGCAGAGCACAGACCTGCGAGCCCGTACGACAAGCGCCCGGCATTGATGCCGAATGCGGCGGCAATGGGACCGTCTTGCGCTGCCGCGCGCAGCGCCCGGCCGAGCAGCGTACGGTGCAGGCAGAGCCACGCGATCGTTGCGAGCAAAGCCGCGCAGACGAAGGCCGTCAGTTCGAGCACCGGCACGAAGATCGGTCCGATCCGGATGGAGGTCTGCGCGTAAGGTGTCTCGAACTTGCGGAAGTCGGCCGACCAGACCCACTGGATCAGCGACTCGATCAGCACGGTGACACCGAAGGTCACGAGCATCGACGCGAACTCGGTGACCTTGAAGTGCACGAACACCGCATGCAAGGCGACACCCACGACAAAGAACGCCGGCGCGATCAAGAGCAGCGCAGCCCACGGCGGAACGCCGAATTGCGTGCCGAGCTGGTACGTGAGGTAGGCACCCAGAAACGCCAGGGCGAAGTGGCTGAGATTGACGAGCCGGAGCAGCCCCCAGCTCAGGCTCAGGCCCATCGCCAGCAGCCCATACACGCCACCGAGCAGCATGCCGCCCAGCGCGGATTGGGCAAGCAGCGTGAAGCTCACGTCGATGCCCCCTGCATTGCGCACGACCGGCATCCGCTCGCACGATGAGGCCGCGCCGGGAAACGCGTGGCGGCGGGATCCTTCATGTTGCTTGTCTCCTAGTGCTATCGTTAGCACATTGTGTGCACATCAATGCCTCTCGTCAAGCGTTCATTAAGCCGCGGCTCCCCTGATTGACAGGTCTAGAATCGCTGGCTAACGTTAGCACTCGACTGACACCCGCACGCACAGACACCATGAGTACGTTGATCGCGCGCTATGCGCTAGGCGACACCACGCAATTCGGCATCCTGGACGGCAGGGTGCTCAAGCGCCTGGCCGGCCACCCGTTCGACAGCCTGACTGAAAGCGGCCACTTCGACCCGCTCGAAACGGTGAAGCTGCTGGCGCCGATCGACCGGCCGCGCATCTTCGGCCTGGGCTACAACTACAAGGCGCACTCGCAAGAAGTCGGCAAGGCCGTGCCCGAGATACCGGTCTTGTTCATGAAACCCAGCACCTCAGCCATCGGCCCCGATGACGCAATCGTCTATCCGCGAGATGGCGAGATCATTCACTACGAGGGCGAACTGACCGCCGTCATCGGCAGGCGTGCGCGCCACGTGCGCGAAGAGGACGCGCTGGACTGCGTGTTCGGATACACCTGCGGCAACGACGTCAGCGACCGTGTGCTGCAGCGCCAGGAGAGTACCTTCGGCTGCCTGCTGGCGGGCAAGGGCTACGATACGTTCGCGCCGATCGGCCCGTACATTGCGACCGGGCTGGACCCTGCGAACCAGCGGATCATCACCCGCGTCAACGGTGTCGTCCGCCAGGATGGCAACAGCCGCGACCTGCTCTTCAGCGTGCCCTATCTGGTCGCCCATCTGAGCAAGTACATGACGCTGCTACCGGGCGACCTCATCATGACCGGGACGCCGGCAGGTGTCGGACCAATCTCCGTCGGGGACACGGTGGAAATCGAGATTCCGGCAATCGGCGTGCTGCGGAACCCGGTGGTGGCCGAGCGTGATGTCTAGATCGGCCGACACGCTCGAGGTAGCCGCTCTCCGACAGGCGGCCAATCTTGCCGCGGGTCGGGTGTTTGCTCCGCCAGGTTGCGGCGAGGGGTAACTTGCCCCGTTACATTCGGCGCCCACCGAGGAGACGTGGTTTGCAGGTCTCAGCCCTTCCTACACCCCAACTGTTGGGGATGCGATACGACTCGGTGATGCAATACCGTGTTGCATACCGGGAGGTAGACTCGTTGGATGGTGAAATGCCCCGGTTGCGGTGAAGAAAACCCGCCGAAGTTCAGGCTGTGCGGGTACTGTGGCACGCCGCTCGCGGCGGCACCACCGCCGATTCCTGCGCATGAGATTCGCAAGACCGTCACGATCGTCTTCTCGGACCTGAAAGGCTCGACCGCGCTGACCGAACTCCTCGACCCGGAGACGATGCGCGAAGTCACCGATCGCTACTTCCGCGCGATGGCCGCGGAAATCACGCGCCACGGCGGCAAGATCGAAAAGTACATCGGCGACGCGATCATGGCAGTCTTCGGCCTGCCCCGGGCGCACGAAGACGACGCGCTGCGCGCGGTGCGCGCCGCCGCCGGCATGCAGACCGCGCTGCAGCAGGTCAACGAAGACCTGATGAAGCGCTATGGCGTCGCCCTCGCCAATCGCACCGGCGTCAACACCGGTGAAGTCGTCGCCAACGATGATCCGACCGTCGACCAGAAGCTCGCCACCGGCGATGCCGTCAACGTCGCCGCCCGGCTCGAGCAGGCCGCGCCGGAGAACCAGGTCTACATGGGCGAGACCACCTATCGGCTCGTGCGCGACGCCGTCAAGGTCGAGCCGGTCGAGCCGCTGGAGCTGAAGGGCAAGAGCCAGCGCCTGCCGGCCTTCCGCCTGATCTCGGTGCCGGGCCTCGACGGAAACGTGCGGCGCATCGACACGCCGGTCGTCGGCCGCGACGCCGAGATTGCCGCACTCGAAGCGCTCTACGACGATGTGTCGACGCACCGGGTCGCACGCCTGGCGACGATCGTCGGCGACGCGGGTGTCGGCAAGTCACGCCTGGTCCATGAAGTGCTCGAGCGCGTCGCCGTCGGCTCGCGCGTGCTGCGCGGCCGCTGCCTGCCGTACGGCGAAGGCGTCACCTTCTGGCCCCTGCGTGGCATGCTCAACGAGGTGGCCGACATCCGGACCGACGACCTGCCCGAGGCCGCGCGCGCGAAGGTGTTGCGTGTCGTCGCCGACCCCGACGTGGCCGATCGACTGAGCTCGGCGGTCGGCCTCAGCGCGACGCAGTTTCCGTTGGTCGAGCTCTACTGGGCGGCGCGCAAGTTCCTCGAGGGCCTCGCTGCCGATCGACCGGTCGTCGCGCTGCTCGACGACATTCACTGGGCCGACGCTGCCCTGCTCGACCTGATCGAGCACCTGCTCGACGCATCGTCCGATGCGCCGATGCTCTTGCTCGCGACGACGCGACACGACCTGATCGAGGAACGCCCGCAATGGAGCGAGCGCGCTGGGGCCATCCGGCTCGTGCTGCTGCCGCTCAGCCAGGAAGCGAGCGCCCAGGTGGTCACGAATCTGCTGGGTGCGGCCGGGCTGGCGCCCGAGGTGCTCGATCGCATCGTCGCCGCCGCGGAAGGCAACCCGCTGTTCGTCGAGCAGATGCTGTCGATGCTGATCGACACCGGTGCGCTGCACCTCGAGGACGGGCGCTGGGTGCGCGGCGAGAAGTACGGCGAGATCACCGTGCCGCCGACGATCCAGGCCTTGCTCGAGGCCCGGCTCGACAGGCTCCAACGCGAGGAACGCGCGGCGGTCGATCCGGCGTCGGTGATCGGCCTGGAGTTCGCGCAGCCCGCACTCGAAGCGCTTGCGCCGGCAGGCCTGCGCCCGACCATCGACAAGCAGCTGACGGCGCTGACCAGCAAGCAATTCATCCGGCCCACCGAAGCGCCGGGGCAGACCGAAGCGCGCTACCGCTTCGACCATCATCTGGTGCGCGAGACCGTCTACAACGGCTTGCTGAAGCGCGCGCGCGCCACGCTGCACGCCGACTTTGTGCGTTGGGCCGACCGGGTCAACGCGGAACGCGATCGCGGCCTCGAGTTCGAGGAAATTCTCGGCTACCACCTGGAGCAAGCACACCGCTACCTCTCCGAGCTCGGGCCCCTCGACGCCGACGGCGTCGCGATCGGTAAGGATGCGGCGGGCCGCCTCGGGCGCGCCGGCAGACGCGCGTTCGCGCGCAGCGACATGCATGCGGCCTCCAATCTCTACCAGCGGGCCAGCGCCCTGCTCTCTGTGAACGACCCGGAGCGGCTGGCGCTTCAGCCGCAGCTCGCCGAGGCGCTGATGGAGCGCGGCGATTTCGCCGCCGCGCGAACCGTTCTCGACGGCGCGACCGAGGTCGCGCAGCAGCTCGGCGATGAGCGGCAGAAGGCCGCGGCGCAGCTCGTGCGCATGCTGGTGCGCATGCACAGCGCCGAGCCGGGGGAGTGGAGTTCGCAGACATTGCAGGTCGCCACCGAGGCGATCCCCGTGCTCGAAAGGGCCGGTGCGCACAACGAGTTGGCTACCGCGTGGCGGTTGATCGTGTTGGTGCACGGGGTAGCGGGTCGCTACGCGCAGGTCGACGAGGCGGCGCAAAAGCTGTTGATCCATGCGCGCCAAGCGGCGAACGAACGGCTTGTCGCGCGCGCAGCCATGGCTATGGCGAACAGCGCGCTCTTCGGCCCGACTCCGGTGCCGCAGGCCATTGCGAAATGCGAGCAGCTGATCGCGGAGGGCCTGACAGATCGGCATGTCGAGGGCAGCATCATGTGCGCACTGGCGCAGCTGCGGGCCATGAATGCCGAGTTCGAAGTCGCCCGCTCGCTCTATCGGCAGGGGCGCTCGCTGCTGAGTGACCTGGGGCAAGGCGTGCGCGCCGCCGCCACCGGCATCGCCCTCGCGCGGGTCGAGTTGCTCGCGGGGGATCTCGCCGGTGCAGAGCGGGAACTGCGTGTCGACTGCGATTACCTGTCGGCGATCGGCGAGACCTTCTATCTGTCGAACGTGGCTGCGTTGTTATCACGTCTGATACGCGACCAGGGCCGCGACGACGAGGCCCTGCTCGTCTCGAAAACGGCCGAAGACGCCGCCGCGCCAGACGACATCGACGCGCAGATTTTGTGGCGATCGTTTCGCGCGCCGATCCTGGCGCGAGCCGGCGACGCAGCCGCTGCCGAGGCGATGGCACGCGAGGCTCTGCAGCTGGCCGAGCAGACCGAAGACCCGGTGTGCCGTGCGGACACGCTGTCCGAACTCGCGAGCGTGCTTGCGCTGGCTGACCGCGACGACGAGGCGCGTCAGGTGCTGGCGCAGGCGCGGACGCTCTATGCGACGAAGGGGGATGTCGTGTCGGCGGGCAAGATCGAGCGGCTGGCCGACCAGTTGGCATAGCGATACAAGGAACAACGCCGAAGTGCAGTTGACTGCACTTCGGCGCGGTGTGGAGAACGAAAGTCGACGACCGTCAGGCGCCGAACTTGCCGTTGTCAAGAGCGTGGATCACGTACTCGTAGTAGCCCTTCGATCCCTTGAGGAAGTCATTTCTTTCGGCGACGCAGGGCTTGTCGGGCTTAGGAAGGCCAGCTCCGCATGGAGGAACCTCGATCTGCGCTCCGGTGTTGGGCGGATCGGTCGGGAAGGTCGGGAGTGTCGGCGTGTAGAAGATCTTTATCTGGCCTATTGGCGGAATCGGCTTCTTGGCTGCGAGCGATGATGCGTCCTGACGCAGGAAGATCGTTATCACTGGGCTGTCGAGAGGAAGATAGACCTTCGACCCATCGATTGCCTTGTTGATGGTGATGTCTGATTCGAGGCCATAGCAGAAATAGCTCGCATCGATATTTGGTGCGCAGGGGGTCGTGGAGCCAGCAATGTTTTCGGTGATCGCGTTGTCGGTAACAAGGCCTGCCACTGCCGGAACGGTCACCTTTGTCGCGAACGGATTCGTGGAATCCGCTTTGCCGCTCACCCCGGTGAAGAAGTCGCCTCCGCCCGGCTTCAGTACAGTGTTCACATGCCCTTTCACGTCCAAGGTTTCAGTGAGTCCCGTATCGCCACTTATCGGCAGGCTGAAGTGAGCCGGTGGCGCGCCACTGCTGGCGCCTTCAGAGAAGTCTGTCACCTCATCGAAATGGATCGATGTCCCGCTCTTCGGCGCTTGGAAGAACAGGAAGAAGTCGCGCGAGTCATTGCTCTTGAGCTGGCCGATCTGGCAAACCACCGAGGCAGCAGAGGCGGCGGAGCACTTCGGAGAGACAGAGCCAAGGTTCAGGGTGCTGTTATACGGGGCGACATCGCTGGCCCCCACGACGGTCGTCGTTAGGGTGAATACGACTTGATTGATGGTGTTGCCACCGCGATTTGTCAACGTCGCTCTGTATGCCACGTACGTGTTCAGGTCGGTTCGGCTGACCGAAACCGAACCCGCAGGCTTCACGTCAAGTGTCACAAAGAGGTCTGACGCGGCGGCGCCCCATGCAGCCGGTGCGAGGCAGACGGTCGTAGCTGTGACCGCAGCCGCCATAGCCTTTGACCACGCAGAGCGCTTCGCGATCGGCGCTCGAGTTTCGGGAACGGACATTTCACTCTCCAATGGCCGGCCGCTGGGGGCCGAAATCCTGTTTGACACGAAGCAGGCGGGTCGCCAGGCTGGCTCGCCACCACTTCCACTGAGACCTAATACCGGTTTGTATACCAATATGTATCACAATGTTGGATAGTTAGCCAAGCAGTTCACGAAGTCCATCCCTAATGCGCATGACGAACAACAGTCGTCGCAGGCGCGCAAGGCGGGAAACCCTTCCGCTCAGCCGGCGCCTGGCGTTCCCCGGGTGTCGGCCTTGGGCCTGCCCCTGCCCTCGTCGAACCTCAGCACCGAGAACTTGCCGTCGCCCTCCAGGTAGGCCTTGCGTACCTGTCGCAGGTCGGTGACGCCGGCTTCGCGCAGCTGGGATTCCAGGTCGTCGCGGGTCAGGTATTCCCTGCGCAGGTTCCGCCCGACGATCCGCCCTCGGTCGACGAGCAGCAGCGGCTTGGGCTCGGTAGTTGAGTCGAACGCGATCAGCGCATCGTCGGTGCCGGGCCCGGGTCCACGCCCGAGGCGGGCTCGCTTGCACGTGCTGTCTGTTCCTACAAGGCGCGCCTCGAGAGTTGCCATGCGCTGGCCCGAGAATCACCGCATGACCCTACCGAAGCGCCGCCGCGACGCGCCCGCCTCCGCGACGTCGCGCGAGGCCACGCTGCACCTGTGGCTCGATGCGCTGCGCCGCGGCGCCGATGCCGCCGAGCTGCGCGCCCTGCCCGCGCTGCCGGATGAGGATGCAGCCCGCGTGATGGCGCTGCTGCGCGAACCAGCGGCCGTGCCCGCCGCGGCGAAGCCGCCGCCTGCCCGGCCGGCGGCACGCGCATCGAGCGGCGACACGCCGGTTCCCGCCCAACTCGTCCCGCGCCTCGATCTGCAGACACTGACCCGCGGCGACGGCCTGCTGGGCCTGCGCGCGATGAACGGCTTCGGCCCGCGCGGCGCGCAGCTGACGGTGGCACGCGTCAGCTGGACCTACGCGACCAACAACGGCCTGCACTGGGAAACGCCGGCGCCGACCGGCGTGCTGGGCAAGCGCCCGCAGCCGACGCAGTTGCTGCGCGGGGCCTGGAACGAACGCGTGCTGCTGCAGCGCGATCTCGCGGGCGAAGCCGACGCCAGCGATGCACTCGCCGCGACCGGCCTGCGCCCGCTGCCGCCGCAGGCGATCCAGTGGCGCGACCGCGAGGCCGGCGCGAGTCACACCGATCTGTGGTCGCTGCCGCAGGAAGCGCAGTTCGGCGACTTCTGGGCCGAACAGGTGCCGCGGCTGCAGGCGCTCGGCTGGGCCATCGTCGTGCAGCCGGGTTTCGCGCACCTGAGTGTGCCGGTCGATCGCTGGCGGCTGCTGATCGACCCGATCGACGGCAGCGAGCGTGGCCGCGAACTCGCCGAGCCGCTCGGCTCGGCGGCGCCGACCGCGGCATCGATCAAGGCGCTGCGCCAACCGGTGCGCGAGGGCTCGTTCATGCTGAGTCTGGGCGTCGAGGTCGACGGCGAAACGCTCGACCTTGCGCCGCTGCTCGCCGACCTGCTCAAGCGCGACGCGCGCTGGCTCGATGCGCGCGCGCTGGCCGCGATCGACGACGCCGCGACGATTGCGCTGCGCGCGCCCGGCGGCCGCCGCATCGAAGCTCCCGCGGGACCGCTGAAGGCGATCGTCGGCGCGATGCTCGAGCTGCTGACCGATCCGCGCCGCAACGCCGAAGGGCCGCTGCGCCTGTCGAGCTGGGAGGCACAGCGCGTCGAGGCGCTGCGGCTGTCGCTGCTCGACACGCAGGCTGCGCGCGCCGGCACGCACGGCGCGTGGCAGCTGCAGGGCGATGCCGGCCTGAGCGTGCTCGCGCAGCGCCTGCGCGCCGCGGGCACGCCGCCGGGGGTTGCCGCACCGGCGGGCTTGAGTCTGACGTTGCGCCCGTACCAGCTGCACGGGCTGGCCTGGCTGCAGTACCTGCGCGAGCATCGCCTCGCCGGCATCCTCGCCGACGACATGGGGCTGGGCAAGACCGCGCAGGTGCTCGCGCATCTGCTGGTCGAGAAGCACGCTGGGCGGCTCGACCGGCCAGCGCTGGTCGTGCTGCCGACCTCGCTGATCGCGAACTGGCAGACCGAGGCCGCGCGCCACGCGCCGGACCTGCGCGTGATCACGTTGCAAGGCGCGCAGCGCGCCCGCGACTTTGCGCGCATCGCCGAACACGACCTCGTGTTCACGACCTACCCGCTGCTGTGGCGTGACATCGACGCGCTGCAGGCGCAGCCCTGGCACCTGCTGATCCTCGACGAAGCGCAGATGGTCAAGAACGCCGCGAGCCGCGCCGCGACCGCGCTGCGCCGGCTCGACGCACGGCATCGCCTGTGCGTGACCGGCACGCCGCTCGAGAACCACCTCGGCGAGTTGTGGGCGCACTTCGATTTCCTGATGCCGGGCTTTCTCGGCGACGCACGCAGCTTTCAGCGCCTGTGGCGCAAGCCGATCGAGACCAACGGCGAGACCTTGCGTGCCGAGCTGCTCGCGCAGCGCGTGCGCCCTTTCATCCTGCGCCGCCGCAAGGACGACGTCGCTGCCGAGCTGCCGCGCAAGACCGAGGTGATCCGGCGCGTGCAGCTGCAGGGTCAGCAGCGCGCGCTGTACGAGAGCGTGCGCGTCGCGGCCGACGAGCAAGTGCGCCGCGTGCTGCAGCGCCAGAGCTTCGCCGGCGCGCAGATCACGATCCTCGATGCGCTGCTGAAGCTGCGCCAGGTCTGCTGCGACCCCTACCTCGTCAAGGGCAGCAAGATGCCGGCGACGATGGAGCGCGCAAAGATGGCGCTGCTGTGCGACATGTTGCCCGAGCTCGTCGCCGAAGGCCGGCGCGTGCTGGTGTTCTCGCAGTTCACCGAGATGCTCGCGCTGGTCGCGGCCGAGCTCGAGGCGCTCGCGCTGCCGTTCCTCGCGCTGACCGGCGACACGCCGGTGCGCGCGCGCGGCGCCGTCGTCGCACAGTTCCAGGCGCGCGCGGTGCCGGTCTTCCTGCTCAGCCTGAAGGCCGGCGGCGTGGGACTGAACCTGACCGCGGCCGATACCGTGATCCACCTCGACCCGTGGTGGAACCCGGCCGTCGAACGCCAGGCGACCGACCGCGCGCACCGCATCGGCCAGGACCGGCCGGTGTTCGTCTACAAGCTCGTGGTCGAAGGCAGCATCGAGGAACGCATGCTCGCGCTGCAGGAGCGCAAGGCCGCGCTCGCCGAGGGCGTGCTCGGCTCGGACGCCGCCGGGGCGGTGAAGTTCAGTGCCGAGGATCTGCGCGGCCTGCTCGCGCCGCTCGCATGAGTTCCGCGGCGGGCGCCTCGGCACGCGACAATGCGGGCCGCACCATGACGAGCCCTGCCCTGTTCCACATCGCGTTCTACCGCTTCGTGCGGCTGCCCGAGCCGGCGCGTATCGCGCAGGCCGTGCGCACGCTGACGCACGAGCTGCTCGGCAGCGTGCTGGTCGCCGGCGAAGGGATCAACGGCGTGCTCGCCGGCGAGGCAACCGCGCTCGATCGCTTCGAGCATGCGCTGCGCAACGACGCGGCTTTCAGCGGTGCATTCGCCGGCCTCGCGTTCCAGCGCAGCGCCTGCCGCACGCCGCCGTTCGGGCGCATCAAGGTGCATCTGCGCGCCGAGATCCTGCCGCTCGGAATCGACGGCGTCGACGCGGTCGGACGCCGCGGCCTGCAGCTCGACCCGGTGCAGTGGCGTGCGCTGCTCGCCGATCCCGACGCGGTCGTGATCGACAACCGCAACCACTTCGAGCACCGGCTCGGGCGCTTTCGCGGCGCGGTCGACCCGCAGGTCGGCAACTTCCGCGACCTGCCGGCGTTCATCGCGGCACATGCGCCGGCCTGGCGCGAGCAGGGCCAGCGCGTCGCGATGTACTGCACCGGTGGCATCCGCTGCGAGAAGACCGCGGCGTGGATGCACGATGCCTTCGGGCTGCAGGTGCAGCAGCTCGAAGGCGGCATCCTGCGCCACCTCGCCGAGACTGCGAACGATGCGCCCCGCGCCGAGGGCGACTGGCAGGGCGAGTGCTTCGTCTTCGACAACCGCATCGCGCTCGACGCGCGCCTGCAAGAGACCGCGACGACCGCGGCCGAGGTCTACGCTGGCGACGCCGACGAGGGTTGGCGCCTGCAACGCGCGCAACGCTTGGCCGGCGTGACGTGAGCCTCGCCGCCCTGCCCTTGCCGACCCGCGACGGCGTCGGTCCGAGCTGCGTCGCACTGCCTGCCGGGCCGTGGGTGACGATCGCCGCGTGCCTGGCGGATCGCTTCCCGGCCATCGCTGCGTCGGTCTGGGCGACGCGCATCGGCGCCGGCGAGGTCGTCGACGAACGCGGCGTGCGCGTCACCCTGACGCGGCCACACCAGCCGCATCTGCGCATCTACTACTACCGCTCGCTGGTCGACGAGCCGCCGCTGCCATGCCTCGAGACCGTGCTGTATCGCGACGCGCACATCGTCGTCGCCGACAAGCCGCACTTCCTGCCGGTCACACCCTCGGGCAGCCATCTGCAGCAGACACTGCTGGTGCGTCTGAAGCGCAGCTTGGGGCTGGACACGCTGGCGCCAGTGCACCGCATCGACCGCGAGACCGCCGGGCTGGTGCTGTTCACGATCGACCCCGCGGCACGCGGGCGCTATCAGCAGCTGTTCGCGCAGCGCGAAGTGCACAAGGTCTATGAATGCATCGCGCCATGGCGCGCCGAGCTCGCGCTGCCGCGGCTGCACCGCAGCCGCGTCGTCGACGATCCGGTGCACTTCATGCGCATGCGCGAGACGCTCGGCGAACCGAATGCGCAGACCCGCATCGAGCTGCTCGAACGCCGCGGCGACTTCGCACGCTATCGGCTCGTGCCGCTGACCGGCCGGCGCCATCAGCTGCGCGTGCACTGTGCGGCACTGGGCTTGCCGATCGTCGGTGACCGCATCTACCCGGAGCTGCTGCCGCCGGGCACCGACGACGCGGCGCTGCCGCTGCAGCTGCTGGCGCGCTCGCTCGCGTTCACCGACCCGCTGACCGGCGCACCGCGTCACTTCGAGAGCCGCCTGCGGCTGCGGCCGCTGCCCGACGACGGTCACCAGTAGCCGGTGCGGTCGTAGTGGCGGTAGATGTCGATCTCCTCGAGGCGGCTCGGCGGCATCGACGCATCCCACTCGGGGGCGTGCTGGATCGCATCGCGGCTCATGTTGACCGCGACGATCTTGTCGGACCAGCTCACCTCCTGAATCCACTGTGGCGCGATCAGCACCTTGTGGCCCAGCCACCAGTTGCTGGTGTCGACGATCAGGTAGCGGATCGCCCAGCCTTCCTCATCGACGATCCAGTCCCGCACGTGGCCGATCTCGCCGTCCTGCGCCTTGATGTGGTAGCCGGTCGTGGCCTTGCACGAGCGCAGGTGCGGGTCGTCGTTGCGGTGGCGCGCCGCCATTTCGGCGGCGACCGCACGATCGGTCTCGAGCACGCCGGCGCCGGTTCCCGCGATACCGGCATCCGGCGTCATCAGCCCCGGCATCGTGCCGCCGCCCCAGGCACCCACGCTGTCCCAGTAGGCGGGGTAACCGTAGTAGCCGAGATAGTCCATCTCATGCTGCCGCGAGACCGGCCTGTCGGTGTCGATGTCCGGGCTGTTCCTGACCTGCTCGCGGGTGATCGACAGCGGCAAGACCTTCTCGTCGTGGTTCGGCGTGCCGATCGACACCGGCGAAATCAGCACCTTGCGGCTCGAGAGCCAGCCGCCGGTCTCGACGACCAGGTAGCGCACGACCCAGCGGTCATCGTCGAAGTAGAAATCCTTGACGCTGCCGATATCGCCGTCGGTCGCGCGCAGCGCGTAGCCCTGCAGATCCTTCAGGTTTTGCAACATGGCGTCTCTCCTGCGAGTGCATGTCAACCCAGTCTCGGCAAGCCTCTCGCGGGCGTCTGTCGGCTAGCTGCGGTGCCACCGGTAGGAGCGGGCCTACGCGGGCCGAAGCAGGCCGTCAGTGGTCATGGTGCAGGTACTTCTGCATGTAGGTCGTGAACGTGTAGAAGATCAACGAACCGCCGGCCGTGTAGCCGAGCACCGTGAAGAACGCCGCCTTGTGGTGGCGGAACAGCTCGCCGATGGTGCCGGCGCCCTTGTTGCCGCGCGTCTCCGCGGTCGAGGTCTCCTGCAGCGTGCGGCGCAGCACCAGCGCGATGACCGCGGTGATGGCGCCGATCACGAACGGGATGCGCCAGCCCCAGGCCTTCAGCTCGGCCTCGTCGAGAAACTGCTGCAGCATCACGATGACCGGAACGACGAGAAGAAGCCGCGCTGGCTGCGCGGTCGGGTCGGATCTGGCGTGCGGGATTGGGGCAGAGCGCTTGTTGCGCCCTGCCCCCACGCCGAATCAGCGCGTCACGCGGCCAGCAGTTGCGCCGAGACGCTGGTCGGCGCGAGCGCGTAGTGATCGAACTGCATCGAGTACTGCGCACGGCCGGACGACAGCGCGCGCAGCTGCCCGATGTAGCCGAACATCTCCTTCAGCGGCACCTGCGCCTCGACCGCGACCGCATTGCCGCGCGGCTGCTGGCCATGCACCGAGCCACGCCGGCGGTGCAGGTCGCCGATCGCATCGCCGAGGTACTCGGCCGGCGTGATCACCTCGACGGCCATCACTGGCTCAAGCAACTGCGGCGCGGCGCGCGCCGCGGACTCGCGGAACGCCGCAGCGGCCGCGAGCTCGAACGCCAGCGTCGACGAGTCGCGCTCGTGGAAGGCGCCATCGACCAGGGTCGCCTCGAAGTCGACGACCGGAAAGCCCGCGATCACGCCGGCCTCGGCCGCGCGCCGTACGCCGGCCTCGACGGCCGGGATGTACTCGCGTGGGATCGCGCCGCCGACCACTTCGCTCGCGAAGCGCACGCCCTCGCCGCGCGCCAGCGGCGCGATGCGCAGCGTGACCTGCGCGAACTGCCCGGGCCCGCCGCTTTGCTTCTTGTGCAGGTGCGTGAGCGCGACCGACTGCGTGATCGTCTCGCGGTACGCGACCTGCGGCCGACCGACACCGACGTTGACGCGGTGCCGCGCGCGCAGCTTCTCGATCGTCACCTCGAGCTGCAACTCGCCCATGCCCGACAGGATCGTCTGGCCCGATTCGGCGTCCTGCCGCACGCGCAGGCTCGGGTCCTCGCGCACGAGCGCGTGCAGCGCCTTGCCGAGCTGCTGCTGATCGGCCTGCGTCTTGGGTTCGATCGCGACATCGATCACCGGCTCGGGGATCGTGATCTGCTCCAGCACCAGCGGGTGCTTGCGCTCGGCCGCGCTGTTGCCGGTCAGCGTCTGACCCGTCAGCGTGTCCTTCAGGCCGACGATCGCCGCGATGTCGCCGGCCTGCAGCAACTCGCGCTCTTCGTGCTTGTCGGCGTGCACCTCGTAAAGGCGCGAGACACGCTCGGTCCGGCCGGTGCTCGTGTTCAGCACCGTGTCGCCGGGGCGCAGCTGGCCGCGGTAGACGCGCACGAAGGTCAGCGCGCCGTGGTCGTCGGTGACGACCTTGAACGCGAGCGCGGCCAGCGGCCCGTCCGCATCGGCATCGGGTTGCGTCGCGTCGCCCTTGACTTCGCCGGGCGCCGGCAGGTAGTCGACGACCGCGTCGAGCAGCGGCTCGACGCCGCGGTTCTTGAACGCCGCGCCCGCCAGCACCGGCACGAAAGCGCCCGCCAGCGTGCCGCGCCGGATGCCCGCGCGCAGTTGTTCGGCCGAGGGCTCGTGGCCGTTCAGCCAGCCTTGCAGCAGCGTGTCGTCGTGCTCGACGACAGCCTCGACCAGGCGCGCACGCCAGGTTGCCGCGGCCTCGCGCAAAGCGTCGGGGATCGGGGCGACCTCGAACGGCTCGCCGGCGACGCCGCCGGCCCACAGCAGCGCGCGCTGGTCGAGCAGGTCCACGACGCCACGGAAGGTGTCTTCGGCGCCGATCGGCAGCTGCAGCAGCAGCGGGCGCACGCCGAGGCGTTCCTGCAGCATCTGCACGACGCGCAGGTAGTCGGCGCCGACGCGGTCGAGCTTGTTGATGAACGCGAGACGCGGCACGCCGTACTTGTCGGCCAGGCGCCAGTTCGTCTCGGTCTGCGGCTCGACGCCGGCGACGCCGTCGAACACGACGACCGCACCGTCGAGCACGCGCAGCGAACGGTTCACCTCGATGTTGAAATCGATGTGGCCCGGGGTGTCGATGATGTTGATCTGCGCGCCGTGCCAGAACACGGTCGTCGCAGCGCTGTTGATCGTGATGCCGCGCGCCCGCTCCTGCGGGTCGAAGTCCATCGTCGTGTTGCCGTCGTGGACCTCGCCGACGCGGTGGTTCGCGCCGGTGTAGAAGAGGATGCGCTCGGTAGTCGTGGTTTTGCCCGCATCGACGTGCGCGATGATGCCGATGTTGCGCAGCGCCCGCGTGGCGGTGCCGCGAAGCTTGTTCGAGTTGGTGTTCATGCGAATCTCGTGAGTGCCTGAAGGGCCGGGCCCCAGGCGAGATTCGCCGCAGGCTCAGCCGCTGACTTGCAAAGCGGTGGCGATGCACCTTGCCGACGTGGCGCCAAAGGGCGAGCGCAAGCTCCCCGCACTTCGGCGGGCACGAATCGTGGCAATCAGCTTGTCAAAGGTGCGGCAGGTACGCATGGTGGCGAGATGGGTTCGGCCACGCCGAAATTCAAGAACGCTCGTTCAGGAATTCGACGCGGACGCGCAGGATAGCGCAGACGGCGGATTCGTGCCGAGCACGAACTCGGCGCGCACGACGGTGGAATCGCCGACGTTGCGCTGCAGTTGGGCACCGAGCCCGCGCGCGAGCGCGATCATCGCGGTGTTGCCCCACAGCACGTCGCCGAACAGCCGCCGCACGCCATGCGCACCGGCATGCTCGGCGAGGCGCATCAGCAGCTCGCGGCCGAGGCCGGCGCCCTGCCAGTCGTCGGCAATCGCGACCGCGAACTCGGCATCGGCGCTGTCGGCCCGCAGCACGTAGCGCGCGTCGGCGACGATCGCCTCGGTGCCTTCCGGCCGAGCGACGAACGCGACGTGATGGTGCTGGTCGATCTCGGTCATCGAGCGCGCCTGCTCGGGCGACAGCTCGCGCAGCCCGAAGTGGAAGCGGCGATAGCGCGACTGCAGCGACAGCGCGTTGACGAACGCGCGCTCGGCCGGCGCGTCCTGCGGGTTCACCGGGTCGACCTCGACGCGGCGGCCGTCGTTCAGTTCGACGCAGCGGCCGCCGAGGGTCGGGCGAGGCCCGCCGAGCAGGGATGCGAGTAGGGAATGCATGAAGCGGATGCTCGTCGCATGCGCCCTCGTGCGCAAACGAATATTCCGCACGCCTTGCATGCGGCCGCGGCATGCAAAACGGCCCCGCAGGGCCGTTTTTCTCCAGCTCAGGCGCCGACGCGCGACGCCTTCTTGCGATCGTGCTCTTTCAGGTGCCGCTTGCGGATGCGGATCGACTTCGGCGTGATCTCGACGAGTTCGTCGTCGGCGATGAACTCGACCGCGTACTCGAGCGTCAGGATGATCGGCGGCGTGATCTTGATCGCGTCCTCCTTGCCCGAGACGCGGAAGTTCGTCAGCTGCTTGCCGCGCACCGCGTTGACGACGAGGTCGTTGTCGCGCGAGTGGATGCCGATGATCATGCCCTCGTACAACGGGTCGCCGGCCTTCACGAACATGCGGCCGCGGTCGTCGAGCTTGCCGAGCGAATACGTCACCGCTTCGCCGTCGTCCTGGCTGATCAGCACGCCGTTCTTGCGGCCTTCGATCTCGCCCTTGAAGGGCTCGTAGCTGTCGAAGATGTTGCTGATCAGGCCGGTGCCGCGCGTCAGGTTGAGAAACTCGTTCTGGAAGCCGATCAGGCCGCGCGCCGGGATCTTGTACTCGAGGCGCACGCGGCCCATGCCGTCCGGTTCCATGTTGACCAGCTCGGCGCGGCGTTCGCCGAGCGCCTGCATCACCGCGCCCTGGTGCTGGTCTTCGACGTCGGCGGTGACCGCCTCGATCGGCTCGAGGCGCTCCTCGCCCTCCATGTGGAACACGACGCGCGGCTTGCTGACTGCCAGCTCGTAGCCTTCTCGGCGCATCGTCTCGAGCAGGATCGTCAGGTGCAGTTCGCCGCGGCCCATGACCTCGAAGATGCCGTCCTCGTCAGTCTCCTTCACGCGCAGCGCAACGTTGCTCTGCAGCTCGCGCTGCAGGCGGTCCCAGAGCTGGCGGCTGGTCACGAACTTGCCTTCGCGGCCGGCCAGCGGCGAGTTGTTGACGCAGAAGTTCATCGTCAGCGTCGGCTCGTCGACCTTCAGCATCGGCAGCGGCACCGGGTTCTCGATGTCGGTCAATGTGACGCCGATGCCGATGTTCTCGATGCCGTTGATCAGCACGATGTCGCCGGGGCCGGCCTCGGTCGCCTGCTGGCGCTCCAGGCCCTCGAACTTCAGCACCTGGTTGACGCGCGCGTTGAACGGCGTGCTCTCCGGGCCGCTGTAGACCGCGACGTTCTGCATCGGTTTCAGCGTGCCCTGGTTGATGCGGCCGATGCCGATGCGGCCGACGTAGGTCGAGTAGTCGAGCGAACAGATCTGCAGCTGCAGCGGCGCATCGACCTCGCCGGCGTGCGCGGGCACGTGGCTCAGCACGGTGTCGAACAGCGGCGCCAGGTCGGTGCCGATCTCGCCCTGCGTCATCGTCGCCCAGCCATTCAGGCCGGACGCGAAGACGACCGGGAAGTCGAGCTGCTCTTCGGTCGCGCCGAGCTTGTCGAACAGCTCGAAGGTCGCGTTGATCACGTAGTCGGCACGCGCACCCGGGCGATCGACCTTGTTGACGACGACGATCGGCTTCAGGCCGAGCGCCAGCGCCTTCTTCGTGACGAAGCGCGTCTGCGGCATCGGACCTTCGACCGCGTCGACCAGCAGCAGCACCGAGTCGACCATCGACAGCACGCGCTCGACCTCCCCGCCGAAGTCGGCGTGGCCGGGGGTGTCGACGATGTTGACGTGCGTGCCCTTCCACTCGACCGCGCAGTTCTTCGAGAGGATCGTGATGCCGCGTTCCTTCTCGAGGTCGTTGTTGTCCATCACGCGCTCGGCGACCTTCTCGTTCTCGCGGAAGGTGCCGCTCTGGCGCAGCAGCTGGTCGACCAGCGTGGTCTTGCCATGGTCGACGTGGGCGATGATGGCGATATTGCGGATCTGACGGGTCATGGTGTGGCAGCTTTCACTTCTTTGGAGTTCATGTCTTTTGAACAAGAAGGCCTTGCACCTCCACCGGGCTCAGAAGCCTTGTTGAAATCAGTTCGCCGGCGCTGATGTGCGCGCCGCCGAGGAATACGTTCGCGCCCGGTTCGCCGGGGGTCGCCTGCGGCGCCGGGCCGTAGACGCGCACGTTCGGCGCGTCGGGCAACGGCAGGCGGCGGCGCACGCCGCTGAGGAAACGGCCCGCATCTTCCATGCCGAGGCACACGACCGGCCAGTCGGCGAGCAGACTGTCGGCGTCCATCAGTGCGGCGTCGCGTTCGGCGTCCGACATCGCGGCGAGCTGTTCCAGCGTCAGCGCGCCATCGAGGGTCAGCGCGCCGCTGCCGGTGCGGCGCAACGCGCTCAGGTGCGCGCCGCAACCGAGCGCCGCGCCGATGTCTTCGGCGAGCGTGCGGATGTAGGTGCCCTTGGAGCAGCGCACGTCGAGGGTCCACGTGTCATGGTCGCCCTGATTTTCGACATCCACGATGTCGAGGGCGTGAATCGTCACCGCGCGCGCCTCGCGTTCGACCGCGATGCCGGCACGCGCGTATTCGTAGAGCGCCTTGCCCTCGCGCTTCAGTGCCGAGTGCATTGGCGGCACCTGAAGAATCGGGCCGGTGAACTGCTCGCAGGCGGCCTGCAGCTGGGCGCGCGTGACGTTCACGTCGCGCGTTTCGAGCACCTCGCCTTCGGCGTCGCCCGTCGTCGTCGTGGCGCCGAGCTTCAGGGTGGCCAGGTAGCGCTTGTCGGCATCCAGGCTGATCTGCGAGAACTTCGTCGCCGCGCCGAAGCACAGCGGCAGCAGCCCGGTCGCGAGCGGATCGAGCGTGCCGGTGTGGCCGGCCTTCTCGGCGCGGTACAGGCGCTTGGCCTTCTGCAACGCATCGTTGCTCGACAGGCCGATCGGCTTGTCGAGCAAGAGCACGCCATGCACGGCGCGCTTGGGAATCCGGACGCGTTGCGGGTGCATCAGGACTCCCGCCGGGCCGCCCCAAGGGAGGCCTGCGCCCCCTCGGGGGGCAGGAGCGAAGCGACGTGGGGGCCCAACATCCTCAGTCTTCCTTCGCCCGCGTCGAGTTCGCCTTCGCGATCAGCTCGCTGAGCTCGAGCGCGCGCTCGGTCGTCCGATCGAACTTGAAGTGCAAGGTCGGCACCGTGTGGATCTGCAGCCGCTTGAACAGCCCGTTGCGGATGAACCCGGCGGCCTCGTTCAGCGCCGCCTCGCATTCGCCCGCATCGCCGATCAGCAGCGAGAACAGCACGGTCGCATGCGCGTAGTCGGGCGTGACCTCGACCGCATTGATCGTGACCATGCCGATGCGCGGATCCTTCAGATCGCGGATCAGCTCCGCCACATCGCGCTGGATCTGGTCGGCCACGCGGAAACCGCGGTTGGGTATGGATCGCTTGTGTCGCATGGTGTGTCTTTCGTGGGGCCACCAAACACAAACCCCGCCAGCTTTGCAGAAGGCGGGGTTCGGGGATGAGACCAAAACCGCCTTACAGCGTTCGTGCCACTTCCTTGACCTCGAAGAATTCGAGCTGGTCGCCTTCCTTGATGTCGTTGTAGTTCTTCAGCTTGATACCGCACTCGAAGCCGGCCGCCACTTCTCGCACATCGTCCTTCATGCGCCGCACCGATTCGATCTCGCCCGTGTAGACGACGACGTTCTCGCGCAGCAGGCGGAAGCGCGCGCCGCGGCGCACCAGGCCCGCGGTGACCATCGAGCCCGCGACCGTGCCGATCTTCGACGCGACGAACACCGTGCGGATCTCGGCCGTGCCGATGACCTCTTCGCGCTGCTCGGGCGCCAGCATGCCGGTCATCGCCGCCTTCACCTCGTCGACCGCGTCGTAGATGATGTTGTAGTAGCGGATGTCGACGCCGTTGTTCTCGGCCAGCTTGCGCGAACCGGCGTCGGCCCGCGTGTTGAAGCCGATGATCACGGCCTTCGAGGCGATCGCGAGGTTCACGTCGGACTCGCTGATGCCACCGACCGCGGCGTGCACGATCTGCACCTTGACCTCGGCCGTCGAGAGCTTCAGCAACGATTGCGCCAGCGCTTCCTGCGAGCCCTGCACGTCGGCCTTGATGATCAGGGCCAGCGTCTGCGTCGCGCCCTGACCCATCTGGTCCATCAGGTTCTCGAGGTTCGCGGCCTGGCGCTTGGCCAGCTTCACGTCGCGGTACTTGCCCTGGCGGAAGGTCGCGATCTCGCGCGCCCGGCGTTCGTCGCCCAGCACCATGAACTCGTCGCCCGCTTGCGGCACTTCGGTCAGGCCCTGGATCTCGACCGGAATCGACGGGCCGGCCTCGGTGATCGTCTTGCCGTTTTCATCGAGCATCGCGCGCACGCGGCCGAAGCTCGAACCGGCCAGCACCACGTCGCCGCGCTTGAGCGTGCCGCTTTGCACCAGCACGGTGGCGACCGGGCCGCGGCCCTTGTCGAGCTGCGCTTCGATCACGAGGCCCTTGGCCATCGAATCCTTCGCCGCGGTCAACTCCAGCACCTCGGCCTGCAGCAGCACCTGCTCGAGCAGCGTGTCGATGCCCTGGCCGGTGCGCGCCGAAACGGCGACGAACGGCGAATCGCCGCCGAAGTCTTCCGGCACGACCTGCTCGGCCACCAGCTCCGACTTCAGGCGCTCGACGTTCGCTTCGGGCTTGTCGATCTTGTTCATCGCGACGACGATCGGCACGCCGGCCGCCTTCGCGTGGTGGATCGCTTCCTTGGTCTGCGGCATCACGCCGTCGTCGGCCGCGACCACGAGGATCACGATGTCGGTCGCCTTCGCGCCGCGCGCACGCATCGCGGTGAACGCCGCGTGGCCCGGGGTGTCGAGGAAGGTGATCATGCCGCGCGGCGTGTCGACGTGGTACGCGCCGATATGCTGCGTGATGCCGCCGGCCTCGCCGGCCGCGACACGCGAGGTGCGGATGTAGTCGAGCAGCGAGGTCTTGCCGTGGTCGACGTGACCCATCACGGTCACGACCGGCGCGCGCGGCAGCATCTCGTGCTGGGCATCGGCATCGACCTCTTCGAGGAACGCATCCGGATCGTCGAGCTTGGCGGGCAGCGCGGTGTGGCCCATTTCCTCGACCACGATCATCGCGGTCTCCTGGTCGAGCTGCTGGTTGATCGTGACCATCTGGCCCAGCTTCATCAGCTGCTTGATGACCTCGGAGGCCTTGACCGACATCTTGTGCGCCAGATCGGCGACGCTGATGGTCTCGGGCACGTGCACTTCCTGCACCTGCGCCTCCTGCGGCGCGATGAAGCTCGACGGTGCACCGTCGTTGCGGTCGCCGCGGCGGCCGACGCGCGGCGCACGCCAGCCCGGGCGGTTGCCGCCGGCAGGCGCACGCTGCCCCGGCTTCAGCGCACTGCGCTTCTTCGCGTCGTCGGCCCAGCTCGACGAGAGCTTCTCCGACTTGACGGCCTTCTTGTCGCCCGGCTTCGCGGCCGTTGCGGCGGTCGTGCCCGGGGCGCCCGGCACGCCGACCTTCTTGTGAATCGTGCCCTTGATCTCGACCGCTGCCGGCTTGACCTCTTCAGGCTTCTTCGCGACCAGGACCTTCTTCGGCGCGTTCATCATCGCGCGGATCGCCGAGGCCTCGTCTTCGGCGGCCTTGCGGCGCTTCGCCAGATCGGCGGCACGCTGCTTCTCTTCGTCGACGACGTCCGCGGCCTTGATGACGCGCAGCGACGGCTTCGGGGCTTCGGCAGGCGCGGGCGCGACCGGCGCCTCGGCCGGCTTCGCGGCATCGGCCTTGATCTGTTCGGCGGTCTTCGGCTTCGCTGCGGCGGCGGCCGCGGCGGCCTGCTCGGCCGCCAGCTTCTCGGCGGCCGCGCGCGCGGCGGCAGCCGCGATCTCGCGATCGCGCGCTTCCTGCTCTTCGCGCAGGCGGCGCTTCTCGGCGAGGTCGGCCTCCTGGAGGCGCAGCGCTTCGGCCTGGCTCTGCGCTTCTTCTTCGCGGCGCGCGAGTTCCGTGTCGTCGATCACCGGCTCGGCCGGCTCCTCGACCACGGGGGCCGCGTCATCGCGCTTGATGAAGGTGCGCTTCTTGCGCACCTCGACCTGGATCGTGCGGGCCTTGCCGCTCGAATCGGCCTGCTTGATCTCGCTGGTCGACTTGCGGGTCAGCGTGATCTTCTTGCGCTCGGCGCCGGCGACGGTGCCGTGCGCGGTGCGCAGGTGGTCGAGCAGGCGTTCCTTGTCGGACTCGGTCAGCGCATCGTCCGTCGACGCCTTGCTGACGCCAGCCGACTGCAGCTGCTCGAGCAGCGCCGCGGCAGAGCGATTGAGCTCGGCGGCGAGTTGGGCGACGGTGGTCGAAGCCATGGGTTTGCGTTCCTTGCGTTTACTGTCTGTCTGCAGTCTGTCGTTCTAGCGGTGCGGCCCGGCGCTCAGGTCGTGAACCAGTGTTCACGCGCCTTCATGATCAGCGCCTTGGCCTGCGCCTCGTCGACCTCGGTCATCTCGACCAGCTCGTCGACTGCCAGATCGGCCAGGTCGTCGCGCTTGTGCACGCCGCCGACGGCCAGCTTGCCGATCAGCTCGGGGGTCAGCCCTTCGAGGTCGCGCAGGTCCTGCGAGACATCGTCGACGCCTTCTTCCTTCGCGAGCTCCATCGTCAGCAGCGCATCCTTCGCACGGGTGCGCAGTTCGTTGACGGTGTCTTCGTCGAAGCTCTCGATCTCGAGCATTTCCTGCATCGGGACGTAGGCCACTTCTTCGAGGCTCGCAAAGCCTTCGTTGATCAGGATGTCGGCGACTTCGGCGTCGACGTCGAGCTTCTCGATGAAGAGCTTGCGCACATGATCGGACTCGGAGGCCTGCTTGGTCGCCGACTCTTCCGCGGTCATGATGTTGATGCGCCAGCCGGTCATCTCGGAGGCCAGCCGCACGTTCTGGCCGCCGCGGCCGATCGCGATCGCGAGGTTCTCCTCGTCGACCACGACGTCCATCGCGTGGCGCTCTTCGTCGACGACGATCGACTGCACGTTCGCCGGCGCCAGGGCACCGATCACAAATTGGGCCGGATCCTCGGACCACAAGACGATGTCGACGCGCTCGCCGGCGAGCTCGTTGGTCACCGCATTGACGCGCGAGCCGCGCACGCCGACGCAGGTGCCGATCGGGTCGACGCGCTTGTCGTGCGAAACGACGGCGATCTTCGCGCGCGAACCCGGGTCACGGGCACACGACTTGATCTCGAGCAGGCCCTGCTCGATCTCGGGCACCTCCTGCGCGAAGAGCTCGATCATGAAACCCGGCGCGCTGCGGCTCAGCAGGATCTGCGGCCCGCGCAGGGTCGGGTCGACCTCGGCGATGTAGGCGCGCACACGGTCGCCGGAGCGCAGGTTTTCCTTCGGGATCATTTCGCTGCGGCGCAGCCGCCCTTCGATGCGACCCTGCTCGACGATGATGTCGCCCTTGTCCAGGCGCTTGACGGTGCCGACGAAGATCTTCTCGCCGCGCGAGAGGAAATCGGTCAGCAGCTGCTCGCGCTCGGCGTCGCGAATCTTCTGCAGGATCACCTGCTTCGCGGCCTGCGCACCGATGCGGCCGATCGAGACCGACTCGACGCCCTCTTCGATGTAGTCGTCGACCTCGATGTCGGGGATCTGCTCCTGCGCTTCGAACAGCAGGATCTCGGAGTCGGGCAGCTGCAGGCCGGCCTCGTTCGGCACCACGTGCCAGCGGCGGAAGGTCTCGTAGTCACCGCTGTCGCGGTCGATCGACACGCGCATGTCGACCTCGCCGCCGTGCAGCTTCTTCGAGGCCGACGCAAGCGCCGCCTCGACGGCTGCGAAGACGACCTCCAGGTCGACGCTCTTCTCGCGCGCGATGGCGTCCACAAAATCCAGCAAATCGCGGTTCATTGAATACGACCTCCGTCTTGTCTCTCGTCGGGGAGCCCTGCACCGGCGGCGACCTCGGGAGCGGCAAAACGCCGGCCCTTGAAGTCGACGACCGGCACGAGGTGCGCCTCCCGTACTTCGTCCAGTGAAAAATCCAGTGCCTGATCGGTCTCGGGCGCATTCGGCGCCGCGGCGGCACGCTTCACGCCACGCGTCGGCCTGGGCGCGTCGAGCACGAGCCGCCAGCCGTCGCCGAGCGCCTGCAACTCGCCGCTGAACTTCTTGCGGCCCTTGAACGGCAGCTTCAGCGTGATCTCGATCTGCTGGCCGGCAAAGCGCGCGTAGTCGGCCGCCTTCTTCAGCGGGCGATCCAGCCCCGGCGAAGACACTTCGAGACGTTCGTAGGCGCAGCCTTCGACCTCGAGCACGTGCTGCAGCTGGCGGGTGACCTTCTCGCAATCGTCGACGGTGATGGCTTCTTGCGACGGCGGCAAATGATCAATGAACACGCGCAGCAGGCCGCCGGCGCTCTTTTCAGCGTCGACCAGGTCGTAACCCAAGCCCGTCACAGTGCGTTCCACCGCACTTTGCCAATTCGTCATCACCGTCAAAAGTTGATCCAGCCTCTTAGTCGACTCAGCGAAAATTCGCCCCGAAAGGCATTCGCGCAAAAAAAATGGGCTGGATGAATCCGCCCAAGATCGCGCCGCTTGATCACTGCCATCACGGCCAGTGCCTCACCGGTTCTAGCTATCCAGCAAAACAAGGATTGTACTCCGCGCCGCTGATACAGGCAAGCGAGCGGGCTGTCAAGAAGCAGAATCCTCGCTCCCTCGCATGCCAAAATCCGGCCCCACACGATACTGGGGTGACCACATGGGATTTCTCGCCGGCAAGCGCTTTCTGATCACGGGCGTTCTCTCGAACCGCTCGATCGCCTACGGCATCGCCAAAGCCTGCCGCCGCGAGGGCGCCGAGCTCGCGTTCAGCTATGTCGGGGAGCGCTTCAAGGCGCGGGTTTCCGAGTTCGCCGCCGAGTTCGACTCGACGCTGGTCTACGACTGCGATGTCGCGAGCGACGCCCAGATCGACGCGATGTTCACCGACCTCGGCCAGGTCTGGCCCGAATTCGACGGCTTCGTCCACTCGATCGGCTTTGCGCCGAAGGAGGCGATCTCCGGCGACTTCCTCGAGGGTCTGTCGCGCGAATCGTTCCACATCGCCCACGACATCTCCAGTTACAGCTTCCCGGCCCTGGCGAAGGCCGCCGCCCCGCGCCTGCGAGCCGGCGCGGCGCTGCTGACGCTGAGCTACCTCGGCGCGCTGCGCAGCATGCCCCACTACAACACGATGGGTCTGGCGAAGGCCTCGCTCGAGGCCAGCGTGCGCTACCTGGCGGCCTCGCTCGGCCCGAAGGGCGTGCGCGTCAACGGCATCTCGGCCGGGCCGATCAAGACGCTCGCCGCTTCCGGCATCAAGGACTTCGGCAGGATGCTCGAGGCGTCCAGCCGCTCGCCACTGGGGCGCAACGTGACGATCGACGATGTCGGCAATGTCGCCGCGTTCCTGCTGTCGGACCTGGCGGCGGGCGTCACCTCCGAGATCACCTATGTCGACGGCGGCTTCAGCCAGTCGGCGCTCGCCGGCTTGGCCGACACCTGACGAGCGCGCGGTGAGCGAGCCCAGTTCTGCAGCAGTGCGCCCGGCGCGGCTGCTCGGCGACGTCGGCGGCACCAACGCGCGCTTCGCCTGGCAGGACGCCGACGGCGCGCCGCTGCGCGACATTGTCGCGATCCCCACTGCCGACCATCCGACGCTCGCCGCCGCGCTGGCCGACTACCTGCGTCGCACCGGCCACGCCGCGCCGCCGTGGTGCGCGATCGGCATTGCGAACCCGATCACCGGCGACCGGGTGCAGATGACGAACAGCCACTGGTCCTTCTCGATCGAGGCGGTGCGGCGCGAGCTCGGTTTCGAGCGCTTCGTCGTAATCAACGATTTCACCGCGCTGGCGCTCGCGCTCCCCGACCTGCCGGCCACCGAGCTGCGCCAGCTCGGCGGCGGCGCGGCCGTCGCCGGCGCGCCGCTGGCGCTGATCGGGCCGGGCACCGGGCTGGGCGTCTCCGGCCTGCTGCCGAGCACCGAACCGGGGCGCTGGGTCGCGCTGCAAGGCGAAGGCGGCCATGTGACGCTGGCCGCGAGCAACGCCCGCGAGGCGGCGGTGCTACAGCTTCTGCACGACCGCTTCGGCCACGCGTCGGCCGAGCGCGCTGTCTCCGGGCAAGGCCTGGAGGCGCTGCACGCGGCGCTGTCGATCCTCGACGCCGCACCGGCGGCCCCGCCGCTGTCGGCGGCCGAGATCAGCCGGCGCGCGCTGGCGTCGTCCGATCCGCGCTGCGTGGAGGCGCTCGATCTCTTCTGCGGCTTTCTCGGCAATGTCGCCGGCAACCTCGCGCTCACGCTCGGCGCGCGCGGCGGCGTCTACATCGGCGGCGGCATCGTGCCGCGGCTCGGCGATGCATTCATGCGCTCGCGCTTTCGCGCGTGCTTCGAGGACAAGGGCCGCTTCCGCGGCTATCTCGAAGCGATACCGGCCTTCGTGATCCATACCGCGGTCTCACCGGCACTGCTGGGCGCGGCGCGAGCCCTGTAGGTATTCAGCGCGTGATCGGCGCGGGGCCGATCAGACCTCTCGGCGTGCCGCCAGACCCGTGCGCAACGCCTGCGCGAACTGCAGCTGTGCCAGCCGGGCGGCGTCGATGCCACCGGCCATGCTGATGAAGCCGTGCGCGAGGCCGTGGTACTCGACCAGCGACACGGCATTGCCTGCGTTCAGCAGCGCGTCGGCATACGCCTTCGCCTCGTCGCGCAGCGGGTCGTGTTGCGCGAGCACCAGCAGGCTCGGAGGCAGCCCCGCGAGGTCGGCGGCGAGCAAGGGCGCCCCGCGGTAGTCGTCGGCCTTGCCCGCCGCGCCGAAATAGTGGCGGTTGAAGTATTCCATCGTGCGCAAGGTCAGCGTCGGACCTGCCGCGTGGGCCGTGCGCGACGGGAAGTCGCCGTCGTGCCCGCCGGCCGCCGGTGGATACAGCAGGGCCTGGAAGCCGATGCGCGGGCCGCCGTGATCGCGCGCCAGCAACGTCATCACGGTCGCCAGCACGGCCCCGGCGCTGTCGCCGGCCACGCCCAGGCGCGCCGGGTCGGCGCCGAGCTCGTGACCCTGCTCGGCCGCCCACTGCAGCGCGGCCCACGCGTCATCGATGGCAGCCGGGTACGGGTGCTCCGGCGCGAGGCGATAGTCGACCGACACGACCACCGCGTCGCTGTCTGCGCAAAGCTGGCGCGCGACGCGGTCGTAGCCGTCCAGGTCGCCGAGCACGTAGCCGCCGCCGTGGTAGTAGACGATCAGCGCACGGCTCCCGGCCACGCCATCGCCATGCGGCGTGTAGATGCGCAGGCCGATCGTCGTCGCGCCACCGCCTGGTGCGGCGATGCGGCGGTTGTCCACCGCCACGTCGGCCGGCGGCATGTCGGCCGCGGCGAGGATCTCGCGGTACAGGCCGCGACAGGGTCCGGGCGGCAGGTCGCACAGGTCCGGCATGCCGGCGGCCTGGGCTTGTTTCATCATGGCGTCGAGTTGCCGGTCAAGCATGGGATGTCTCCGTGGCGAACGAGGGTTGCACCGCGCCTCGCGGATGCAACAGGAAGCGGGCCAGCGCGGGCAGCAGCACGAGCGCGCCGACCATGTTCCAGACGAACATGAACGCGAGCAGGATGCCCATGTCGGCCTGGAACTTGATCGGCGAGAAGGCCCAGGTGCCGACGGCCAGCGCAAGCGTGATGCCGGTCAGCATCACGACGCGGCCGGTGAACTGCAGCGCGTGGTGGTAGGCGGCCGAGAGCTTGTCGCCGGCACGCAGCCGCGCCAGCATCACGCTGAGTACATACAGCGCATAGTCGACGCCGATCCCCACGCCGAGCGCAATCACCGGCAGCGTCGCGACCTTCACGCCCATGCCGAGGCCGACCATCAGCGCCTCGCACAGGATCGAGGTCAGCACCAGCGGCAGCACCGCGCAGACCACCGCGCGCCACGAGCGGAACGTGACCCAGCACAGCAGCACGACGGCGCCGTAGACCCATAGAAGCATCTCGCGCATGGCGCGCTTGACGACGATGTTGGTCGCCGCGTCGATGCCGGCCGAACCGGCGGCGAGCATGAAGCGCCCGCCGGGCGCCGGGTTCGCGGCGATGAAGTGCTCGACTTCATCGACGACACGTGTCAGCGTCTCGGCCTTGTGATCCTTCAGGTAGACGTACAGCGACAGGAAGGAGCAGCCCTGGTTGAACAGCTCACGCGGCGCGCGCGTCTGCACGCCGCCGAGTGCGCTGGCGTTCGGGATCAGCTCGAACCACTTCAGGTTGCCTTCGTTGTAGCCGACCATCGCCAGCTTCGACAGCGCCGCCATCGAGTTCGTCGACTCGACGCCCGGCAATTGCTCGAGGCGCCAGGCGAGCCGGTCGACGCGGGCCAGCGTGTCGTAGCGCGTGCACTGGTCCTCGGGCGTGGCCACCATCACGACCAGGATGTCGCTGCTGGCCGCGTAGTGGCGCGCCATGAAGTCGTTGTCGCGGTTGTAGCGCGAGTCGGCGCGCAGCTCGGGTGCACCCGGGTCGAGATCGCCGACGTTCAGGTTCAGGCTGATCGCATAGCCCGCGGCGGCGAGCAGCACGCTCGCGCCGATCGCCGCCAGCGCGGGGCCGCGCTGCGTGAAACGATCGAGCTGGCGCCACAGCCACGGCCGCGCGGCGCCGCCGTCATCGGCGGCGTCTTCCAGCTGCAGGCTGCGCTTCGCCGCGGCCGGGCTGACGCCCACGTACGACAGCAGGATCGGCAGCAGCACGAGGTTCGTGAAGATCAGCACCGCGACACCGATGCTCGCGACCGCGGCCAGGTCCTGGATCACCTGGATCTTGATCAGCGCCAGCACCGCGAAGCCCACCGCATCGCACAGCAGCGCGGTCAGCCCGGCGACGAAGAGGCGCCGGAAGGTGTAGCGCGCGGCCACCACGCGATGCGTGCCGCGGCCGATGTCCTGCATGATCCCGTTCATCTTCTGCGCGCCGTGGCTCATGCCGATCGCGAACACGAGAAACGGCACGAGCACCGAGTACGGGTCGAGCTCGTAGTGCAGCAAGGCCAGCAGCCCGAACTGCCACACCACCGCAATCACCGAGCACGCCACGACGAGTGCGGTGCTGCGCGAGCAGCGCGCGTAGCCGAACAGCACCGCGGCACAGATCGCGAGCGCGAGGCCGAAGAACATCAGCACCTGTTGCAGCCCTTCGATCAGGTCGCCGACGACCTTGGCGAAGCCGGTGACATGGATGAGGATGCGCTCGCTCTCGTACTTGGTGCGCAGCGCCTCGACCTGGCGCGACAACCCGCCGTAGTCGAGCGCTTCGCCGGTCTTGGAGTTCTTGTCGAGCAGCGGCACGAAGATGATGCTGGACTTGAAGTCGCCCGCCACGAGCTGGCCGATCTCGCCCGAGCGCTCGACGTTCGTGCGCACCTCGGCCAGCGCCGCGGGAGAGCCGTCGTAGCTGTCGCCCATCACGGTGTTGCCGTCCAGGCCGTCTTCGGTGACCGCGACCCAGCGCGTGTTCGAGGTCCACAGCGACTTCATGAACGGCCGGTCGACGCCGGGCAGCAGGAAGATCTCGTCGCTGAGCTTCTGCAATGTCTCGAGGTAGGCCTTGTCGAAGATCGAGTTCCCCGTCGTCTCAACCGCGATGCGCATCGCGTTGGTCTGTCCGGCGAGATTCGACTTGTTGGCGAAGTAGTTGACGATGTAGGCGTGCGCCGTCGGGATCGTCTTCTCGAAGCTCGCATTGAGCCGCAGGCGTGTGGCCTGCCAGCCCAGCAGCAGCGTGAGCAGCAGGCAGATCGCCATCGCCCAGACGCGGTGGTTGAAGAACGCGCGCTCGACGACGCTGCCCGAGGCGGTGTCGAAGTCTTCGAGGCGGGCGATGACCGGTTGGGCGCCCAGGGAGGTGTCGGGATGCATGGGATTCAAAGCTCAGGGAGCAGGTTGACGGCGCATCCCGCGCAGGCTGGCGACGACGAGTGCGTCGCCATCGGCGGCAGCGAGGCCGGCGGCCGGCAGCGGGCCACCACTCGGCGGCGTCTTCGTGAAGCTGCGGCCGTCGTCGCGGCTGCGCAGCAGTTCGCCGGTCTGGGCCAGCAGCGCGAGTTCGCCGCCGTCGAGCTCGAGCGCGGCGCTGATCGAGGTTTGCAGGCCGGTGTCGAGCCGAATCCAGCTCGCGCCTTGATCGGCACTGCGCCAGGCGTTGCCGCGCAGGCCGTAGGCGATCAACGAGCCCGAGCGCGCGGCCAGCAAGCCGAAGTAGCTGCCCTTGTAGGCCACCGGAAGCGCGCCGAAACTTGCGCCGCCATCGCCGGACGCGAGCAGCAGGCCTTGCTCGCCGGCGATGTAGACGTGGCCGGCGGCCGCGCGCACCGCGTACAGGTGCAGGCTCTTCGGGTTCGGCAGGCGGCTCAGGATCGGCGTCCAGTGCTGGCCGCCATCGGCGGTGGCGAATGCGAGGTTGTAGGCGCCGACCGCGAAGCCGTGTCGCGCGTCGATGAAGTCGAGGTCGAAGAAGGGCTTGTCCGGCCCTTCGTCGGCGAAGCGCTTGCTGCGCTCGTCACCGCCAGCGGCCACCAGCCTCGCAGCCTGCACCCCATCGAGCTGCTTGACCCAGCTCTCGCCGCCGTCGTCGCTCTTCAGGATCACGCCGAGATGGCCGACCGCCCACCCGATGCGCGCATCGACGAAGCGCACCGCGGTCAGCGTGACCTGCACCGGCACGCTGGCCTGACGCCAGCTCTTCGCGCCGTCGTCCGACAGCAGCACGGTGCCGCGCTCGCCCACCGCGACCAGCCGCGGCCCGGCGTGCGTGACCGCGAGCATCGCCGCGTTCAGCGCCTTCGGACTGTGCAGCGCCGGCTCGCCCAGCGCGGCCGGCGCTTCCGGCGCGCCGGGCGCCGCCGATGCCGCGGACACGACCGCCAGCAGCAGTGCGGCGAGCCGGACCATCAGCGCGTGCCCTCGTTGGCCAGCTCTTCAGGGCTGAAGAACGAGCGCGGGATCGGCGCCACCGGCTTGTACTGCGTCGGCAGTTCGTTCGACGCCATGTTCAGGAAGTAGGCGCCGGTCTGCAGGTCGTAGCCGCCCCACACCATGTTGCCGACGATGGCCGGGATGTCCGGCGCGAGCAGCGTCAGCGTGTAGTTGGTGCGCCAGAGTTCGCCCTTCGCGTCCCAGCCGTCGAACAGGATGATCTGCCAGCTGTCCTCGTCGATGTAGTACTTGCGCTTGGGCACGACGTGGCGCTTGCCCGCCGCGAGCGTGGCTTCGACTTCCCACACCCGGTGCAGCTCCCAGCGCACCTGCGCCGGGTTCAGCGTGTTCGGCGTCACCAGGTCGGCGACCTTCGCGCTCGCGGCCTTGTTGTTGTTGTACGGGATGTAGAGCTCCCTCTTGCCGACCAGCTTGAGCTCGTGCTTGTCGATCGGCCCGAACAGGTTGAAGGCCTCGTCGAACAGGCCGATGCCCGAGGTCACCGAGTCGGGCGTGTCGTAGGCCACCGAAGGCGCCTTGCGCACGCGGCGCTGGCCCACGAGGTACTGCCACAGGCCGCGCGGGTTGGTCGCGTTGATGTTGTCGTGCGCAAGGATCGCCTCGCCCGCCTTCGAGCCCGGCTCGCTGACCAGGAACTTGCCGAGCTGGTAGTAGCCGTCGAACTTCTCGAGGCTGCCTTCGGGGTCGTAGTACTGCTTGCGAAAGCTCTGCGTGCCGCCCGAGGCCATCGCGCGCTTGCCGTCGGCCGTGACGACCCAGACCCGCACCGGCGCTTGCACGTAGGTGCCGGTCCAGGCCAGGCGGTGGTTCTGGAACACCTCGTAGCCGTCCTTCGGGATCGGGAACGGCGTGCCGCCGTAAGCGGCCTCTGTGCCCTGCCCGCCATCGACGAGCTTGGCACGCGTCGCGTTCTTGAAGGTGTTGTCGTAGACCCATTGCGGCGCCGCCGCGGTGCGATGCGTCGGGTAGACATCGATGCGGAAGTCGGGGTACTTCTTCATCAGCGCCTTGACGCCGTCGCTCAGTTTCGCGGCGTGCGCGTCCATGTTCTTCGCGTTGATCGAGAGCAGCGGCTTCTCGCTGGCGAACGGGTCGGGCCGCGGATCGCCGGCCTTGTAGCCGGCCGGCGCCTTGGTCATGCCGCCGTCCCACGCGGGGATGCTGGCGTCCTTGTTGCCGGCGCGTTCGGCACCCAGCGGCGTCAGCGTGGTCTTGAGCTTGGCCGCCTCTTCGGCCGAGACCGCGGCCTGGGCCGGTGGAGCGATGGGGAGGCTCGCGCACGCGCCAGAGATCAGCGCGGCCAGCAGGTGTTTGCAATGCATGAGTTGACTCCGATTCAGAAGGTGCGCGAGACGCTGAGGGCCACGTAGGCGCGGTCCCTGAGCGACTGGCCGAACGTGAGCTGGCGCGGCGAGCCGGCGCCGGTGACCGTGGTCTCGGTGAAGGTCTTCGCCGCGCCGAAGTAGTCGGTGTAGGTCAGCGCGACGTTCCAGGCGTTCTGGTACTTGCCCTTCACGCCGATGCTGTAGTCGCCCGCGTTCGAGGCGCCGCCGGCGAAGTTGAAGATCGCCGACGAGCGGCCGCCGAAGTTGTAGCCAAGCCCGATCGGCACCGACAGGTCCAGCCCCGGCAGCACCTGGAAGTACTGCGGCTCGAAGATCATCCGGTAGGCGAACGCGCCCTTGGTCGTATTCGCATCGGCGCCGCCCAGGCCGGCACCCGCATAGGCGGCGAAGATGTCCTTGGTCACCTTCAGCGTGCGGTTGTAGGCCAGCTCGCCGACCAGCGCCCCGCCCTGCCACAAGGCGTTGGGCTGCAGCACGTAGATGCCCGACAGCTGCAGGTGCGCGGTGCGGCCGACCGCGAAGCACGGGTCGTCTTTCGAGTTGCCGCAGGTGAGGATGGGCCCGAGACCGAGCACGGCCGGGTCGCTGGTCAGCGGTGCGTTCGTTCGCACCGACCCTTCGAGCGCCCAGTTGAGCTGGCCGATCGACGAGGTCACGCTCGCGCCGAAGGTGCGGATGTTGCTCGCGTAGGCCAGGTGCACGTTGCCGTTGACGAAGTCGAACACCGGCACGGCCGGCGTCTTGTCGTGGTACTGCGCGGCATAGAGGCCGAACTCGTAGTCGCTGCCGGTCGGGCTCCAGCGCAGCTGCACGCCGCCCTGCCCCGAGTCGTTGGGCTTCAGGTCCCGGGTCGAGTCGTAGGCGAGGTTGACGCCCGGTCCGAAACTGACGATGCCGGTGCCGACGTAGTCCTGGTTCGAGAAGTAGCTGCCGACCCCGGGGATCTTGCTCGGCCGCCACTTGAACTGGTAGTACGCACCCAGCGAGAGCCCTTCCGCCACCTGCAGCGAGCCCGAGACCTGCTCGACCGGCAGCAGCACTTCCTTGAACTGCCAGCCCGGCACCGAGAGGATCTTGGCGATGTCGACCGGGCCCTGGGCGTTCGCGATGCCGTTCTGGCCGAAGAACAGGCTCTCGCCCCACTGCAGCGTGTGCCGGCCCAGGCGCAGCGTGCCCTTCATGTTGCCGATGTCGCCCTTCAGGTAGACGAACGCATCGAGCAACTCGCTGCCGCGGCCATGCCGGCGCTTGGTCGCCGGGAGGAACACGTCCATCGCCTGGCCGCTGTCGTTGTTGGCGGTCGAGACGACCGGCCCGAGCGGCACGCCACCGGCGAGCAGCGGCGTGCCCTGGTAGTCGTTGCCGCGCAGGTAAACGCTGTCGTGCCAGGCGTTGCCGCTGATGCGCCCGCCGAAGTTCTTCGCCGTGACATCGAATTCGGCCAGCAAGTCCAGGCGATTCGAGATCAGCCCGCGCCTGAAGTTGTGGTCGCCGTCGTCCTCGTTGACGGTGCCCGGGTCGACGGCCACGTCGAGCTGCGTGAGCGCGGCCGACGGGTTCTTCAGGCGATAGCCGACGCTGTACTTCGGCGTCAGGTCGAGTCGAACCTTCAGATCGGGATCGGACGTCGGGATCTCGGTGGCATGAGCGGCGGGCAGCAGCGCGAGCGCTGCCGCCACCGCCACCCAAGTGCGGCGATGTTGCATGGTTGTCTCCTTTTGGGGTAGTGCGGGCGCGCCTCTGACGGGCGCATCGAACAGTCTGTCGATCAGGTGTAGGTCGACGCAAGCCCTCCATCGGCGGCCAGGTTGACGCCGCTGACCCAGCGCGACGCATCGCTGCACAGGAAAGCGATCACCGGCGCGATCTCGTCGCTGAACGCGGGCCGCTTCATGCGGTGCGCATCGGCCTGCACGCGCTGCTCGCCGAGCATCTGAACGAAGTCGCCGAGGATCGGCGTGAACACCGGGCCGGGTGCGACGCAGTTCATGCGCACCGATCGGTCGAGGAAGATCTTCTGCGATTGCGTCAGCGTCCAGACGATCAGCGCTTCCTTGAAGTACTGGTAGCACGTCTCCTGCGGCACCGGGTGGTCGCGCAGCCATTGCGCGCCCTCGGCGTAGCTCGCCGTCGCTGCGAGTTCGCGGTGCGGTTCGAGCCGCGCCGGCCATTCGGCGCCGAGGATCGAAGATACGTTGACGATCGCACCGCCGGCCGGCATGCGCTCGAGCACGCGGCCCGTGAAGTGGCGCAGGCCGAGGTAGTTCACGCGCGCCACCAGCTCGACCGGCGCGGTGCCGGGCACGCCGGCGATGTTGGCGAGCGCGTCGATGCGCTCGGGCAGCTGCGCGACCGCGGCGTCGATCGCGGAGCTATCGCCGAGGTCGGCCTTGACGAAGCCGTCCAGCGTCAGCGTGGGGTCGTTGCGATCGACGCCGATCACGCGCGCGCCTTGAAGGCGGGCGAGCCTGGCGAAGTCGGCGCCGATGCCCGAGCAGGCACCAGTGACGACGATGGTCTTGTTCATGACAGCCCCTCGTCCGACGGGTACGTCGGCCGATCCCCCGAGGGGATGCGGGCCGGCTTGGGAGCGGCCCGGCGCTCGGCCCGCCGCGATGAAGTTGGCATTGCGTGTCTCATGGGTCATCTCCTTCAGAAAGGGAACTGCGGCGGCGTGTCTTTCACCGTGATCCACTGCCACTGCGTGTATTCGTCCATGTCGGCAGGGCCGCCGACGCTGCCGCCGTTGCCGCCGATGCCGGGTCCACCGAACGGGTTCGTGCACTCGTCGTTGACGGTCTGGTCGTTGATGTGGACCATGCCGGCCTTGAGCCGCTGGCCGATCGCCATCGCGCGGCCGACCGATTGGCCGATCACCGCGGCGGCGAGCCCGCCCTGGCTGTTGTTGGCCAGTTCGACGGCCTCGTCGTCGCTGCGAAAGACGATCAGGTTGGCGACCGGCCCGAAGGGCTCTTCGTCGAACACCCGCATGCCGGGCTTCACGTTCGACAGCACGGTCGGCTGGTAGAACAGGCCCTCGTGCGTGCCGCCGGCTTCGAGCTTCGCGCCCGCTTTGATGCTGTCCTGCACCATCGCATGCACATGCTGCAGCTGCTTCGCGTCGATCATCGGGCCGAGTGCGACCTGGCCGCTCGCGCCGTTGCCCACCGGCAGGTGCTTGGCCTTGCCGACGAGGCGCTCCTTGATCGCGCCGAAGATCGCCTCGTGCACGAGGATGCGGTTCGAGGCCATGCAGATCTGCCCCTGGTGCAGCCACGCGCCCCACGCCGCGTTGCTGGCCGCGAGATCGGGGTCGGCGTCGTCGAGGATGATCAGCGAGTTCGCGCCGCCGAGCTCCAGCGAGACCTTCTTCAGGTGCCGCCCCGCGAGCTCGCCGATGCGCCGGCCCACGCCCGGCGAACCTGTGAACGCGAGCATCGGCACGCGCGGATCGCAGACCAGCGCTTCACCCGCCGCCGCGTCGCCCGGCAACACCTGCAGCACGCCGGCCGGCAGCCCCGCGGCCTCGAAGACATGCGCCATCAGGAAGCCGCCCGACATCGGCGTGCGCGTGTCGGGCTTGAGCACGACCGCATTGCCCAGCGCGAGCGCCGGCGCCACCGAGCGCAGGCCCAGGATCAGCGGAAAATTGAACGGCGAGATCACGCCGACCACGCCGTGCGGCACGCGCCGCGCGAACGAGAGCCGCCCCGGCACACTGGGCAGCACCTGGCCTTGCGCGGCCAGTGGCAGGCCCGCCGCGATCTGGCACAAGGTGATGGCCTCGCGCACCTCGTGCTGTCCCTTCGGCAGGATCGCGCCGGTCTCCCGCGTGATGGCGAGCGCGAGCTCGTCGAAGTGCTGCTGCAGGATTGCCGCGGCGCGGTGGAACACGGCGGCGCGGTCGCGCGGCGGCAGCGCGGCCCAGGCCGGCTGCGCCGCGACAGCGCCGGCGATCGCCTGCGTCATGTCGGCGGCGTCGGCGACGCCGGTCGTCGACAGGCGCTCGCCGGTCGCGGGCTCGATCACGTCGCGCACGCCGCCCTGCGCCGACTGCCACTGGCCATTGGCGTGGACGCGGCCGTGCCAGGCGTCGGGGTTCAAGAGGTTCATCGATCCGGAGGCACCCATGCCGTCTCCCTTGGATTTGTGGTGAAAACATGCAGCGTCATCGCTGTGGCCAACAAGGTCGCAACGCGTGTGCCGCCGGGGACCTGCAGCGCGCTCGGGGGAGTCCTTGCCGGCCGCTTCTGTCGAGGCGGGTCTCGGTGCTTTCCCGGGGTGCGGAACGGCCACCGTCGAGCCGATCGGCCTCGGTGTTTACCTGGGGAGGGGCTTGCTCAAATCATCAATCTCTGACGACACTCCCGGCCCACGCTTGCTCAAATCGACGATGACACCTTCGCACTCGCCCTCGCGCATCTCGCTCGCCGAAGCCTCCCGCGCCACCGGCGCGTTGATGCGCCGCGGCGAGCCGTCGCCGCTCGATGCCGCCGCCTCGCCGCGCCTGGACGACATCGCCGAGTGCCTGTTCTTCTCGCCCGGCGACGGCCGCATCTGGCTCAACGACCAGCGCATGGTGCTGATGCACAGCTCGTCGCTCGGCAACCTGCGGCGCGAACTGATCGACAGCCTGGGGATCGAGCGCGCGCGCGGGCTGCTCACGCGCGCCGGCTACGAGTCAGGCGCGCGCGACGCGCAGCTGGTGCGCCAGCGCTGGCCCGACGGCGAGCCGCGCTCGACCTTCATGGCCGGCACGCGGCTGCATGCGCTCGAAGGCGTGGTCAAGGTCGAGCCGGTCGAGTTCGAGTTCGATCTCGAACGCGGCACCTACAGCGGCGAATTCCTGTGGCACCACTCGAGCGAGGACGACGAGCACATCGACGCCTACGGCATCGGCACCGAACCGGCCTGCTGGTCGCAGCTCGGCTATGCGATGGGCTACGTGACCGGCATGCTGGGCCGGCCGGTGATCTTTCGCGAAGTCGAGTGCCGCTCGATGGGCAGCTCGGTGTGCCGCGTGATCGGCAAGACCGCCGAGCAGTGGGGCGACGTCAGCGACGACCTGCGCTACCTGAACGCGCAGGACTTCCTCAGTGCCCAGTCGTTCGGCGTGCCGCGGCCCGCGCTCGTGCGGCCGGTGCTGGGCGGCAGCGCGCCGGCCGAGGCGCCGAACGAACGCGAGATGGTCGGCGTGTCGTCGGCGTTCAAGTCGGCCTGCCACATGCTCACGCGCGTCGCGCCGACGCGCGCCACCGTGCTGTTCACTGGCGAATCAGGCGTCGGCAAGGAACTGTTCGCGCTCATGCTGCATCGCATCAGCCCGCGCAAGGAGCAGCCGTTCATCGCGCTGAATTGCGCGGCGATTCCCGAGAACCTGATCGAGTCGGAGTTGTTCGGCGTCGAGCGCGGGGCCTACACCGGCGCCAGCACGTCGCGGCCGGGCCGCTTCGAGCGCGCCGACGGCGGCACGCTGTTCCTCGACGAAGTCGGCACCTTGAGCCTGGTCGGCCAGGGCAAGCTGCTGCGCGCCTTGCAGGAAGGCGAGATCGAACGCGTCGGCGGCGTGCGCACGATCAAACTCGACGTGCGCGTGGTCGCGGCCACCAACGTCGACCTGCAGGCCGAGGTACGCGCCGGGCGCTTTCGCGAAGACCTGTACTTCCGGCTCGAGGTGTTCCCGATCCACCTGCCGCCGCTGCGCGAGCGGCGCGAGGACATCCCGCTGCTGATGAACTACTTCCTGAATCGCTACGTGCGCCTGCACGGCCGCGCGGTGCACGGCTACACCGCGCGCGCCGTGAAGGCGCTGCTGAACTACGACTTCCCCGGCAACATCCGCGAGCTGCAGAACCTGGTCGAGCGCGGCGTGATCAGCGCCGAGGAAGGCGGCGTGATCGATGTGCCGCACATGCTTCGGCGCGAGCAGTTGCGCGGCCACGCGATGTACTCGCTCGATGCCGCGGGCGCGCTTTCCAGCGCACAGGCGGCGGAACCCTCCGGCGCTTCGGCCGGATCTGCCGCAGCCGCCGCAGCATCCAGCCTGCTGGACCGCCTGGCCGACGCCGGCACCGTTTCGCTGCCGTCGCTCGAGCGCAGGCTGATGGACGAGGCGGTGGAGCGCTGCGCCGGCAACCTCGCGGCCGCGGCGCGGCTGCTCGGCCTGACGCGTGCGCAGCTCGCCTATCGGCTCAAGGCCGCGCGCGCGCCGGCCTGAGCAGCGCGGCGCCGTCGCCGAGCCTCTTCACTCCGCCCGCACGCAGTCCACGTAATAGCTGTGCGTGCCGGCGTCGCCGTCGGCCTCGACCAGACCGTGCACGTCGGTGTCGAAGCCCGGGAACGCGGCGTTGAATTCGCGCGTGAACTTCAGGTAGTCGACGATCTTCTTGTTGAAGCGCTCGCCCGGGATCAGCAGCGGGATGCCCGGCGGGTACGGCGTCAGCAGCGAGGTCGTGATGCGGCCCTCGAGCTCGTCGATCGGCACGCGCTCGGTGCGGCGGTGCGCGATGTAGGCGAACGCGTCGCTCGGCTTCATCGCCGGCTGCAGGTCCGACAGGTACATCTCGGTTGTCAGGCGGGCGATGTCGCCCTTCGCGTACATCTGGTGGATGCTCTGCGACAGGTCGCGCAGCCCCATGCGCTCGTAGCGTGGGTGGATCGCGCAGAACTCGGGCAGGATGCGCCACAGCGGCTGGTTGCGGTCGTAGTCGTCCTTGAACTGCTGCAGCGCGGTCAGCAGCGTGTTCCAGCGGCCCTTGGTGATGCCGATCGTGAACATGATGAAGAACGAGTACAGCCCGGTCTTCTCGACGATCACGCCGTGCTCGGCCAGGAACTTGGTGACGATCGCCGCGGGAATGCCGGTGCCGGCGAACTTGCCCGACATGTCCAGGCCCGGCGTGATGATCGTGCACTTGATCGGGTCGAGCAGGTTGAAGCCCTCGGCGAGATCGCCGAACCCGTGCCATTTCGCGCCGGCCTTCAGCACCCACTCGTCGCTCTTGCCGATGCCGTCGACGGCGATCTTGTCCGGGCCCCAGACGGTGAACCACCAGTCCTTCTTGCCGTAGTCCTTCTCGACCTTGCGCATCGCGCGCCGGAAGTCCATCGATTCGGCGATGCTCTCCTCGACCAGCGCCGGGCCGCCCGGCGCCTCCATCATCGCCGCGGCGACGTCGCAGCTCGCGATGATCGCGTACTGCGGGCTCGTCGAGCTGTGCATCAGGTAGGCCTCGTTGAACAGGCTGCGGTCGAGCTTGCGTTCGTCCGAGTCCTGCACCAGCACCTGCGAGGCCTGGCTGATGCCGGCGAGCAGCTTGTGCGTCGACTGGGTCGCGAAGACGAGCTGGTCCTTCGGGCGCTTGCGGTTCTTGCCCATCGCATGGAAGCTGCCGTAGAACCTGTGGAACGCCGCGTGCGGCAGCCAGGCTTCGTCGAAATGCAGCGTGTCGATGTAGCCGTCGAGCGAGTGCTTGATCGTCTCGGTGTTGTAGAGCACGCCGTCGTAGGTGCTCTGCGTCAGCGTCAGGATGCGCGGCTTCACGGTCTTCGCGTCGACGCCCTTCAACAGCGGATTCGCGGCGATCTTCTTCTTGATCGCGGCCGTCGAGAACTCGCTCTGCGGGATCGGCCCGATGATGCCGTAGTGGTTGCGCGTCGGCCGCAGGAACACCGGCACCGCGCCGGTCATGATGATCGCGTGCAGGATCGACTTGTGGCAGTTGCGGTCGACCACGACCACGTCGCCCGGCGCGACCGCGTGGTGCCAGACCATCTTGTTGCTGGTGCTGGTGCCGTTGGTCACGAAGAAGCAGTGGTCGGCGTTGAAGATGCGCGCCGCGTTGCGCTCGCTCTGCGCGATCGGGCCGGTGTGGTCGAGCAGCTGGCCGAGCTCGTCGACCGAGTTGCAGACGTCGGCGCGCAGCATGTTCTCGCCGAAGAACTGATGGAACATCCGGCCCACCGGGCTCTTCAGGAACGCGACGCCGCCGGAGTGGCCGGGGCAGTGCCACGAGTACGAGCCGTCCTGTGCGTAATCGACCAGCGCCTTGAAGAACGGCGGCGCGAGGCCGTCCATGTAGCTCTTCGCCTCGCGGATGATGTGGCGCGCGACGAACTCCGGCGTGTCCTCGAACATGTGGATGAAGCCGTGCAGCTCGCGCAGCACGTCGTTCGGCAGGTGCTGCGAGGTGCGCGTCTCGCCATACAGATAGATCGGCACCTCGGCATTCTTGAAGCGCACCTCCTCGATGAACTTGCGCAGGTTCAGCACCGCCGGGTCGAGCTCGGGCCCGGCGGTGAACTCCTCGTCGTCGATCGACAGGATGAACGCGCTCGCGCGGCTTTGCTGCTGCGCGAACTGCGACAGGTCGCCGTAGCTCGTCGCGCCCAGCACCTCGAAGCCCTCTTTCTCGATCGCCGACGCGAGCGCGCGAATGCCCAGACCCGAGGCGTTCTCGGAGCGAAAGTCCTCGTCGATGATGACGATCGGAAAGTTGAAACGCAGCATGGGCGGCCTCGGGGTGCGGGGGCAGAAAAACGGCGAAGGGCGAAGTGTAGGGCCAGCGTGTGACCGACGACGCGCAGCCCGTGGTGGCCCCGATGCGCCGGGCCGATGCGCCGCCCTACACTCCGTGACGGCATCGGCCCGACGCCGCCGCGGAGGAACACGCATGGACTTCTCGATCGCCACGCTCTGGTGGGTCGCCGCCGGCATCGCGGTCGCGGCCGAGCTCGCCACCGGCACCTTCTACCTGTTGATGATCGCGCTCGGCCTGGGCGCCGGCGCCGTCGCCGCGCACCTCGGCTTCGCGGTCAACGCGCAGGTCATCGTCGCCGCGCTGATCGGCGGCGGCGCGACCGCGTTCTGGCACTGGCGGCGCTTCCGGCAGCCGCGGTCGGCACCGGCGCGCGAGAACCGCGACGTGAATCTCGACATCGGCGAGCGTGTCAACGTCGCCGCGTGGGCCGCCGACCTGACCGCACGCGTGCAGTACCGCGGCTCGGTCTGGACCGCGCGGCTCGCGCCGGGCGCCGCGGCCGCGCCCGGCGAGCACCTTGTCACCGCGGTCGAGGGCAACTGGCTCGTGCTGTCGCCACTCTGAACCCGATCCTCCCCTCCCCGCTCTGAAAGCCCCCATGGAAGTCGCACTCATCATCGCGGTCATCGCCGCGCTCTTCGTCGTCCGGACGATCAAGATCGTGCCGCAGCAGCACGCCTGGGTCGTCGAGAAGCTCGGCAAGTACGACCGCACGCTGACGCCGGGGCTGAAGTTCGTCGTGCCGTTCATCGAGCGCGTCGCGTACAAGCACTCGCTGAAGGAAGTGCCGCTCGACGTGCCGAGCCAGGTCTGCATCACCAAGGACAACACGCAGCTGCAGGTCGACGGGATCATCTACTTCCAGGTCACCGACCCGATGCGTGCGAGCTACGGCTCGAGCAACTACATCTCGGCGATCACGCAGCTCGCACAGACGCTGCTGCGCTCGGTGATCGGCAAGATGGAGCTCGACAAGACCTTCGAGGAGCGCGACCACATCAACATGTCGGTCGTCGCCGCGCTCGACGACGCCGCGACCAACTGGGGCGTGAAGGTGCTGCGCTACGAGATCAAGGACCTGACACCGCCCGCGGCGATCCTGCACTCGATGCAGGCGCAGATCACCGCCGAACGCGAGAAGCGCGCGCTGATCGCGGCCAGCGAGGGCCGCAAGCAGGAGCAGATCAACATCGCGACCGGCGAGCGCGAGGCCTTCATCGCGCGCTCCGAGGGGCAGCGCCAGGCCGAGATCAACAAGGCGCAGGGCGAGGCGGCGGCGATCGTCGCGGTTGCCGATGCGACCTCCGAAGCGATCCGCAAGATCGCCGAGGCGATCCGCTCGCCCGGCGGCGAGCAGGCGGTGCAGCTGAAAGTCGCCGAGAAGGCCGTCGAGGCCTACGCGCAGCTCGCGCAGAAGAACAACACGATGATCGTGCCCGGCAACATGACCGAGGTCTCGGCGCTGATCGGGACCGCGATGGCGCTGATGAAGGCGAAGGCGCCTGGCGCCGCCTGAGAGGCCCGCAGCCCATGGCCTTCAATGTTCTCGGCACCACGCTCGTGCCTTGCTCCTACGACCCGCTGACCGGCTTCTACCGCGACGGCTGCTGCAACACGGCCGAGGACGACAGCGGCAGCCACGTCGTCTGCGTGAAGGTCACCGCGGCCTTCCTCGCCTTCTCGGCGCAGCACGGCAACGACCTCTCGACGCCGCGCCCGGAGTACCGTTTTCGCGGCCTGAACCCCGGCGATCGCTGGTGCCTGTGCGCGCTGCGCTGGCGCGAAGCCTATGACGCCGGCGCCGCGCCGACCGTCGTGCTCGAGGCCACCCACGAACGCGCGCTGGACTTCGTCCCGCTCGCATGGCTGCGTGCCCATGCGCTGCACCCGGTAGGCTAAACTCGCCGGCTCCGGAGAGATGGATGAGCGGTTTAAGTCGCACGCCTGGAAAGCGTGTGGGGGTTAATAGCCCCCCGCGGGTTCGAATCCCGCTCTCTCCGCCAGGAAGCTAGCAAACACGGGCCTTTGAGGCCCGTTTTTCTTCTACACCCATCAATACACCCATCAATTCCCGACGGCTTCAATGTGCCGACGGCTTTCGGTGTCCCGACGCGGCCTTGTAGCCTGCACTTCGCCCGCGTAGACGGGCGGCGGAATTACGAGATTCGAGATGACGAGTTCCTGCGCAGTGCGGCTGGACCTCACCTTGTAGTCAAGGTAGATCGGCTGCATCCGACTATCGGCGTACAACTCATGGACGCGTGGGTGATCGTCGTAGCTCAGGAGCCACGGGTAGCCCTGCCCTTTGAGGAACGCAGCGAGCGCCGCGTGGTCGTCATCCTTGTAGTGGTGCCGGTAAAGCTTTCGCCCCTGCGCGTGGTACGGCGGGTCCACGTAGACGACCGAAAAGCCGGTTGCAATCGCTTCGGCGTTCTTCCGAAGGAACTCGATTGCGTCGCCGAATTCCACAGTCACCTTGCCTGCGTGAAGTGCGGCCGCCTCTATTTGGCTCGTAATCGTTCGCTTGTTGAAGCGGCAACCAATCTTGTACGACGACGCCTGCCGCTGCCCACCAATGGGACCCGAAGAGATGATCCCTGAAAAGTTTGTGCGGTTGTAGAAGAGGCCTGCACACCCAGCTGTAGCAACGAGAACTTGCTGTTCCTAGCGTCTTCCACAAGCCGGGTCTCTAGCAAAAGGTGCCACGTGTCAAGGTCCACGGGACATGCGCTGACGGCGCGACATAGAGCCTCGGTTTCATTGAAGACGCAGTGCCAGAACGCGAAGATTAGCGGATCACGCTCGACCAACACGGCCTGACTCACGAACCCGAGGCGCAACAGATCGAGCGACACGGACGCGCCGCCTGCATACGGCTCGTACAGCGTTGCGCCGCACAGAAAATTCTCTTCAATCACCCCGCTGACGTACGCCGACAGCAGAGCCTTGCCGCCTGGGTATCGAAGGGGGCTAGACGTCCGCCAGCGCTCAAATTCGGTCATATTCAGTGCCCCTGAAGCACGTACGAGATGACGCCGCGGAGATTGTTCGCAACCGTCTCAAGCTGTTGAGAATCCGCCTCTCGATATCGGCGATGGACCATCGCATCGAGGTAGTCCTTCGCATCGCGAGTCGTGTTGCTCTTCAGCGTTCGACAAATGTTCTGCTCGGCGAATACGCCGTTTGCAACGTTGCCGCAGAACCTTATTAGGTCAGCTAGCCCGGGGTCGGCTCCTGGGTTCCTCGGATTCAGGTTCAAAACCTCGGTCCACTTGTTCGCCTTCTTCACCTTGTACACCAGGCAGCACTCGAAGAGAGCCCTCGTCAACATGGAGGCCGCGATCTTTCGCTTGAGATGGTTGATCTCTCGGATTTCGTTTGTCAGGTTGATCAGGTTGTCATCCTGCACGCTGCACGTAAGGTTCTCAAAGAACGTCGACGCACGCGGGGTCTTTGGTTGCGTGGCAGTTCCTGCTGCGCCGGCCACCACGGCAGGAGCAGACGCGCCGCTACGAACCGGAGCGCCACTGCCCGAACCGGTCGGCGTACCCGCCTTTGCAGGTGGTGATGTCGACGCCTGAAGGAGCGTTCGGAAGTACTCCGCCGCATCGGTTCTAGTGTTGCAGCGTGGCTTGTTGCCGTTCGCTGGATCAGGTATCGGCGGGGTCGGCCTGGTGGCACCGCCGGGGCTTCCTGCAACGACGCGGGCGACGCTCCGGGCCGCGATGTCGCATGCCGCGCTGCGTGGCGCCTTCCGATCAATTGGTCACCAGGACGTCCGCGGACGCAACGACTGCCGAATCAATGGTGGAAACCCCGCGGTGAGCGAGACCGAAACCGGTATCGGAGTGCCCCTCGAAGGACGGCTCCTGGCCGCGGGCTGCCCGAGAGGTGACGACACGCAGCAGCACCTTCCCCTCACGTAGCAGCCGTTCGCCTTGGATGTCGGCTTGTCGCAGGATAGCTGTCCCCGTTGGCCAAGCGTTGGATCTCAGGATCTGACCGTCGCGGTCCTTAGCGCCGCCGGCACCGATGCGGTCGCAGCGTTTTCCTGCGCAACTCGCCTTCAACCTATTTCGCTATTGATCAGGTTGAATTACTCGATTTGATCCATGTTGAAGCAAGAGCTAATGTTGAGAACGATCGGGATTCCCGCCGACGTCGAACCAGGAGTGTGCCCATGACAAGCGAAGCCAAGTGCCCCTTCCACCACGCTGCCGGCGGCGGCACGACGAACAAGGACTGGTGGCCGAATCAGTTGCGCGTGGACCTGCTGAACCAGCACTCGAACAAGTCCAATCCGCTGGGCGGGAAGTTCAACTACGCCGAGGAATTCAAGAAGCTCGACTACAAGGCGCTCAAGGCCGACCTGGTCAAGCTGATGACCGACAGCCAGGACTGGTGGCCGGCCGACTTCGGTCACTACGGTCCGCAGATGATCCGCATGGCCTGGCACTCGGCCGGCACCTACCGCACGACCGATGGCCGCGGGGGCGGCGGGCGAGGCCAGCAGCGCTTCGCGCCGCTGAACTCCTGGCCCGACAACGTCAACATCGACAAGTCACGCCGCCTGCTGTGGCCTCTCAAGCAGAAGTACGGCCAGCAGATCTCCTGGGGCGATCTGATGATCCTGGCCGGCAACGTGGCGCTGGAATCGATGGGTTTCCGCACCTTCGGCTTCGGCGGCGGCCGCGAGGACGTCTGGGAACCGGACCTGGATGTCGGCTGGGGCGCCGAAACCGAGTGGCTCGGCGACGACAAGCGCTTCCAGGGCGAGCGCGAGTTGCTCAGCAGCCTGGGCGCCACCCACATGGGCCTGATCTACGTGAACCCGCAAGGCCCGAACGCCAGCGGCGACTACATGGCCGCGGCCAAGGACATCCGTGCCACGTTCGGCCGCATGGCGATGGACGACGAAGAGACCGTGGCCCTGATCGCCGGCGGCCACACCTTCGGCAAGGCCCATGGCGCCGCGCCGGAACCGCACAAGGGCCCGGAGCCCGAGGGCGAGGCCATCGAGGCACAGGGCCTGGGCTGGAGCAGCAATTTCGGCAGCGGCCATGGCAAGGACACCGTCTCCAGCGGCCTGGAAGTGACCTGGACCCAAACCCCGGCGCTGTGGAGCAACAACTTTTTCGAGAACCTGTTCAAGTTCGAGTGGGAGGCGACCACATCGCCGGCCGGCGCCAAGCAGTGGGTGGCCGAGAACGCGCCCGAGATCATTCCGGACGCGCATGTGCCAGGCAAGTTCCACAAGCCAACGATGCTGACCACCGACCTGACGCTGCGTTTCGACCCGGAGTTCGGCAAGATCTCCAGGCGCTTCGCCGACGACCCGCAGGCCTTCGCCGATGCCTTCGCGCGCGCTTGGTTCAAGCTGACCCATCGCGACATGGGCCCGAAGGCGCGCTACCTGGGCCCCGAGGTGCCGAAGGAAGACCTGATCTGGCAGGACCCGCTGCCGGCCGTGACGCACCATCCGGCGGCGGCCGACATCGCGGACCTGAAGGCAAAGATCGCCGCGTCCGGGCTGTCGGTCGGCGAGATGGTGTCGGTGGCCTGGGCCTCGGCCTCGACCTTCCGCGGCGGCGACAAGCGCGGCGGCGCCAACGGCGCGCGCCTGGCCCTGGCCCCGCAGAAGGGCTGGGAGGTCAACCAGATCGCGGTCAAGACGCTGCCCACGCTCACCGAGATCCAGAAGATCTCTGGCAAGGCTTCCCTGGCCGACGTGATCGTGCTGGCCGGCAGCGTCGGCGTCGAGCAGGCCGCCAAGGCTGCTGGCGTCGTGGTCGCGGTGCCGTTCGCACCGGGCCGCGTCGATGCGACGCGGGAGCAGACCGATGTCGAGTCCTTCTCGGTGCTCGAGCCTCTGGCGGACGGCTTTCGCAACTACAAGAAGGGCCGCATCGATGCGACGACCGAAGCGCTGCTGGTCGACAAGGCCCAGTTGCTGACGCTGACCGCGCCGGAAATGACCGCCCTGGTCGGCGGTCTGCGCATGCTCGGGACCAATGCCGATGGCAGCCGGCACGGCATGTTCACCGACCGGGTCGGCGTGCTGAGCAACGACTTCTTCGTCAATCTGCTGGACATGGGCACCGAGTGGAAGGCGATCGACAGCGACGCCGAGTTGTTCGAGGGCAAGGATCGCAAGAGCGGCCAGCCGAAGTACACCGCCACCCGCAACGACCTGATCTTCGGCTCCAACTCAGTGCTGCGGGCCTACGCCGAGGTCTATGCGAGCGCGGACGGCAAAGAAAAGCTCGTCCGGGACTTTGTCGCCGCCTGGACCAAGGTGATGAACCTCGATCGTTTCGACCTGGCCTGATGCGCATGCGGTGCGGAGGGAAGGCAATAGGCTGTAGAGCGGCCGTCCGGGACTGAGCGGCCTGGACCCGATATCGACCCAATCAGCGACACTCGCAGCATCAATTCAAAGGCCATCCGTTTGCGCAGCTGACGATGCCCGCATCGGCCCGCTGGACGCTGCCCAACGTACTCGCGATCCTCGCGATGTGGGCGGTGATGATGGCCGCGATGATGCTGCCGTCGGCGCTGCCGATGGCGCTGACCTTCGTCAACATGGGCCGTGCTGACGATCTTCGGGTCGACCCAGTCGGGAAGCCGAGCGGCGACTGGCAGCGCGACAGGCAGATGCGCTTCAGGCGCGAGAACTGGTAGACGCCGGCGATCAGCAGCAGCATGCCCGCAAGCAGCGGCGACGCTGTTGGGCGCATGGCGGCCGGGCGTGAGCAGCGCCTTCGTGATGGGCGCGCGGCATGGCCTGTACTGCCTCGGCTGCTGCTGGGCGCTGATGGCGCTGCTGTTCGTCGGTGGCGTCATGAACCTCGCGTGGATCGCGGCGCTGTCGATCGCGGTGGCGCTGGAAAAGCTGTCGCCGGGCGGCGAGCAGATTGCGACGGCGCTGGGCATAGCGCTGGTCGTCGTCGGCTGCATCAGGCTGGGTGGCGGTCGCGGGTTAGCTCGGGATCTTCTTAGGCATGGGCTGCCGAGACGGATTCAGTCCCACAGAGGGCGAAGTGGGGGATGACCAGGCCGACGATGACGAGTCCACGCTGCTGGGCTGAGGAGCGCGCGGATCCATCTTGTACCCTTCGACCAGCCGCGCCGGCCTTGATCAGACGCTCGCGCGCTCGCGACCTGGAACCCTGAACTTGCCATCGACATGGCGCGCCACGCGCCCGCGTTGCGGGCCCAGTACCGCCTCACGCGCTGTCCATGCGATCCGGGAATGCGCCAAACCTGTCGTCGTCGCGAGCCCTGTCCTGACCTTGTCGTTCACCGCAGGTCGGTGCCGCGCTCCTGCGCGTCGGCGAGAGTCCCGTACGGCGCCAACGTGGTCAGGCGGGGATCGTCTATGACCAAACTTGTGTATTCCCATATGTCGCCAGCAAGGGACGCAGCGAGATGCTCATAGGGGCATTCAGGCGGGTGCATGTTTCTGCCTTGTCTCGACAAGGGGCCAGCGGTACGTCGTCATGCTGGTCGGTCTCTTCGGATGGTCAAGTCACCGGCGCATCGCCGACGTTCGAACCTCAACGACGGCTGTGCGATGTGAAGCGGGCGCACGCCGGTGCGAGCGCTGTACCCGGACGCGACCCAATTCAGACATCGGGCTGCCGAAATTCGGCGCCGCAAAGCGGTCGCTCACCGCACGCCAACTCGAGGCGACGGGGCGCCTTCAGTGAATCTGTCCGCAGGTTACGGGCGACTCACAGCCGCACCAGTATCGCAGTTCTAGGGATTTCCCAGACGCTTGAGGAAAGTCCATGATTTCTTGGAGCGCATAGAGACGAAGGAAGAAAGAGCGATCCCAGAGTTCGGTAATTTCCGAACGGCAACCCACGGAGGAACCCGATGGACAAACTTGATCGGAGATCAGCTTTAGTATTCTTCGGATTGTTCGCCGCTTCGGCTGCGGGAGTGAAGCCTGCACCCGTGCAAGCCATGGACATGACCGCCGGCAAGGATACGACGCTGGCACCCGGTGTCGTGCAGCGTGTCTATGGCGAGGGACCAGCCATCATCCCTGGTCTTAAGAGTGTCTCGATGCGAGACATCATCATGCAGCCGGGATCGAAGACCGGCGATAACACGATGAAGAATGCCATGGTTTGCCATGTTACCGAAGGAGAGCTTCGGCTCGTGCAAGACGGCAAGACCTTTACGGCCAAAAAGAACCACGTCTGGACTTGCGATAAGAACACAAAAGAACAAGCGTTCAATGACGGGAACGTGGTCGCAATTATGAGGATCACGGACCTGATGGCTTGAGGCGCGGCAGCGGGCTGGATTGTCGACACCGGCACTGCTATGACGGCAATCTCCCGCAGACCTGCCGGTCAGGTACGGCGATCGTGCGGTAGAACACGACCCACTGCCGCCGTTCGAGGTTCAGGATTGCCGGTCCCAAAGCTGCCGCTGAGCAAGTGCGAAGACATGCGCTGGTCCCACCGGCGTCACTTGACCCAGACCCGGACGTTGTTCGGATCGGCGCGCGACCGTCCGATCAGCCGGACCCGGCTCCGGGCAAGAGGTTGCGCTCGGCCTGGTCCGCAGTCACGACGCTCACGGGCACACCGAACCGCTCGATGCGGTGGGCGAGATCGAGGTGTAGCCACCGGGAGACCCGTTCTGGCAGCGTCGAGACGATGACCTCGTCGTACTTTTCGCGCTCGAGCGTCTGGCGCACGGCCTCGAACGGGTCGGTGGCCCCGACGATCCCTTGCACATGCGAGCCCGCGGCTGCGTCGAGCAGCGGGATCGCGAACTCGAGCGTGATGGCCGCCTCCTCGGTGTCCGGGTCCCAATACGGCCGCGGGACCAGGAGCGTGAATCTGCACGACCCGCTTGCGGCCCGCGCGGCGACGACGGCGAGCAGCTTGGGCGAGGCCGCGGTCCGGTGCGCCACGATGAGGATATGCCTGTCGCTCATGATGGATCCTTCTCGACCTACGTTGTCCGATCTTGGTGCTCTGCGGCCGATTTGGAATCAGGTGGACGGCATATCCCCGAAGCACATTGTGGTCTCTCAATGCCTCCATAGCTGACCATCGTGAGCGGCCGCAAATGGCCGTCTAGCGAAGTCCGTCGAATGAATCCGGGCGGCAGATCAACGACACCTTGCCGACACCCGAGTTGCTATGCCGGCAATCTCACGCAGACCCCTGCCCGTCAGATTCCGGGACCAGTTCAATGCGCGCTGCCCAAGGTTTGGGGTGCAAGCGCGGCGTCATCGACTTTTGCTCCCAACAGCTTCGGTGGAAGCGCAACTTCGTGAGCGGTAGCATTCGAACTCGCAGCGCGTAGCATTCCATCGAGGGTGCCGGTCATCGGCGTTGAAGGCGCCAACTAGTCTGTCCTGATGATCAATCTTCCCGCTCACGCAAGGCTGTGGCGAGAATGCAATCTGAAATCGGAAAGAACGCGCTCAACTGCTTGTTTCCAGAAGCGAAGGTTTTTGGGGGCACAAAGTGGGGGCACAAACTGAGAAAAGTGTCACCGCTCATAGGAGAAGTAGGACGACGCTCTCCCGCCAGTGGGGCGCAGGCGCATGCGCGCACTGCATGGCCGAAGCGAACTTCCATGGCCTGCACACCCGAACAACGCCTCCAATTGCGCAAGAACTGCGCGCTGATCCTGTCCGATTTCGCGGAGCGGAGCCCGGCGGAAGAATTTCGCGCAATGTCGGCCTGGTGCGAGCTGAATGACATCGAGTACGACCACCACGGCAAAGGGTCGGTCGTCGAAGCCTTCGAAGGCAAGATCGCCGCGCTGCTCGGCAAGCAGGCCGCCGCGTTCATGCCCAGCGGCATCATGGCGCAGTCGGCAGCGCTGAAGGTATGGGCCGAAACGGCGAGCTTGCCGCGCTTCGGCATGCACCCTACGGCGCACCTCGCCGTGCATGAGGAAGAGGCCTATTCGTCGCTGCTGCAGTGCCACGGCGTGCTGCTCGGCGACCGGCTGCGCCCGCTGGCGGCGGACGACCTGAACGCCAGCCCGCAGCCGATGGCCTGCGTGATCGTCGAGTTGCCGATCCGCGAAGCAGGCGGGCAGCTGCCCACCTGGGACGCGCTCGAAGGCCTCAAGGCCGCGGCGCGGCAACGCAGCCTGCCGCTTCACATGGACGGTGCCCGGTTGTGGGAGTGCGCCGCGTACTACGACAGAACCTACGCGGAGATTGCCGCCGGCTTCGACTCGGTCTACGTGTCGGTCTACAAGGGAATCGGCGCGCTCTCGGGCGCGGTGCTCGCCGGCAGCACGGGTTTCATCGCGCAAGCGCGGCTGTGGCGCCGACGACTGGGCGGCACGCTGTACCACCTGAGCCCGATGGTCGTGTCGGCCGCGATGCGGTTCGACGAGCGACTGGCACTGATGCCGGCGCTGTACCGTCGCACGCTCGAACTGGCATCGGGCCTTGCGGGCCACGCCGCGTTTCGCGTGAATCCGGCAACACCGCAGACGAACATGCTGCATCTGTACTTCGCGGCGCCTGTCGATGTCGTCGCGAGTGCACGTGACCGGATCGCGGCAGAAGAGCGGTGCTGGCTTGTCGGTGGCCTGCGGTCGGCCGAAGTGCCCGGATGGAGTGCCACCGAGATCTACGTCGGCGACCGGCTCTTGCATGCCGACATGGACCGCGTCCTGCGCCTCTTTTCGCGACTCGGTGAGAGCGTACTTTCGGGCTGAGCGCTCAGCGCCGTCGGGCCGAGGCCCGTGGGGCATCGATGTCCGCGCCCGCGGGCGTCACCCCGAAGATGTCCATGAAGCGCCTCGACCACATGGGCGGGAGCGGTGTCGGCGCTTCGGCCCGGTCGCCTGAAACGGGCGTTTCGCGGCGGCCTGCGTGGGTGGCGTTGTCGTGGGGCCTGGAATGAGGGTCGGTGTTCATGCGGGAGACCCGACAAGATGTCGTGGCCTCCAGCCTGCGCCTCGCGGCGGTCGATGCCTGTCGGACGATCGCCCGCAGACGCGCCTGCCGGCGCGTCGCGTGAGCTTGTAGGCGAACAGGCAGCGCGCCGCACGCGCGAGCCCGACCCGCGATCGGGCTGCCTACTTGATCGCCATCGGCTGCAACGGTTCGCAGCGCGCCGATTCGACGGCTTGCGCTCCGGCCGTCGCGAGGCGTGCGTGTTCGGCGGCCCGCTCGCAGGCATCCTTCGATGCGTGCACCGAAGAGATGCTGACGTGCGACACGAGAAACACGATGGTCAAGAGGTACACCGGGACGATCCTCCAGAACGAGGCGGGCGAGCGCACGCTGGCTTGCTGTTGTAGCCGCCGAATGTGACAACAGCCTTCAAGGCATGCACGGGACATGCCAGACGTAGCAAATGTGTGTGCTTGTTGGATCGGCAACGCGTGCCTCGCGCTGCAAGGCGGGCTGACGCGCTGAACCGGCGCGGCGCCCTACCCCGTCTATTCAGTCGGACGCGGCACCAGCTGGGCGATCAGCTCGCGGTACAGCGCCACGTAGGCGCGGGCCGAGCCGTCCCACGAGAAGTCCTGCGCCATGCCGCGCAGCATCAGGCGCCGCCAGCGCTCGGGCTGCGCGTGGATCGCGATCGCCCGCTGGATCGCGGCGTCGAGCACGGCGGGCGTCGCGGCATCGAAGCTGAAGCCGGTCGCGCGATCGGCGGCGAGCGTCTCGTCGCTCGCGTCGACCACGGTGTCGGCGAGTCCGCCGACCCGCCGCACGACCGGCACGGTGCCGTAGCGCAACCCGTACAACTGCGTCAGGCCGCAGGGCTCGAAGCGCGACGGCACGACGATCGCGTCAGCACCGGCGATCAGGCGGTGCGCGAAGGCCTCGTCGTAGCCGATGCGCACCGCGACCTCGCCCGGGTGCGCCTTCGCGGCCGCCGCGAACGCGGCCTCGAGCGCCGGCTCGCCGGCGCCCTGCAGCGCGAGCTGGCCCCCGCGCTTGAGCAGCCCGGGCAACGCGCCGAGCACGAGGTCGAGGCCCTTCTGCGAGGTCAGCCGGCTGACCACGCCGAACACCGGTGCGTCGGTCCGCGCAGCGAGGCCCAGCTCGGTCTGCAGCGCGAGCTTGCAGCGCGCCTTGCCGTCGAGTTCGGCCGGGCTGTAGCGCGCGGCCAGGCCGGCATCGGTGGACGGGTCCCAGACCTCGCCGTCGACGCCGTTCAGCACGCCGCTCACGTCGGTGCCGCGGCCGCGGATCACGCCGTCGAGACCGAAGCCGAACTCGTGCGTGCCAATCTCGCGCGCGTAGGTCGGGCTGACGGTCGTCACGCGCTGCGCGAACTTCAGGCCAGCCTTCATGAATGACAGCTGCTGGTGGTACTCGAGACCGGTCGACGACATGAAGCGCGCCGCGAGGCCGAGCAGCGCGAAGTCGTCGCTCGGGAACAGCCCCTGGTACGCGAGGTTGTGCACCGTGAAGACGGTCGCCGCGCTCGCCGGTGGGTGCGCCGCGACATACGCGCAGGCCATCGCCGCATGCCAGTCGTGGGCGTGCAGGAGCTGCGGGCGCCAGCCCGGATCGAGCTCGCCGGACGCGAGGTGCGCGCCGACCCAGCCGAGCAGCGCGAAACGCTGCGCGTTGTCGGGCCACTCGCTGCCGTCGCTGTCCTGGTACGGGCTGCCGGGCCGGCGGTAAAGCACCGGCGCGTCGATCACGTAGACCGGCACACGGCTGTACGGCATCTGCCCGAGCCGCAGCGTGACGCGCGCAGCACCGAAGCAGGCGCCGATCTCGCAGACCGTCTTCTGGTGCAACACCGCATCGGCGATCGCCGGCAGCCCCGGCAGCAGCAGCCGGACATCGGTGCCCTGCCCGATCAGCGCCTGCGGCAGCGCACCAAGAACATCGGCAAGGCCGCCGGTCTTGACGAGCGGAAAGATCTCGGCGCCGACATGCAGCACTTTCATTCGTGGGTTGCGGCCCGCGGTCATGTGCTGAGCTTGTCGAGCATCTCGCGCGTGACCAGCGTGATGCCGTTCTCCGAGCGGTAGAAACGTTCTGCGTCGAGCGCGGCGTCTTCGCCGACCACCATGCCGTCTGGAATCGTGCAGCCGCGGTCGATGACCGCGCGCGTGACCCGCGCATGCCGGCCGACCTGCACGCCGGGCAGCAGCACCGACCAGCTGACGATCGAATACGAATGCACGCGCACGCTCGAGAACAGCACCGAGCGGTGCACGCTGCCCGAGACGATGCAGCCGCCCGAGACCACCGACTCGATCGCCATGCCGCGCCGGTCGTCCTGGTTGTGGACGAACTTGGCCGGCGGCAGCTGCGATTGATAGGTCCAGATCGGCCAGCGCGTGTCGTACAGGTTGAGCAGCGGATCGGTCGCGGTCAGGTCGATGTTGGCGTCCCAGTACGCGTCGATCGTGCCGACATCGCGCCAGTACGGTTCCTCGTTGTGGCGCGTGCCGACCGCGCTGAGCGCGAACGGATGCGCCACGGCGTTGCCGTTCTTCACGGCGCGCGGAATGATGTCCTTGCCGAAATCGTGGCTCGACGCGGGGTCATTGATGTCGCGCTCGAGCTCCTTGTAGAGAAACTTCGCGTTGAAGATGTAGATGCCCATGCTCGCGAGCGCGCGGTCCGGGTCGTTCGGCATCGGCGGCGGATCGGCCGGCTTCTCGACAAAGTCGAGGATCCGGTCCTTGTCGTCGACCGCCATCACGCCGAAGGCGGTCGCTTCCATGCGCGGCACCGCGATGCAGCCGACCGTGCAGTCGCGCCCCTTGGCGACATGGTCGGCGAGCATCAGCGCGTAGTTCATCTTGTAGATGTGATCGCCGGCGAGCACGACGATGTAGTCGGCACCGTAGCTCGCGAGGATGTCCTGGTTCTGGTAGACCGCGTCGGCGGTGCCGCGGTACCAGCTCTCGTCGTCGGTGCGCTGCTGCGCCGGCAGCAGGTCGACGAACTCGTTCATCTCGCTCTTCAGGAAGCCCCAGCCGCGCTGCACGTGGCGCAGCAGACTGTGGCTCTTGTACTGGGTGATCACGCCGATGCGGCGGATGCCGGAATTCAGGCAGTTCGACAGCGCGAAGTCGACGATGCGGAACTTGCCGCCGAAGTACACCGCCGGCTTCGCGCGCCGGTCGGTCAGGCTCTTCAGCCGGCTGCCGCGCCCGCCGGCCAGCACCAATGCGACCGCACGTTTCGGAAGGTCCAGGCTCAGGGCCAGTTCGTCGGGCGTCATCTTGTCGTCTCCTCGAGGTGGCTTTATTGTGGCCCGGGCGCATCGCGCGGGCCAATCGCGGCTTCAGTGTGGCCGTTTTCGCGCCAGCGCAACACTCGCGGTCTTCCCGGATCGGCCGCGGCGCGCGCCGCGGGTAACGGGCGCAAAAATTGCGAGCCCGTGCTGCAGCGCGGCGTGCCCGATGCGACACTGGCCGAGTCTTCAATTTTCAGACGACGAAGGATCCGACAGTGATACCCAATTACCAGCCTTCGATGCGCAGCGTCGCCACCGGCGTCGACGAGGAACTCCTCGATCACGTCGGCGTCGTGCCGAGCGACGCTTCGCCCAACGACCTGATGCAGGCCGTCTCGCAGGTCGCGCGCCAGAAGCTCTCGCAGCGCTGGGTGCGCACGCAGTCGCAGCAGACCGAGGAGAAGGCGCGGCGCGTCTACTACCTCTCGATGGAGTTCCTGATGGGTCGCACGCTCTCGAACGCGCTCGCCGCGCTCGACCTGCGCGGCGAGGCGGCGGCGGCGATCAACGCGCATGCGCAGCGCCTCGAAGACGTCGCCGATCACGAGCCCGACGCCGCGCTCGGCAACGGCGGCCTCGGCCGGCTGGCGGCCTGCTTTCTCGACTCGATGGCGACCCTGGGCCTGCCCTCGTTCGGCTACGGCATCCGCTACGAGTACGGCATGTTCGCGCAGGAGATCAAGAACGGCGCGCAGATCGAGCACCCCGATCCGTGGCTCGAAGACGGCACCGCGTGGGAGTTCCCGCGCGCCGCGGTGACCTACCCGGTGCGCTTCGGCGGCTGGGTCGAGCACACCGGCAGCGGCACGACGGCGCGCGCGCTGTGGCGCCCGAACGCCGAAGTCGCGGCCAAGGCCTACGACATGGTCGTGCCCGGCCACGGCACCGACAAGGTCAGCACCCTGCGGCTGTGGAAGGCGGCCGCGCCGGCGCACATCGACCTGAACGCGTTCAACACCGGCGACTACGCGCGCGCCGCGAGCGCGAAGAACGAGTACGAGAACATCTCGTGGGTGCTGTACCCGAACGACAGCACGCCGGCCGGCCGCGAGCTGCGCCTGCGCCAGGAGTACTTCTTCGTCGCCGCATCGATGCAGGACCTGATCGACCGGCACCTGAGCGAACACGACACGCTGTCGAACCTGGCCGAGAAGGTCGCAATCCACCTGAACGACACGCACCCGGCGATCGGCATCGCCGAGCTGATGCGCGTGCTCTGCGACGAGCACTCGATGCACTGGGAGCAGGCCTGGGCGATCTGCGGCCGCGTGTTCTCGTACACCAACCACACGCTGATGCCCGAGGCGCTCGAGACCTGGCCGGTCGCGCTGATGCAGCACGTGCTGCCGCGCCACCTCGAGATCATCTTCCGCATCAACCAGGAGCTGATGGACCTGGCCGCCAAGCACCGCCCGGGCGACACCGAGTTCATGTCCAGCCTGTCGCTGATCGACGAGCGCGGCGAGCGCCGCGTGCGCATGGCGAACCTGTCGATCGTCGGCAGCCACAAGGTCAACGGCGTCTCGGCGCTGCACTCCGAGCTGCTGGTGCAGACGATCTTCAAGGACTTCGCGAGCCTGTGGCCCGAGCGCTTCACGAACATGACGAACGGCGTGACGCCGCGACGCTGGCTCGCGCAGGCGAACCCGGGACTCTCGGAGCTGCTCGACCGCACGCTCGGCAAGGGCTGGCGGCTCGATCTCGACCAGCTGAAGGAGCTGCACAAGGTCAAGGCCAGCGCCGGTTTTCGCGATGCGTTCATGACCGTCAAGCGCCACAACAAGGCGCGCCTGGCCACGCTGATCGAGCGCAAGACCGGCGTGCGCGTCGATCCGGCGAGCCTGTTCGACGTGCAGGTCAAGCGCATCCACGAGTACAAGCGCCAGCTGCTGAACGTGCTGCACGTGATCACGCGCTACCAGGCGATCCTGGCGAGCCCGACCGGCCCCGACGGGCGCGACTGGGTGCCGCGCACGGTGATCTTCGCCGGCAAGGCGGCATCGAGCTACGCGATGGCGAAGAACATCATCCGGCTGATCCACGATGTCGGCAGCGTCGTCAACAACGACCCGCACGTCGGCGACAAGCTGAAGATCGTGTTCGTGCCGAACTACGGCGTCTCGGTCGCCGAGACCATCATGCCGGGCGCCGATCTGTCGGAGCAGATCTCGACCGCCGGGACCGAGGCCTCGGGCACCGGCAACATGAAGCTCGCGCTGAACGGCGCGCTGACGATCGGCACCGACGACGGCGCGAACATCGAGATCCGCCAGAACGTCGGCGACGACAACATCTTCATCTTCGGCCTGAAAACGCCCGAGGTGCAGGCGCTGAAGCGCAGCGGCTACCAGCCGATGCGCTACTACCAGAGCGTCCCGGCGCTGAAGGCGGTGCTCGATGCGATCTCCGGCGGGCTGTTCTCGCGCGACGAGCCGGCGCGCTACCGCGGCCTGGTCGATTCGCTGCTGTGGGGCGGCGATCATTACCTGCTGCTGGCCGACTACGAGGCCTATGTCGCGGCCCAGCTGCGCGTCGACGCGCTGTACCGCGAGCCGGGCGAGTGGGCCGAACGCGCGATCGCGAACGTCGCCGGCATGGGGGTGTTCTCGTCGGACCGCACGATTCGCGCGTATGCGAACGAGATCTGGAACATCGTGCCCGAAGTGCGCTGAGGCCGACAATCCGATCCGCATGCTCGACGACCACCAGATCGACCTGCTGCGCGACGCCGCGCACGGGGATCCGTTCGCGGTGCTCGGCCTCCATACCGATGTCGACGGCCGCTTCTGGCTGCGCGCATTGCTGCCCGGCGCCACGCAGGTCGCGGTGCTCGACGCGAGCAACGGTGAGCTGCTCGGCGCCTTGAAGCCGCGCCGCGCCGACGGCTTCTTCGAGGGCGCGCTGCTCGATGCCGCCGAGCGGCCGAACTACCGCTTGCAGGTGCGTTGGGGCGACGGCCACTCGGCGATCGTCGACGACCCGTATCGCTTTCCGCCGGTGCTCAGCGATCTGGACATCTGGCTGCTCGGCGAAGGCTCGCACCTGCGGCCGTTCGAGGTCCTCGGCGCCACGCAGCGCATGCTGCTCGGCGTCACCGGCACGAGCTTCGCGGTGTGGGCGCCGAACGCGTCGCAGGTCAGCGTCGTCGGCGACTTCAACCTGTGGGACGCACGCCGCCACCCGATGCGGCTGCGGCGCGAATGCGGCGTCTGGGAGATCTTCCTGCCCGGCGTCGGCGCCGGCGCGCGCTACAAGTACCAGATCCGTGCGCGCGACGGCCGCGTGCTGCCGCAGAAGGCCGACCCGTACGCGCTGCAGTGCGAGCTGCGGCCGGCGACCGCGAGCGTCGTCGCAGGCCTGCCGGCGGTGGCGCCGAAATCCGCGGCGCGCCAGCGCGCGAATGCGCACGACGCGCCGATCAGCATCTACGAGGTCCACCTCGGCTCGTGGCGGCGCAAGCACGATCACGCGAGCGGCCCCGATGGCCGCTTCCTGAACTGGGACGAACTCGCCAGCGAACTCGTGCCGTATGCGCGCGAGATGGGCTTCACGCACCTCGAGCTGCTGCCGGTCAGCGAACACCCGTTCGACGGCTCATGGGGCTACCAGCCGATCGGGCTGTACGCGCCGACCGCGCGCTTCGGCGACGCCGCAGGGTTTCGCCGCTTCGTCGATCGCTGCCATGCCGAGGGGCTCGGGCTGCTGCTCGACTGGGTGCCGGCGCATTTCCCGTCCGACGCGCACGGGCTGGCCGAGTTCGACGGCACGCACCTGTACGAGTACGCCGATCCGCGCGAAGGCTTTCACCAGGACTGGAACACGCTGATCTACAACTTCGGCCGCACCGAGGTCGGCAACTTCATGGTCGCCAACGCGCTGTACTGGCTCGAGCGCTACAACGTCGACGGCCTGCGCGTCGACGCGGTCGCGTCGATGCTGTATCGCGACTACAGCCGCGAGGCCGGCGCGTGGATCCCGAACCGCCACGGCGGGCGCGAGAACCTCGAGGCGATCGGCTTCCTGAAGCGCATGAACGAGGTCGTCGGCGGCGAGCGGCCGCAAGCGGTCACGCTGGCCGAGGAGTCGACCGCGTTCCCCGGCGTCTCGCGCCCGACCTACGCCGGCGGCCTGGGCTTCCACTACAAATGGAACATGGGGTGGATGCACGACACGCTGCAGTACATCCAGCGTGACCCGATCCACCGCCGGCACCATCAGAGCGAAATGAGCTTCAGCCTGGTCTACGCGTTCAACGAGAACTTCGTGCTGCCGATCTCGCACGACGAGGTCGTGCACGGCAAGGGTTCGATGCTGACCAAGATGCCGGGCGACCGCTGGCAGAAGTTCGCGAACCTGCGCGCGTACTACGGCTACATGTTCGGCCACCCGGGCAAGAAGCTGCTGTTCATGGGCTGCGAGTTCGCGCAGGAGCGCGAGTGGAACCACGACCGCAGCCTCGACTGGCACCTGCTCGACGATGCCTCTCCCGCCAACCTTCACGACGGCATGCGCAGGCTGCTGCGCGACCTGAACGCGTTCTACCGCGCGACGCCCGCGCTGCACCAGCGCGACTTCACGCCCGACGGCTTCGAGTGGATCGCCCACGACGACGCCGCGCACTCGGTGCTGAGCTTCATCCGGCGCGGTGCCGATACCGGCACGCTGATCGTCGTCGTCTGCAACTTCACGCCGACGCCGCAGCCGGGTTACCGCGTCGGCGTGCCGAATGCCGGCAGCTACCGCGAATGCATCAACACCGACTCGGTGCACTACGGCGGCAGCAATGCCGGCACGCCGCTGGGCGCGGCGACCGCGCAGAACCTGCCGTTCCACGGCCGCGCTCACTCGATCGTGATCGACCTGCCGCCACTGGCCACGGTGATGTTCGAATGGAAGGCCTGAAGCGGCGCCGCGCGAAGGCGGCGGCCACGGCGGCGGCACCGCTCGCGCTGACGGCGGGCCGACCGTGGCCGATCGGTGCGCACGTCGACGAACACGGCGTGAACTTCGCGGTCTTCTCGGCCCATGCGCAGGCGATCGACCTGTGCCTGTTCGACGCGACCGGCACGCGCGAGACCGCACGGCTGCGCCTGCCGGGCCGCAGCGGCGACATCTGGCACGGCCACCTCGCCGGCGCAAGACCGGGGCTGATCTATGGCCTGCGGGCGCACGGCCCGTGGCGCCCCGACAAGGGCCATCGCTTCAACCCGACCAAGCTGCTGCTCGACCCTTACGCGCGCGAGATCGTCGGCCGCTTCGACTGGTCGGGCGCGCACTTCGGTGCCGATCGCATGCACCCGAAGCAGATGGACGGACACGACAACGCGGCCACCGCGCTCAAGGCCCGCGTCACGCACGATGCCTTCGCCTGGGGCGACGACCGCGCGCCCGCGACCTCGCTCGCCGACACGGTGCTGTACGAGCTGCACGTGAAGGGCTTCTCGAAGCTCAACCCGGCGCTGCCCGAGCCGCTGCGCGGCACGTATGCCGGGCTCGCCCACGAGGCATCGATCGCGCACCTGCAGCGGCTCGGCGTCACGGCGGTCAGCCTGCTGCCGGTGCACCGGCGCGTCGACGAAGAGCGCCTGGTCCGCGCCGGGCTGACGAACTACTGGGGCTACAACACGATCGGCTTCTTCGCGCTCGAGCCGCGCCTGGGCACCACGAAGGACGACGGCGCGGCGCTGCGCAACGAGTTCCGCGGGATGGTCAAGGCGCTGCACCGGGCGGGCATCGAGGTCATCCTCGACGTCGTCTTCAACCACAGCGCCGAGAGCGATGCGAGCGGCCCGACGATCGCGTTCAGGGGACTGGACAACGCGTCCTACTACCGGCTGCCGCCCGATGCGCGCAGCGACTACGAGAACGACACCGGCTGCGGCAACACGATCGACCTGCGCCACCCGCGCGTGCTGCAACTGGTGATGGATTCGATGCGTTACTGGGTCCGCGAAATGCACGTCGACGGCTATCGCTTCGACCTCGCGCCGGTGCTCGCGCGCGCCTGGGGCGACGAAGGAAGTTTCGATCGCCGCGCGGCGTTCTTCGCCGCGGTCGCGCAAGACCCGGTGCTGGCGCGCGTCAAGATGATCGCCGAGCCCTGGGACCTCGGCCCGGGCGGCTACCAGGTCGGCGGCTTTCCGAACGGTTGGGCCGAGTGGAACGACAAGTTCCGCGACGAGATGCGTGGCTTCTGGCTCCGCCGCCCGAGCCACCGCGGTGCGTTCGCGCAGCGGCTGTGCGGCTCGTCCGACGTGTACCAGGCACGCGGCCGCGCGCCGGCCGAGTCGGTCAACTACACGATTTCGCACGACGGCTTCACCTTGCGCGATCTGCTCAGCTACGACGAGCGGCACAACCTCGCGAACCTCGAAGACAACCGCGACGGCACCGCCAACAACCTGAGCTTCAACGCCGGCGTCGAAGGCGCCAGCGACGACCCGGCGGTGAACCTGCTGCGCGGGCGCCTGCAGCGCGCGCTGCTCGCGGTCGCGCTGCTCGCGCAGGGCACGCCGATGCTGTGCGCCGGCGACGAGCTGGGCCACACGCAGCGCGGCAACAACAACCCGTACTGCCACGACAGCGAGATCACCTGGATCGACTGGTCGAACGCCGACACCGATCTGATCGAGTTCACCGCGCGCGTCTGCGCCGTGCGGCGCCTCGCGCAACCGTTCGCGAACCGCTGGTACAGCGGCCTGACCGATCCGCTCGGGCTGCACGATCTGAGCTGGTTCGGCCGCGACTGCGCGCCGCTGCAGGACGCCGGCTGGCGCGACCCCGAGGCGCGCGTGCTCGGTTGCCTGATCGGCGAGCCCGGCCGCGCCGCAGCGCCGCTGCTGCTGCTGGTCAATGCCGAGGCCGACGACACGACCTTCATGCTGCCCGCGGGCGTGTGGGAGGCGATCCTCGACAGCAGCGACCCGACCGGCCGCGGATCGTGGCACGGCCAGGGCGAAGTCGAGATCGCGCTGCCCGCCGGCACCCTGCTGCTGCTCGCCGCCGCGGGCGCCGACCTTCGGTTGTAGTCGGAGCGGCAGCGCCAAACCAGCCCCAAACAAAAGGGGCGCCCGAAGGCGCCCCGCTGAACGGTGGCGAAGCCCCGTTTATCGAACCACTGCGATCTGGTCGCGCTTCTCGCCCTTGTACGTGAACAGCGTCAGCGCGCCGTTCTTGATGTCGCCCTTGTCGTCGAACGCGATCGTGCCGGTCACGCCCTTGTAGCCAGCGGTCTTGGCCAGCACCGGCAGGTAGACCTTCGGGTCGGACGAACCGGCCTTGACCATCGCGGCGACCATCACGTTGGTCGCGTCGTACACGTACGGCGCGTAGACCTGGACGTCGATGCCGAACTTCTTCTTGTAGTCGGCGCGGAACTTCTCCATGCCGACCTTCTGCTCGCCCTCGACGCCGCCTGCTTCGGCGCACACGACCTGGCCGTCGGCCATCGCGCCGCCCGCCAGCTTCGGCAGTTCGGCCGAGCAGATGCCGTCGCCGCCCATGAACTTGGCGGTGATGCCGAGCTGCTTCATCTGGCGGATCATCGGGCCGGCGACGGCGTCCATGCCGCCGAAGAACACGACGTCGGGCTTCTTCGACTTGATCTGGGTCAGGATCGCGGTGAAGTCGGTGGCCTTGTCGGTCGTGAACTGCGTGTCGGCAATCGCGCCGCCCGAAGCCTTGACGGCCTTCGTGAACTCTTCGGCGACGCCCTGGCCGTAGGCGGTGCGGTCATCGATCACGGCGATCGACTTGCCCTTCAGTTCCTTCACGGCGTACTTGCCGAGGGTGCTGCCGAGGTGCACGTCGTCGGCAACCACGCGGAACGCGGTCTTGAAGCCCTGGCGGGTGTACTTCGGGTTCGTTGCCGACGGCGAGATTTGCGGGATGCCGGCATCGGAGTAGATCTTCGATGCAGGAATCGTCGTGCCCGAGTTCAGGTGACCGATCACGCCGACCACCTTCGCGTCGGCGAGCTTTTGCGCGACCGCCGTGCCCTGCTTCGGATCGGCACCGTCATCTTCGGCCAGCAGCTCGAGCTTGACCTTCTTGCCGCCGATCGTCACGCCCTTGGCGTTCAGGTCGTCGATGGCCATGCGGGCGCCGTTTTCATTGTCCTTGCCGAGGTGGGCGATGGCGCCACTGGTCGGGCCGACGTGGCCGATCTTGACGACCGCATCTTGCGCGTACGCTGCGCCACCGACCACCACCAACGCCGCGGCAACGACCGCGTTCAGTTTGACTTGCATGCAAAACCTCCAGATGGAATGTTCAAACAAAGGAAACGGTTGATATGTCAACGGGCGACACCATACCCCAAAAAAAAAGCAATCTACCTAGTGGATGCACGGGGCGCCCGCCGCCTTCAAGCCCGCACGCCTCAAGGCGCTGCGCAGCTTCCGGGTGAACCCACAACGCGCGGGTCAACGGATGCGATGACGCGCCAGTTCCTGCGCCACCGCACGAGCGACCACGTCACGCAAGGTCGATGCCAGCTCGGTGCGCGCCTCGCGCACGATCCCGTCGGCGGCGCGCGCCAGCAAGGGGGTCAGCACTTCGCGCATCCGGTAATCGAGCATCAGCTCGACCTGGCGCTGCAGCTCGAGCAGCACGCCCTGGATCATCTGCTCCTCGGCCGCGCGCAGCGCCGGGGACGGCACCGCGAGGACATCGCCTTCGAACGGCTGCGCCTCGGCCGGCGCCACCGGCGGGGCCTCGGCGGGCGATGCCGCGGCGCGCTGCGGCCACGCGACGACCTCGGTCAGGGTGGGCACCCGGTCGGGCGGCCCGCCGGTGCTCATCCGCGCACCTCGTGCTTGGCGATCGCGTAACCGCGCGCGGCGTAGTGCTTCCAGCGCGCACGCGCCGCGAGACGGTCCTCGTCGTCCGGCGAAACGATCTCGATCACCTTCTCGAAGCTCTCGAAACCCGCCGGCGCGTCGCGGCCCAGATTGACGAGCACGTCATGCTGCGCCGCCTCGCTGGCGTCCTGCACGAGCCAGACCCTGGTGGCGGCGCGCAGCCGCTCCGCGACCGGCTGACCGGCGCGTGGCATCAGGTGCGGCAGGAACTCGAGGTCGTCGAAGGTCCAGAGTGCACGGTCGAAATGGGCCAGCGCCGGCGCCGGGCCGGTCAGCACGACGCTCGCGCCGTTGCGCGTCGCCTTGCGCACCAGGCGGCAGGTGTAGTCCGTCCGGTCCGGGACGTTGAAATGGAAACTGACTTCCGTCATGGGATGACCGAAGCGACGCCCGCCGTCAGCCCGCGTGGCCGAGCACGAAATGCGTCAGCAAGGGCACCGGGCGGCCGGTGGCACCCTTCGCGGCGCCCGACTTCCAGGCGGTGCCGGCGATGTCGAGGTGCGCCCACGGGTACTTGCCGGTGAAGCGCTTCAGGAACATCGCCGCGGTGATGGCGCCGCCCGGGCGGCCGGCGATGTTGGCCATGTCGGCGAAATTGCTCTTCAGGCCGGCGTCGTATTCTTCATCGAGCGGCATGCGCCAGCACGGGTCGAGGCCCTTGTTGCTCGCGGCGAGCATCTCCTCGGCGACCTTGTCGTCGGCGGTGAACAGGCCCGAGTGATGGTGGCCGAGCGCGATCACGCACGCGCCGGTCAGCGTCGCGACGTCGACGACGACCGCCGGCTTGAAGCGCTCGGCGTAGGTCAGCGCATCGCACAGGATCAGCCGGCCTTCGGCATCGGTGTTCAGGATCTCGATCGTCTGGCCCGACATGCTCTTGACCACGTCGCCGGGCTTGACCGCGCTGCCGCTGGGCATGTTGTCGCACGACGGGATGATGCAGACCAGGTTCAGTTTCGGCTTCAGCTCGGCGACCGCGCGCAGCGTGCCCAGGACGCTCGCGGCGCCGCCCATGTCGAACTTCATCTCGTCCATCTCGGGGCCGGGCTTCAGCGAGATGCCGCCGGTGTCGAAGGTGATGCCCTTGCCGACGAGGACGACCGGCGCCTGCGTCTTGGCCGCGCCGTCGTAGCGCGCGACGATGAAGCGCAGCGGCTCGTCGGAGCCCTGCGCGACCGCGAGGAACGAGCCCATGCCGAGCTTCTCGCAGGCCTTGCGATCGAGCACCTCGACCTTCAGCGCGTAGTCCTTGCCGAGCTTCTTCGCCTGCTCGGCGAGGTAGGTCGGCGTACAGTGGTTGCCGGGGCGGTTCGCACATTCGCGCGCGAGGTTCACGCCGGCGGCGATCGCATGGCCGCGCAGCAAGCCTTGCTGGACCGACTTGGCGTCCGCCTTGCTGCACAGCAGCGTCAGCTTCTCGAGCTTCGACGCGGCCGGCGCGCTCGGCTTGGTGTGACGATAGAGGTAGGTCGATTCGCGCGCCGCGGCGACGACCGCCTCGGCGTGCGCATCGGTCAGCGCGCCAGCGCCGGCCAGGCCGACCGCGACATGCTTGGCCCCGCTTTCCTTCACCAGGTGGATGCCGTTCGCGACTGCCGCCTTGACCGCTTTCGCGGTCGTGCCGCCGGCGGCCGCGAACACGACCCGCGCCGCGCGCACGCCGGCCGGCCGATGCAGGTACAGGCTCTTGCCGGCCTTCAGCGTGAGGTCGCCCTGCGCGAGCGCGTCGCTCAGTGCCGCGGCGAGCGGCGAGGCCAGTGCCGGATCGACCGCGTCACCGGTGACGACGAGCACGAGCGCATCGCAGCTCTGGTTTGCCAGGGCCTCGAGAGACGAAATCTGATGACGAAAGTCCATAATCGGGAAGTCCTTTAGACAAGCCGACGATGTTATTCGATTCCACTTTGCGCCGAGAACTGGCGCGCAACTTCGGTGCCACGCTGGTGGTCATCCTCACCATCGTGCTGACGATGATGCTGATCCGCACCCTCGGCCAGGCCGCCGGCGGCCATGTCGCGCCGCAGGACGTGGTGCTGCTGCTCGGCTATGTCGCGCTCGGTCACCTGCCGACGATGCTTGCGCTGTCGCTGTTCATCGCGATCGTCGCGACCTTGTCGCGCATGTACCGCGAGAGCGAGATGACGATCTGGTTCGCCAGCGGCATCGGCCTGACGCGCTTCGTGCGGCCGGTGCTGCGCGTGTGCTGGCCGGTGCTGCTCGTGATCGGGCTGCTTGCGCTGTTCGTGTGGCCGTGGCAGAACCAGCGCGGCGTCGAGCTGAAGGAACGCTTCGAGCGGCGCTCCGACCTCTCGCGCGTCACGCCGGGGCAGTTCCAGACCTCGAACGACGGCACGCGCGTGTTCTTCATCGAGCGCGATCCGGCCGACAGCCGGACCGGCCGCAACGTCTTCATCCTGAGCTCGCTGCCCGGCTCCGAATCGGTGACCTCGGCGCACAGCGGCCGCATCGAGATGGTCGGCGACGACCGCTTCCTGCAGCTCTCGCGCGGCCAGCAGAACGAAGAAAACCTGCGCACCGGCGACAAGACGCTGGCGCGCTTCGAGGGCTACAGCGCGCGCGCCGGCGAACGCGTGATCTCGGGCCTGGACAACCTGCCCCCGAAGGCGCGCACCACCTTCGCGCTGCTGGTCGACCCGACGCCACGCAATCAGGGCGAACTGGTCTGGCGCCTCGGGCTGCTGCTCGGCGGCGCCAACATGGTGCTGCTCGGGATCGGCCTCTCGGCCTCGAATCCGCGCCGCGCGAGCAACTGGAACCTGCTGTTCGCGCTGCTGACCTTCGCGATCTACTACAACGTGATCAACCTCTCGCAGGCCTGGGTCGCCGGCGCCAAGATCGGCATGGGCGCGGCGCTGGTGCTCGCGCACGGCGCGGCGTTCGTGATCGCGATCGGGCTGCTTTGGTGGCGCGAGAACGCGAACCGGCGCGGCGCCTGGCGTGCCCGGCTCGCCGCGCGGGCGGCGCCGGCATGAGCCCCGCCCGGCCGCCAAGGGCCACGAAGGGGCCACTTCGTGGACCCTGGGCCCGCACCGCAGCGCGCAGCGCGGAGGTCACCCAATGAAGACCGTCCGCCGGCTGTTCTACGTCGACATCGTGACCGCGGTCGCGTTCGTCGCGCTGGCCTTCCTGTCGCTGTCGTTCTTCATCGACTTCATCGACGAGCTCGGCGATGTCGGCCAGAACGGCTACACCATGCTGCAGGCGACCTTGTACTCGCTGCTGCTGCTGCCGGGGCACTTCTACGAGGTCGCGCCGATCGCGGTGCTGATCGGCACGATCTACTCGCTCTCGCGCATGGCGCAGTCGTCCGAGTACACGATCCTGCGCACCGGCGGGCTCGGCCCATGGCGCGCGCTGTCGCTGCTGACGACGCTCGGGCTGGTGTTCGGCGTGCTGACCTTCGTCGTCGGCGACTACCTCGCGCCGCTCAGCGAGCGCCAGGCGACGCAGGTGCAGGCGACGGTCAAGGGCGGCATGAAGCTCGGCCGCTCGGGGGCCTGGCTGAAGGACAAGGATCACGTCGGCACGCCGCGGGAACGCAGCTACTCGATCAATGTGGGCTCGGCCGGGCCGAAGGCGCTGCTGCACGACATCCGCATCTTCGAATTCGATGCCGACGGCCGCCTGCTGCGCCGCATCGGCGCGGCCAGCGCGCGGGTCGAGCCGAACCAGACCTGGGCGCTGCAAGACGTGACGGTGACGCGCTGGGCCGCCGACGCTGCCACCGGCGGCAGCGTGCAGGTGCCCGAAGAGAAGCTGCCCGAGTTCGCGTGGCACAGCAACCTGTCGACCGCGATGGTGGCGGGCGCCGTCTCGCCGGTCAGTTCGATGTCGACGATCGACCTGGCGCGCTACATCGTGCACCTTGCCGACAACGAACAGGCCGCGCAGAGCCACCAGATCCAGTTCTGGAAACGTGCGCTCTATCCGTTCGCATGCCTCGTGATGGTCGGCCTCGCGCTGCCGTTCGCGTACATGCACGCGCGCGCCGGCGGGGTCAGCCTGAAGGTCTTCGGCGGCATCATGCTGGGCATCAGCTTCGTGCTGCTGAACAATGTCGCCGGCCACCTCGGGCTGCTGCGCGACTGGACGCCGTGGATGGTCGCCGCCGCGCCGAGCCTGCTGTACCTGCTGCTGTCGTTCGCGGCCTTCAGCTGGCTGGTGCGCTACCGATGAGGCCAACATGAAGCGCGGGATCGTGCTGTTCGCGCACGGCGCGCGCGACCCGCGCTGGGCCGGGCCGTTCGAGGCCGTCGCGCAGCGCGTGCGTGAGCGCGACCCGGCGCTCGAAGTGCGGCTCGCGTTCCTCGAGTTGATGACGCCGACCTTGCGCGCAGCCGGCGACGCGCTCGCGCAGGCCGGCTGCGCGCGCATCGATGTCGTGCCGCTCTTTCTCGGTGCGGGCGGTCATGTTCGCAACGATCTCCCGGTGCTGGTCGACGAACTGCGCACGGCCCACCCGCGTGTGCAGTGGCATCTGCAACGCCCGATCGGCGAGGTTGACAGCGTGATCGACGCGATGGCGGGCGCCGCCGTCGATTTTCTGAACGAGCCCTCGCCATGAACCTGCACCAGTTCCGCTTCGTCCAGGAAGCCGCGCGCCGCGACCTGAACCTGACCGAGACCGCGAAGGCGTTGTTCACGTCGCAGCCCGGCATCTCGAAGGCGATCCTCGAGCTCGAGGCCGAGCTCGGGGTCGACATCTTCGCGCGGCACGGCAAGCGCCTGCGCCGCATCACCGAGCCGGGCCAGCAGGTGCTCAAGAGCATCGAGGTCATCATGCGCGAGGTCGGGAACCTGAAGCGCATCGGCGAAGAGTTCTCGATGCAGGACGCCGGCACGCTGTCGATCGCGACCACCCACACGCAGGCGCGCTACTTCTTGCCGGAGCCGGTCGCGCAGCTGCGGCGGCGCTTCCCGAAGGTCAACATCAGCCTGCACCAGGGCTCGCCGGAGCAGGTGGCGCGCATGGTGCGCGACGAGGTCGCCGACCTCGGCCTCGCGACCGAGGCGCTGTCCGACTTCGACGAGCTCGTCACGCTGCCCTGCTACGAGTGGCGCCACGCGGTCGTGATGCCGGCCGGCCACCCGCTGGCGCAGGTCGAGCGCATCTCGCTCGAAGACCTGGCGCTGGTGCCGCTGGTCTCGTACCACCCGTCGTTCAGCGGCCGCACCCGCGTCGACCAGGCCTTCGCGACGCGCAACCTGAAGCCGAACATCGTGCTCGAGGCGATCGACGCCGACGTCATCAAGACCTACGTGCGCATCGGCCTGGGCGTGGGCATCGTCGCCGAAATCGCGGTGCGCGATGACCCACCCGGCGGCGACCTCGTCGCGCGCTCGGTCGGCCACCTGTTCGGCAGCAACGTCACGCGCATCGCGTTCAAGCGCGGCGCGTACCTGCGCAACTTCGTCTATGCGTTCGCCGAGATGCTCTCGGAGCGCCTGAACCGCAAGCTGATCGTCGGTGCGATGGCCGGCGAGGCCGACGACTATCAACTCTGATCCGTCTTTCAACCACACGCCACGCATGAACAGTCGCCCGTTCCCGACCCCCGCGATCTCGAGCCGCCTGCCGCAGGTCGGCACGACGATCTTCACCGTGATGTCGGCGCTCGCGCTCGAGCACGGTGCCGTGAACCTCGGCCAGGGCTTTCCGGATTTCGATTGCGACCCGCGCCTGCTCGATGCGGTCGATACCGCGATGCGCGCCGGCCTGAACCAGTATCCGCCGATGCCCGGCGTGCCGGCGTTGCGCGAAGCCGTCGCGGCCAAGGTCGCGGCGCTGTACGGCCATGCGTACGACCCCGGCACCGAGATCACGATCACCGCCGGCGCGACACAGGCGATCATCACGATCATCTTGGGCATCGTGCACCCGGGCGACGAGGTGATCGTGCTCGACCCCTGCTACGACAGCTACGAGCCCAACATCGTGCTCGCCGGCGGCACGGCCGTTCACGTGCCGCTGACGCCGGGCACGTTCGAGCCCGACTTCGCGCGCATCGGTGCCGCGATCACGGCGCGCACCCGCGCGATCGTGATCAACACGCCGCACAACCCGAGTGCCACGGTCTGGTCGGCGGCGCAGATGGAACAGCTCGCGGCGCTGCTGCGCGGCACCGACATCTTCGTCGTCGCCGACGAGGTCTACGAGCACATGGTGTTCGACGGCGCGCAGCACCAGAGCGTGGCGCGCTTCCCCGAGCTGGCCGCGCGCAGCTTCGTCGTCTCGAGCTTCGGCAAGACCTATCACGTGACCGGCTGGAAGGTCGGCTACGTGGCGGCGCCGGCCCCGCTGACGGCCGAGTTCCGCAAGGTGCACCAGTTCAACGTGTTCACGGTCAATACGCCGATGCAGCACGCGCTCGCCAGCTTCATGGCCGATGCGTCGCACCACCTCGGTCTGCCGGCGTTCTACCAGCGCAAGCGCGACCTGTTCCGCGACGGGCTCGCGCGCACGCGGCTGCGCGTGCTGCCGAGCCGCGGCAGCTACTTTCAGTGCGTCGATTACTCCGCCGTGAGCGATCTGGCCGAAGCCGACTTCTGCCGCTGGCTGACGACCGAGATCGGCGTCGCGGCGATCCCGCTGGCGGCGTTCTACCAGGGTGGGTTCGAGCAGCGCATCGCGCGCTTCTGCTTCGCGAAGAAGGACGAGACGCTGCAGCTGGCGCTCGCACGCCTGGCGCGGCTCTGAGAACCTGGGGCGCGCAGCCTCAGCGATTGCCCGATTTCGGCGCCTTGGCGGGCGCGTCGAGGTCGAAGTCGATGAAGATCGAGTCGATCGCTTGCTCGCCCGAGCGGTGCGTCGCCGATGGCTTCGTCTCCGGACCGTGGGCGGCGCCGGGCGCGAACGACACGTCCAGGTCGAGCGGCATCGTCGTCAGCGCGCTGGCCTGGAAGTCGCCCGACTTCGTGTTCGCGCTCAGGCGCGAGATCGGCTCCTCGCCCGGATCGTCGAGCGGCAGCAGCAGGTCGACATGCGTGTTCGGCAGCGCACCGTCATGCTCGGCCAGATCGCGCGCGATCGAGTACAGGAACAGCAGCTCGCGGTAGGCAGGCAAATCGAAGGTCTCGTCGGTCTTGTTGCGGCGGAACAGAGACGCGTCGAGCGTCCCCATCGCGCGTACCGGCGACGACCACAGCTGCTGCAGCTGGGCGATCGTGTCGGGGTAGTCGACGAGCGAGCGGCCTTGCTGCAGGTCGGAGTCCCAGTCGGGGGCGTAGGAGTTGAAGCGGCGGTTGAAACGCTCCCGGATGCGCTGGTAAGCGTCGCCGTCGCCGCGGCGGCGATAGATCTCCAGCAGCTTCAGGTACGGCAGCGGACTGTTGCCGCCGTCGCTGCGGACGTGGCTCATCAGCAGCTCGATCGCGGCTTCGTCCTGGCCGAGCACGATGAAGAATTCGGCCTGCTGTTCGAGGTCGATCAGTTCCTCGACCGAGAGCTCGCGCGGGCGTTCCCGCGCGGCCCGCGCCTGCGACGGTGCCTCGTCTTCGTCGACCACGGTCGAGACATCGAACACGTCGACCGTGGTCTGCGGCAGGCTCAGCGGCGCCGGTGCCGAAACCACGGGCTCGGCCGCGGCGGCTGCGAGCGGTGCGCTCGACGCCACCGGCGCCGGTGCCGGCCCGGCCCACCAATGCGCCGCATGGCGGGCCCTCGATTGCCGCCACCACAGGCCGGCGACCGCGAGCGCGAGCAACGCCGACAACCAGGCGAGCGCATAGACCAGCGGATTCGCGTAGCGCTCGTCTTCGGCCGCCTTCAGCCGCGCTTGCAACGCGACCAGCGCCGCCTGCGTGGTCTGGGAGTCGGCGCGCAGCTTGGCGAGCCCCTCCTCGACCGTCTGCATTCGCTGGCGTTCCTTCGCGAGTTGTTCGGCCGTGTCGTCGGGCTTCGGCGCCGAGGCCGGCGCGGCGGCCACGAGCACCGGCGGCGGCGCCGGTGCCGGCGGCATCGATGCGCTGCGGCCGACCACCGGCGCAGCGGCCTCGAGCTGCAGGCGCGCGCCGGACGGCGTCGCACGGGCCACGTTGGGCTGACGGGTGATCGGGCGCTTCGGCTTCTCGCTCGCGGCCGGCGCGGCGTTGATCCTGTCGGCCGCGACCGCACGCGCAGGTGCAGGCGCAGAAGACGGGGCACGGCTGCCGCTGCGTGACGGCCCCGCACGGTCGGCGCGGCGCGGGCCGGAAGCCGGTGCATTCGCACTCTGCACCATCGCCGTGATCGGCGCGACCTGCGACTCGGCGCGCTGCGGCGGCGGCGCTTCGACCGGCGCCGTCTGCGCCGCGTTGATCAGCGGTGGATCGATGAACGCGACGAAGCGGCGCGTCACCCGCGCGTCGCAGCCGAGCGTGATGCTGACGGTGACGACCGGCTCGTCGATCAGCGCGCTGGTGGTCACGCGCACGCTGCGTTCGATCGCATCGGCCGGGCCCTCGAGCGCAACACGGATCTGGCTCGGGTGCAGCTTGTTCTCGCCCGACTGGACCTCGGCCGACACGCACTCGCGCGGCAGGATTTCGTCGGCATCGAGCCGCACCGTGGCGACGAAGCTCAGCGGCTGGCCGAGCTGCGTTGCATTGCTGACGCGCCCGAAGCCGACCGCATGGGCCGACACGCTGGCGAGCCAAAGCGCAGTGCCGATCACGGTGAGGGTCGAAGCTGCGTGCATGCGGTGTGCGTGTGGGTGGCGTCGTCGCTGTTGGATGCCCGAGGGACTCTAGCATGAAGACCACCCCTCGGCGACGCTGCGCAGCCACGCTCCGCCGGGCGTGCGTGACGCAATTCCTGCGGCACCCCGCATGGCCCTTGCGCGGCCGCCGAACGGCCCGTCAACACCCTGAGCACCCGCTTGGCGGGTGGCGGCGTACCCGCCGCCGGGTCCCCATCAGCTGCGATAGCCGGGGTCGGCCCGGTCCAGCCGGCGCAGCAGGCCCGGCCACGTCAGCGCCCCGCCGCCGACGCCGCGTGTCGCCTGCCGGGCCTGCTGCTGCGCACCGGCGATGATGCGCGGGTCGATCGGGATCAGCTCGCCGCCACCGGCCAGCGCGCGGACCTGGATCGTGCAGACGGTCTCGAACAGGTACATGTTCAGGAACGCGTCGGCGACGGTGCCGCCGAGCGTCAACAGCCCGTGGTTGCGCAGCATCAGGAAGTTGTGGTCGGGGCCGAGGTCCTGCACGAGCCGCGGCTTCTCGTCGTCGCGCAGCGCGACGCCTTCGTAGTCGTGGTAGCTCAGGCTCGACAGCACGAAGATGGACTGCTGCGAGATCGGCAGCACCCCGCCCTTCTGCGCCGAGACGGCGATGCCGTTCAGCGAGTGCACGTGCAGCACGCACTGCGCGTCGTGGCGCACCGCGTGGATCGCGCTGTGGATCACGAAGCCGGCCGGGTTCACGTCGTACGGCGTCTCGTCGAGCTTGTTGCCCTGCGCATCGACCTTGATCAGGCTCGACGCGGTGATCTCCTCGAACATCAGGCCGTACGGGTTGATCAGGAACTCGTCGTGCTTGCCCGGCACGCGCGCGCTGATGTGCGTGAAGACGAGGTCGTCCCACTTGAACAGCGCGACCAGTCGGTACGCGGCGGCGAGGTCGACGCGCACCTGCCATTCCTCGGGGCTGACCTGGGCTCTGCGATTGGGAATGTCGAGTGTCGGTGGATTCATGCGCTTGTCTCCGAAGGTCGTGGTCGTTCGATGAATGCCATGCAGGAGCGTCATACACAATAGGCTCGCGCGGCGGCATGATGCTGTCACATCAGCGACTCGACATGAATACCCCCGTTCTTACAATCGCCGAACGCTCCAACATCGACGCCGGCTCTTGGTTTTCCAAACTCTCCCAACCCTTGCGCAACGCGATCCTTTCGCGCGCGGTGGTGCGGCGTCTGGCCGATGGCGCGATGCTGTCGGCACGTGGCGGCCCGGCCGAGGAATGGTGCGGTGTCGCGAAGGGCGCGGTGCGGGTCAGCTCGGTCTCGTTGTCGGGCAAGCAGATCACGCTGACCTACGTCGAGCCCGGCACCTGGTTCGGCGACATCTCGCTGTTCGACGGCCTGCCGCGCACGCACGACTCCAACGCGCATGGCGAGACCACGCTGCTCGTCGTGCGCAAGGCCGACTTCAAGGAGCTGCTCGCACAGCACACCGAGCTGTACGACGCGCTGCTGCGCCTGAACTGCCGCCGTCTGCGCCTGATGTTCGATGCGGTCGAAGACCTGAACACGCGGCCGCTCGCATCGCGACTGGCCAAGCAGATCCTGCTGCTCGCGCGCAGCTACGGCATCAACCAGGGCGAGGAGATCCGCATCGGCCTGCAGCTTGCGCAGGAAGATCTCGCGCAGCTGCTCGGCGCCTCGCGCCAGCGCGTCAACCAGGAACTGAAGGGCTTCGAGCGCGACGGGGCGGTGCGCATCGAGCCGACCCGGCTGGTGGTGCTGTCGAAAGAGAAATTGCTCGCCATCTCGAGCAAGTAACGCACCGGCGCAACGCTGTCGGTCGATGACGTTCGTTCACTGAGACCGACACGATGGAAGCCAACACCGGGACCCAACCCGTCGCCGCGACGCACGCCTTCGACACCGGCGCATTGCAGACTTACCTCGAGGCGCACCTCGAAGGCTTCAGGGGCCCGCTGACGGTCGAGCAATTCAAGGGCGGCCAGTCGAACCCGACCTACAAGCTGGTCACGCCCGGCTCGGCCTACGTGATGCGCTCCAAGCCCGGCCCGGCCGCGAAGCTGCTGGCCTCGGCGCACGCGATCGACCGCGAGTTCACCGTGATGCGCGCGCTGCACGGCAGCGACGTCCCGGTGCCGACGATGCACCTGCTGTGCGAAGACGAGGCCGTGATCGGCCGCGCGTTCTACGTCATGCAGTTCATGCCGGGCCGCGTGCTGTGGGATCAATCGCTGGCCGCGATTCCCAAGGCCGAGCGCGCTGCCTACTACGACGAAATGAACCGCGTGATCGCCGCGCTGCACACGGTCGACGTGAACGCCGCCGGCCTTGCCGGCTACGGCAAGCCCGGCAACTACTTCGAGCGCCAGATCGGACGCTGGACCAAGCAGTACCTCGCGTCGGTCACGCAGCCGATCGCCGCGATGGAGCAGCTGATCGAATGGCTGCCGGCGCACATCCCCGCGAGCGCGCGCGACGAATCGCAGGTCGCGGTCGTGCATGGCGACTACCGGCTCGACAACCTGATGTTCGACCCCGTCGCGCCGCGCGCCATCGCGGTGCTCGACTGGGAGCTCTCGACGATCGGCCACCCGCTCGCCGACTTCAGCTACCACTGCATGTCATGGCATATCCAGCCGGGCCAGTTCCGCGGCATCGGCGGGCTCGACCTCGAAGCGCTCGGCATCCCCGACGAGAAGTCGTACGTGCGCCGCTACTGCGAGCGCACCGGCCGCGCCGACCCCGACGCGGTGATGGCCGACTGGAACTTCTACCTCGCCTACAACATGTTCCGCCTGGCCGGCATCCTGCAGGGAATTGCGAAACGTGTCGAGATGGGGACAGCGTCGAGCGCTCAAGCGCGTCAAGCTGGCGCCGGCGCGAGACCGCTCGCCGAAATGGGTTGGGCGCAGGCACAGCGCGCTTGACATCCCCGCTTCCGAAAGGAGATCACGAATGGATTTCGCCTACTCACCCCGCACCCTCGAACTGCAGGCCAAGCTGCTGAAGTTCATGGACGACCACGTCTACCCGGCCGAGGCCAGGTACGAGGCCGAGATCGCCGCGAACACCGCGGCTGGCAAGCGCTGGACGCCGCTGAACACGATCGAGGCGCTCAAGCCCAAGGCCCGCGCGATCGGCTTGTGGAACCTGTTCCTGCCGCCGACCGCCGGTGGCGAGGGCTCGGCCCACAACGGACGCGACTTCGGCTTGTCGAACAGCGATTACGCGCCGCTGGCCGAGATCATGGGCCGCGTGCCCTGGTGTTCCGAGGTCTTCAACTGCTCGGCGCCCGACACCGGCAACATGGAGACGATCGAGCGCTACGGCCAGCCCGAACACAAGCAGCAATGGCTCGAGCCGCTGCTCGACGGCAAGATTCGCAGCGCGTTCGCGATGACCGAGCCCGCGGTCGCCTCGAGCGACGCGACCAACATCGCCTCGCGCATCGAGCGCGACGGCGACGACTACGTCATCAACGGCCGCAAGTGGTGGATCAGCGGCGCCGGCGATCCGCGCTGCAAGATCTACATCTTCATGGGCAAGACCGACCCGGAGGCGCCGCGCCACTCGCAGCAATCGATGATCCTGGTGCCGGCCGAAACCAAGGGCATCAAGGTGCTGCGCCCGCTGTCGGTGTTCGGCTACGACGACGCGCCGCACGGCCACATGGAGATCACGTTCGACAACGTGCGCGTGCCGGCCAGCAACATCCTGCTCGGTGAGGGCCGCGGCTTCGAGATCGCGCAGGGCCGCCTCGGGCCGGGACGCATCCATCACTGCATGCGCCTGATCGGCCTGGCCGAGCGCTCGCTCGAACTGATGTGCAGGCGTGCGTCATCGCGCGTCGCATTCGGCCGCACGGTGGCCGAGCAGGGCGTGACGCGCGAGCGCATCGCCGAGGCCCGTTGCCGCATCGACATGGCGCGGCTGCTGACCTTGAAGGCCGCGTGGATCATGGACGTGGCCGGCAACAAGACCGCGAAGGCCGAGATCGCGATGATCAAGGTCGTCGCGCCGAGCATGGCATTGCAGGTGATCGACTGGGCGATGCAGGCGCACGGCGGCGGCGGCGTCTGCGAAGACTTCCCGCTCGCGGGCTTCTACGCCGGTGCGCGCACGCTGCGCTTCGCCGACGGCCCGGATGAAGTCCACCGCAACGCGATCGCGAAACTCGAGCTCGGCAAATACGCCTGAGTTGACCGACGCGCCGCAGGCTCGGTGCGGCGCGCGATCAATGCCGCGGCGGCGGCTCGTCATCGGGCGGGAAGCTCTGCCACGCGGTGCTGCTGCCATTCGCGCCCGAATCGGTGCCGCGCTCGACCTCGCCGCCGACCGTGCGCATCGCCTGCGTCACCGCGGTCTCGAACAGCGCGAGCGCCGCCGCCACGGCCTCGGGCTCGGGCGCGGCGAGTTGCGTGCGCAGGTAAACGCGGCCGCGCAAGGTCATCAGCACGAGCGGCTCGTCGTGCAGCCAATGGGCCGCGGCGTGTTCGAGCCGGTTCGCGAGCGGCCCTTCGATCCACGCCAGCCCGGCGCTCGGTTCGCTCGCGACCGCCCCGAAGCGCGCGCGCAGCGTCTTCAGGTGGGACAGGTTCAGCTTCGGGAACATCACGAGCCAGCGCATCTCTTCGGGCGTCTTGGTGCCGATCTGCGTCTGCACGTCGTCGGTGAACTCTTCGAAGGTCTTGCGCTCCAGCGTGTCCATCAGCGGACGCGACAGCACGAGCATCTGCGCGTCGGACGGCAGGTCGAGCTCCATGCGCAGCCGCAGTTCGTGCCCTTCGATGTAGGCGCGCTGCGGCGGGCCCCATTCGATGCGCCAGGGCTTGCCTTCGAGCAAGCCGTCGATCACGAAGCCATCTTCGTCGCGCACGCGCTTGAAGCCGTGGCCGTGGCCCTTCGCCCACGCCTCGATCTCGCCGAGATCGCGGGCATTCCCGGGGCGCGAGAACAAGCGCTTCAGCGACTCGAGCATCGCGGCGCGCAATCCACTAGAGTCGCCGCTGCAACGCGGACATCTTGCATCGAGGACGGCATGAGTGCAGACATGATCGAAGTGTATTCGTGGGCCACACCGAACGGGCACAAAGTTCACATCATGCTCGAGGAGTGTGGCCTGCCGTACCGCGTGCATGCGGTCAACATCGGCGCCGGCGACCAGTTCGACCCCGCGTTTCTCGCGATCAGCCCGAACAACAAGATTCCGGCAATCGTTGATCCGGACGGGCCCGATGGCGCGCCGATGTCGCTGTTCGAGTCGGGCGCGATTCTGATGTACCTCGCCGCCAAGACCGGCAAGTTCATGCCGGCCACCACACGCGGGCGCTACGAGATGCTGGAGTGGCTGATGTTCCAGATGGGCGGCGTCGGGCCGATGCTCGGCCAGGCGCATCACTTCCGGCTCTACGCGCCCGAGAAGATCCGCTACGCGGTGGACCGCTACACGAACGAGGCGAAGCGCCTTTATGGCGTGATGAACAAGCAGCTCGCGAAGCGCAAGTACATCGCCGGCACCGAGTACACGATCGCCGACATCGCGATCTTCCCGTGGCTGCGTTCCTGGGAGAAACAGGGCATCGACTGGGTCGACTACCCGCATCTGAAAGGTTGGTTCGACGAGATCGCCGCGCGGCCGGCGGTGCAGCGCGGCGTCGAGGTGCTGGCAGCGCTGCGCAGGCCGCTCGTCGACGACCGGGCCCGCGAAACACTGTTCGGCAGCATCCAGTACCAACGCCACTGAGGCGACCCACGCACCATGCACGACAAGCACTGCATCGCAGCCGTTCTCCTGATCGCGACCCTTGGCGCGAGCGCGCGGGCCGCGCCGATCGGCGAGGTCGACACCGTGTTCAAGCTGATCGGGCCCGATCACAAGATCGTCGTCGACGCCTACGACGACCCGAAGGTCGCCGGCGTGACCTGCTACGTCTCGCGCGCCAAGACCGGCGGAATCTCCGGCGCCATCGGTCTGGCCGAAGACAAGGCCGAGGCATCGATCGCGTGCCGCCAGGTCGGCCCGATCAGCTTCGGCAAGCCGCTGCCGGTGCAGGAGGAAATTTTCAACGAGCGGCTCTCGATCCTGTTCAAGAAGCTGCGCGTCGTGCGCATGGTCGACAGGGCGCGCAACACGCTGGTCTACCTGACGTATTCCGACCGCGTGATCGAAGGCTCGCCAAAGAACAGCGTCACCGCCGTGGCGGTCGATCGGGCGACGGTGATCCCGATCCGGTAGCCGCAGGGACGCGCCGGCGGCCCTGCATCGCATCGCGCCCCCTAGAAGCAAGGCGGCATGTTGACTGCGCTCCGCCCGCTGCGTAGGCTCCTTCAGTCGGCTTGGCATGCAACCGGGGAGTTCCCATGAAGCAAGTTCTCGCGCTGGTCGCGACGGCCCTCGGCCTGGCACTGACCCAGCCCGTGTGGGCGGATCCCCCGGTCGTCACCACCTACGAAGCCGCAGGACCGACCGCGGCCTCGATCGTCGCCACCCGGGACGCCTTTCGCACGGCGATCGGAGGCGGCACCGTCGCCGGCGCGAACGGCTCGTTCGGCGGCCTGCGGCGCGAGATCAACTGGGACGGCGTTCCCGACTCGCTGTCCGATCCGAACAACCTGCCCGCGAACTTCTTCAACACCAACTCACCGCGGGGCGTCGTGTTCAGCACCCCGGGGACCGGCTTTCTCGTGAGCGCGAACGCCGGCGGGGCGACGCCGACGCTGTTCGGCTTCGCCAACGACTTCCAGACGTTCAGCGCGCAGCGGCTCTTCACGGCCGTCAACAGCAACATCACCGATGTGCGCTTCTTCCTCCCCGGCACCACGACCGCCGCGAGCACGAGTGCGTTCGGTCTGATCTTCGTGGACGTCGAGCTTGCCGGCGGAACGATGCTGCAGTTCTTCGACGAGAACGACACGCTGATCTACTCGAACGATGCCCCCGTGGCCGGGAACCAAGGGCTGAGCTTCCTGGGCGCCACGGTGACCGGTGCGTCGATCGGTCGCGTGCGGATCACCTCGGGCCTGAACACGATCGTGTCGAACGGCGTGCTCGGGAATCCGAACGACGACGTGGTCGTGATGGACGACTTCCTCTATGCCGAACCCTTGCAGGTGACCGCGGCCGTTCCGGAGCCGTCGACCATGGCATTGACCGGTGTGGGCCTGCTCGGTTGCCTTCTCGCGCTTCGCCGGCGCAAAGACGGGTCTCGTCAACGAGGAGTCGCCTGATTCATTGGACGGCCCTCCGAGGCGGCGCTCTCCTGAGCGCCTTCGGTCCAATCGAGGTTCAGCAACGCGGTCGTGTGGTGCAGCAGCGCTTTCAGGTCGATGGGCTTGCCGAGAAATGCGTCGGCGCCTGCGCTGACGCACTTCTCGCGCACCTCCGCGGTGCTGCTGGCCGAGATCGCGATGATCGGCACGCTTCTGAGGGATGGGAGTTGACGCATCTGCGCGATGACGTCGTGACCATAGAGATCCGGCATCACGACATCCATCAGGATGAGATCGGGCACGATGGTTCGCGCCAGGGACAAGCCTTCGTTGCCGCTTGACGCCTCGAACATCAGGAAGCCGAAGCGGCCGAGCATGTCCATCAGCACCGCGCGATTTTCGCTGACGTCGTCGACCACGAGCACCCTTCTCCGCGGGCCGCGGTAGTCGGTCATGGCGGCCTCGGGCGCCAACGGGCGCGCGTGCGCGGCGCGATCGACCTGCGGAACATCCAGTTCGACCACGAACGCGCTGCCCTCGCCAAAGCGGCTTTGCACCTGAATGTCGCTGCCCATCAGGCGCACGAACTGCCGGCTCGTGACCAGGCCCAGGCCCGTGCCGCCACTGCGGCGCCGCGCGTCGCCCACCTGCTCGAACGGATTGAAGAGGCGCCGCGCCTGTTCCTGCGTCATGCCCACGCCGGTGTCGCGGACCTCCACGTGCAAGGTCGACGGCGGCGTGAACCCCACCTGAAAGACGACCTGGCCACGATCCGTGAATTTGACGGCGTTGTCCAGGAGGTTGAGCAAGACCTGACGCAAGCGCGTTCCGTCGACCCGTACGAACTGCGGCAGATCCGCGGCGAACCGACAGACGAACTCGAGCCCCGTCTTCTGTTCGGCCTTGACGCGAATGATGTCGGCGATGACCTGCAAAAAGCACGGCAACTCGACGTCGAACGGAAACAACTCGGCCTTGCCGGACTCGATCTTCGCGAGGTCGAGGATGTCGTTGATCAGCGTCAGCAGGTGCTCGCCGCTTTGGCGAATGATGCCGATGCTGGCGCGCTGTTGCGCATTCAACGCCTTGTCGAGTTCGAGGATCTGCGAGAACCCCAGAATGCCGTTCAGCGGCGTGCGCAGGTCATGGCTCATGTTCGCCAGGAACGCGCTCTTCGCGCGGTTGGCGACCTCGGCCCGCTCCTTTTCCGCGACGAGTTCGGCGGTGCGCCCCTTGATCAATTCCTCGAGGTGATCGCGGTGCTGTCGAAGCGTCTCCTCGACGCGCTGCCGCTCCGCATTCTCGGCGCGCAAGGCATCGACGGCACGCGCCAGGTCGGTCGTGCGCGCGACCACGCGATGCTCGAGCTCGGCGTGTGCCTGGCGCAGCGCCTCTTCGGCCCGGGTGCGCCCGATCGCATAGCGAATCGCCCGCATCAGCGTCGCGCTGTCGATCTGACCCTTGACGAGGTAGTCCTGCGCACCGGCCTGCAGGGCCTGCACTGCGATCTCCTCGTCGGTCAGGCCGCTCAGCACCACGAGGGTCGGCACCTTGCCGTGTGCAAACAGGCGCTGCAGGGTCTCGAGCCCCGAGCTGCCGGGCAAGCCGAGGTCGAGCAGAACGACGTCGGCACCACGGGAGCGAAGCCGCTCGACACCGCTGGGAAGGTCCTCGGCCCACATCAGCTCGAACGCGAGCCCCTTGGCGCGCCCATCCTCGAGCATCTTGGCGATCAGCCGAGCGTCGGCAGGGTTGTCCTCGATCAGCAGGACCTTGACGGGAGCAGTCATCGGGGCCTCATTGTTGCGGCGGCAGCCTGACCACGGTCAGCCAGAACTCTTCGATCGCCTGCACGATTCGATTGAACTGGTGCAGATCGACCGGCTTGGTCACATAGCAGTTCGCATTCAGCCGGTAGGCGCGCAGCACGTCTTCCTCGGCCTGCGAGGTGGTCAGAACGACCACCGGAATCAGCTTGAGCGCGTCGTCGGATTTGATCGCGGACAACACCTCGCGCCCGTCCATTTTCGGCAGGTTCAGGTCGAGCAGGATCAGATCGGGGCGGGGCGCGTCTTCATGGGGAGCGCGTCGGTACAGAAAATCGAGTGCCGCGACGCCGTCTTCGACAACGTGCAGCTGGTTCAGCACCTTGCCGCCCTTCAGCGCCTCGCGCGTCAACCGCACATCACCGGCGTTGTCTTCGACCATCAGGATTTCGATGGGTCTAGCTCGCTCCAGGCCATCCATCACGCCTCCCCGGGTTGCCGCGGATCGCTCTCGGCCACTATAGACCTGCCTGACCACGACAGACACGGGGTGTTACCTGACGCACCGATCGGGGCCCGAACAGGCCCCTGTGCTGCGCCCGCCAGCTCCCGGATTCGGAAAATATTGGCCAGATATGACGCACTTCATCAGCCAACGATCAGAACTGACTCAAGTACAGCGAACTCCGTCCGAAAGTCAAGGCTGTGCCGTCAAAACGGCCCCGCCTGGAGACAACTCGTGAACATGTTCAACAACCTGAAGATCGGCACCCGCCTCGGCCTCGCCTTTGCCATGTGCGTGGCCGTGATGCTGGCGCTGACGGCCACCGCGAAGCTCGGCCTGGGGCATGTGCGCGACGATGTCGACCTGATCAACAAGGACCGCTATGTCAAGGTGCGCCTGACCACCGACATCAAGGACGACGTGAACATCGTGGTGCTGTCGGCGCACAAGCTGGCGATCGCGAAGGCCGCCGCTGAACGCGATGGCGACGTCAAGGAGATCGCTGCGGCGCGAACGCGCATCGGCGACACGTTCAAGAAGATCGAAGCGTTGCTCGTCACCGAAGCCGCCCGTCATGACCTGGCCAAGGTGCAGGCGGCGCGACAGCACTTTCTCCGCGAGATCGATGTGCTCCTGCAACTGGCTCGCAACGACGACGACGCCAGGCTCCGCGGCCAGCTCGATGCACTGCGGCCGGTGCAGACCGAGTACATCAAGGTCCTGGCCGACTACGCCGACGCCCAGGAGGAGCAGATGATCCAGGCGGGCGTGGACACGAACCTCACCGTGGATCGGACCTCGACGGTGCTGATCGTTGCCGCACTGATCGGCGCCGGTGTGGCCGTCGCGGCCGCCTGGGGCGCCACGCTGTCGATCACCCGGCCGATCCATCAGGCGGTTCGGGTCGCACGCACCGTGGCCGCCGGAGACCTGACCTCGCACATCGACGTGACCCGCCAGGACGAGACCGGCCAGCTGCTCGAGGCGCTCAAGGCCATGAACAGCAATCTGACCGGCATCGTCAGCCAGGTTCGCCAGAGCAGCGACAACATCGCGACCGGCTCCGGCCAGATCTCGACCGGCAACCTCGACCTGTCGCAGCGCACCGAGGAGCAGGCCTCCAACCTGCAGCAGACGGCGGCGTCGATGGAGGAGCTGACCAGCACCGTGAAGAACAACGCCGACGCGGCGCGCCAGGCCTCGCAGTTCGCCGGCTCGGCCAGCGAGGTCGCGGCCCGGGGCGGCGCCGTCGTCGGCAAGGTGGTCGACACGATGCAGCAGATCACGACCGCCAGCAAGAAGATCGCCGACATCATCGGCGTGATCGACGGCATCGCGTTCCAGACCAACATCCTGGCGCTGAACGCGGCCGTCGAGGCGGCGCGCGCCGGTGAACAAGGGCGAGGCTTCGCCGTCGTGGCCGGCGAAGTGCGCAGCCTCGCGCAGCGCAGCGCCCAGGCCGCCAAGGAGATCAAGCAGCTGATCAACGACAGCGTCGAGACGGTCGAGGCCGGCAGCAAGCTGGTCGCCGACGCGGGGAGCACGATGAACGACATCGTGAGCCAGGTCAGCCGCGTGACCGACCTGATCGGCGAGATCAGCGCCGCGACGCTGCAGCAGAGCAGCGGCATCGGCCAGGTCAGCGATGCGGTGACCCTGCTCGACCAGGTCACGCAGCAGAACGCCGCGCTCGTCGAGGAGTCGGCCGCCGCCGCCGAAAGCCTGACGCAGCAGGCCCAGCAGCTGGTCCAGGCGGTCGCGAACTTCAAGCTCGGGCCGTCGACCCCCGTTGCCAAGGTGGCGGTCGCTCCTGCGCCGGCGCGGCCAGCAAGCACCAAGCCGCTCGTGTCGCGCGCGGTCGCCAAGGCAACCGTCGTGCCGATCAAGCCCAAGGCGACTCAACGCGTCGACGCGCCGGCGGCCGTGGGCGAGACCTGGGTCTCGTTCTGACCGTGGCCCGCTACAGCGCCAGCAGCTTGCCGCGGAACGTGTAGCCGACCTTCGGTTCGGAATGCAGCGGCACGGTCGATGCGGTGGACCGCTCGATGCGCCGGCGCAGGCGGTAGATCGCCGCATGCAGAAAATTGTCGGGCTCGGTGGCCGGATCACGGCCCAGGCGCTCGCACAAGGTCGCGCGCGTGACGGTGGCACCATCGGCCGCGACGAAGCACTCGACCAGCGCGAGGTCGTTGTCGCTCAGGTCGATGCGGGCACCGTCGGGCGCGATCACCTTGTGAGCGAGCCGGTCGAGCCGCCACACCGACGCGTGCGAACGCCCGGCCTCGACCCGGCGATGGACCGCTTCGATCGCGAGCGCGACCTGCTCGAAGCGCACCGGCTTCATCAGGTACATGTCGGCGCCGGCCCGCAGCACCGACTCGAACACGTCGACCCCGACGCGACCCGACACGGCGACGATGCCGGCCGGCCCCTTGCGCCGGATCAGGCGGATCAGATCGACGCCATCGACACCGGGCAGCATCAGGTCGACGACGTAGAAATCGAACGTGTAGGCGTCCTGCGCGGTCAGGAATTCGTCGCTGTCGGAAAAGACCCGAACGACGACGCCTCGTTGCGCCAGGAACTTGCTGAGGTACTCCGCGTATTCGCGATCGTCGTCGATCACGGCGAGCGTCGAGGGCAGCAGGGGCGGGCTGGCGTGCGATTCGGTCACTGGCAGGGCGGCAGGGAAACGAGGCCGAGCGGTCAGACCTCGACGCCCTGCGGAATGGACATCCGCACGATGCTACCGCGCGGCGCGTTCGGCACGATCTCGACCCAGCCGCGGTGCATGTCGACCACCTTGCGCACGATGTACAGGCCGAGGCCGGCGCCGGCGGTGGTGCGCGCATGGGTGCCGCGCGTGCCCTTGTCGAAGACGCGCGGCAGCAGCTCGGCCGATATGCCGTCGCCCGTGTCCTCGACCTCGAAGACCATCGCGAGAGGTTCCTCGCAATCGCAGATGCGCAGGCGCACCACGGACCCCGGCGGCGAGTAGGCCAGCGCATTGAACAGCAGGTTGGTCAGCGCCAGCCGCATCAGGACGGGGTGCAGCTGCACGGTCCGGGTTCCGGTGCGCGAGTCGATCACGACGCGCGGCCGGTCTTCTGCCGCGATGTCGCGAACGACCAGCCCGACCAGCGTTTGCAGATCGGTGTCGGCCATCACGTCGGTCGCGCCCGAGGTCAGCAGGCTCGCGGCGGCGAGTGCGTTGTTGAGCGTTCCGATGACGTGGTCGAGCACGTGCTGCGCGCGGGCCAACGGCGCACGCACGCCGGCCTCGGGAGCGTCGGTCGTGTCGGCGATCGCCGACGACGCGCTCTCGAGCGCGGCCGAGGCGTTGTTCAGCGGCTGCCGCACCTCGTGGGCGAGCAGGCGCAGCATGTCCTCGCGTTCGGCCAACATCTGGTCGCGCTCCTCCAGCAGCCGGCGCAGTTCCTCCGACACGCTCTCGGCCTTCACGCGCACGGCCTTCTCGTTCGCCAGCTCACGCGTGCGCAGGCGTTCGCGCGTCACCGCCTCTTCGGCTTGGCGCCGCCCGATCGCGTAGCGGATCGCCCGCAGCAGCAAGGCGCTGTCGACCTGCCCCTTGACGAGGTAATCCTGTGCGCCCAGCTGCAGCGCCCTGATCGCGATCTCTTCGTCGGTGATGCCGCTCAGCACGATGAGGGTGGGTACGGCGACGCCCTGGGCCATCAGGCGTTGCACCGTGGCCAGCCCGGTGCTCTCCGGCAGTCCGAGGTCGAGGAGCACGAGGTCGATGCCGCCCGCGCGCAGCCGGTCGACGCCGGCGCCGAGGTCGCTCGCCCACGTCAGCGCGAATGCCCAACCCGGCGCGCGCGCCAGCAGCTCGCCGATCATGCCGGCATCGGCAGGGTTGTCCTCGATGAGCAGAACTTGCAGCGGCGCGGTCATGACTCGTTCACCCGGTGAGTTTCGCGGTCCTTGAACTTCTTCACCAGTTCGAGAATGGCGCGTGGCTGGTAGCCGTCTGCGAGCTCGCGCAGGCGCTGGGCAAACGGCCCGTACGGCGCGCCGAGCACCGCCAGGCGATCGGCGCGCTCGCGAATGTCCCCCATGTTGCCCTTCTGGGCCAGAAGGTAAAGGGCTTCCAGTTCCTCCGCGGGCGGCGCCACGACGATCTCCTGTGCGCCGCCCTGCCGCTGCGTGTTCGCCGGTCCGGACTCGGAGATCCAGGTGATCCGCAGCAAGGCCCCGATCTCGCGCAGCAGCTTGTTCAGGTCGAGCGGTTTCGGCAGGAAGGCGTTCGCACCGCAGGCCAGGCTGCGCTGTTCATCGGTGAGCGACGCGCCGGCCGAGACCATGATGACCGGCACCTCCGCGAGGGCCGGCAGCTGACGCAGCCGGCGCGTGGTCTCGAGGCCGTCCAGCACCGGCATCACGAGGTCCATCACGATGAGGTCCGGCGGTCGTGCCGGGGCCAGCTGCAGACACCCCTCGCCGCTGCCCGCTTCGAGCATCTCGAAGCCGAGCGGCGACAGCAGGTCGACGAGCAGCTGCCGATTGAAATCGACGTCGTCGACCACGAGCAGCGTGCGGCGCGGTCCGCTGTAGCCGCTGACGGAAATCGCGCCTTTCGAGGCCTCGCGGCGCGCCTCGATCGCGGCGGTCGGCAGATCGAGATCGAACCAGAAGCGGCTGCCCTCCCCGGCATGACTCTCGACCTGGATATCGCTCCCCATCAAGCGCACCAGCTGGCGGCTGATCGACAGGCCCAGCCCGGTTCCGCCGAAGCGGCGTTGCACGTCGGCGACCTGCTCGAAGGGCTGAAAGATGTTGCGCAGCTGCTCGTGCGGAATGCCGATGCCGCTGTCGATGACTTCGAAGTGCAGCCGCGTGCTGGCCGTGTCCGCCCCGAGTGCCCGCACGCGCAGGCCCACATGACCGTGCTCGGTGAACTTCACCGCGTTGCTCAACAGGTTCAGCAGCACCTGGCGCAAGCGCTTCTCGTCGACGCTCACGGCGCTCACGAGTTCGGGCGCAGCGTCGAAGTCGAACCGCAAGCCCTTCTCGTCCGCCTTGACCCGGATGATCTCGGTGATCGCCTGCAGGAACCCGGCGAGCTCGACCGGCTCCGCATTCAGCTCGACCTTGCCGGCTTCGATCCTGGACAAATCGAGGATGTCGTTGATCAGTGTCAGCAGTTGCTCGCCGCCCTGCTGGATGATCCCGACACCGCGCGCCTGGCTGTCGTTCAGCTGCCGATCGGCCCGCAGGATCTGCGCAAAGCCGAGGATCGCGTTCAGCGGCGTGCGCAGCTCATGGCTCATCGTCGCCAGGAACGTGCTCTTGGCCAGGCTCGCGACGACGGCCGCATCCTTCGCGCGTTGCGCGTCCGCAAACACCGTCTCGAGGTGCGCGATGGTCTGCGCCAGCCGCTGCGTCATCGTGTCGAAGCTGGCGGCGAGGACACCGATCTCGTCCTGCGATTCGGGCGCCGCACGCGCCGACAGATCGCCCGAGGCCACGCGTTCGGCCACGCCGGTCAGACGCCGCACCGGCCCGACGATGCTGCGGCGGAACACGAATGCCAGCACGACACCGAGCGCGACGGCCACCAGCCCGCCGACGAGCGTCTGCGCGCGCGCATCGCGCAAGCTCTGTTGGGCGCGCGCGAGCTCGCCATTGAGCTGCGCCTGCTGACCCGAGGTCACCTTGGTGAGCAGGCCGATCATGGCCTCGGCCTGCGGCGCGACCTCGGTGCGGTACAGGTACAGGTCCTCGTAGGCCTGTTCGCCGTTGACGATGCCGACGATCTGCAGCGCGAGCTCGGCCACCTGGGCCCGATAGCGCGCGATCGCGGCGAGGTGCGCGCGCTGTTCGGCAGCGAAATGCGAGCGCTGCGCCGACAGCGCGTTCCAGTTCGTCGCGTTGGTGGCCAGCTGCGGGCCGTAGGCCAGCTTGAAATTGAGCTCGCCCGAGCTCGCATAGGCCATCAGGTTGGTCGTCATCGCATCGAACGAGGTCTGGAAGGCCAGCAGGTCGCTCATCTGCCCTCGGTTCTGCGGCGCGAGCTCGCGTGCCTTCTGCTGGGTGATCGTGGCGTCGATCTCGTCGAGAATCTGTACGCGCAGCGCCTGCAGCTCGACCCGGGCAATGCGCACCGCAGGACGGTTCTTCAGCGGATCGTCATGCAGGTCGAACAGTTGCTGCGGCAGCGCGGCCCAGCGCGCGTAGATGTGCGACAGCGCGGCGACCCACTTCGCCTCGTCGGCTCCCGACCAGCCACCGGACATCGCCTGCAACGCCGCGAGACTCGCCTCGAACTCGCGCCGGGCAGCGTGATATTGCTCGATGTCCAGGGGGTCGCTGAGGACAAGGTAGCCGCGCACATGGAGCTGCATCTTCAGCAGGCTGGCCTGCGCCTGCTCCGAGGCGATCAGCGCCGGTGCGCGGACCTTCTCGGTGTGATTGATGTCGATGGTGGCGCTGCGCCCTGCGACGAGGGCCAGCAGAACGACCAGCAAGGTGATGGCCGCCAGCGCCGCGAACGCGAGGGTCAGCTTGCTGCCGACGCCCAGCGCGCCGAAGCGCCTCGCGCTCGCCACGTTCATCACAGGCCCAGCGACGAGCGGTACGCGCGCCGTTGCGCGTCGCGACCGACGCGAATCGTGATCTCTTCGAAGTCGAGCGCGCTGGCCTTCAGGGCCGCCTGCGCGCTCACCTGCCCCGCCACTGCCTCGGCCACATGCCGATTGAGCGCCTGCAGGTAGCCGTAGGTGCCGGGGATGCGCAGGTACGGCAACTGCAAGGGGTTGCTGAAGGTCTCGTGGTAGGCGTGCAGGTAGTCGCGCACATCGGCTTCGTCCCATCGGGCTTTCAGGTAGTCCTCGATCTTCGCGCTGCCGTCGGGCGGCAGGAAGTGAAAGCTGCGCCCCGGGTCGAGGCCATCCCAGCCGCGCGCCGCATACACCTTCGACTTCTCGCGGGTTGCCATCAGCGCGAGCAGATAGTAAGTGGCCTCGGGAGCTTTCGAGTGCCTGGAGATCACGCCGGCCCAGGACCCCCCGGTGGTGTTGCCGACACGATGGGCCGCCTCGCCCCTGATCCACTTCCCTTGCGCGAGGCTGAAGTATTCCCGGCTGCCCGGCAACTGGGCCACGCCGACCTTTCCCTTGACCTTGCTGCCCTCCTGCTGCGCCAGTGCGCCCAGATCGCCCCAGGTGAACGTGAGCGCCGCGTGCCCCGCGAGAAAGTAATCCCAGCTGCGGCCGGACTCCCATCCCAGCATCTCGCGCGGCCCGAACTGCACGAGATCGGTCAGCACTTCGAGCGCGTGCACGTGGCCCGGGCTCTCGATCAGCGGCTTCATCGTTCGCGGGTCGAACCAGTAGAGCTTCGGATTGGTGGGCCCGATCACGAATGGCGCCGACAGCGACATGAAGTGGAACATGCCCTGGTTGCCGGCCTTCAGCGCGATCGTCAGTCCATGGCCGGGCACGCCATCGCCGGTGAGGTCGCGGCCGTTGAAATACGCGGCGACATCGCGGAACTGCGCCCAGGTGCGCGGCACATCGAGCGGGTATCCGTACGCCTGCTGGAAGGCCTTGCGGTGCTGCGCATCTGCCAGCAGATCACGACGGTAGTACATGACCTGGCCATCGTGGTCGTTCGCCACCATGTACTTCTTGCCGCCATACGACAACAGGCCGCGCGGTGCGGGCAGCACGTCGTTGATGTCCCACTTCGGGAAGCGCGCGGACTGGTAATAGCGGTCATAAGGGATGATGTAGTCGCCCGCCACCAGCTCGCCGAGCCACCATGCGCTGGCGAGCAGCGCGTCGTACTTGCCGGCGCCATTGGCGACATCGGAATAGAAGTTGTCGAACAGGTCGAGCGATCCGACCTGGACGATCTTGAGCGTGGCGCCGGTCGCAGCTTCGAACTCGTCCTTCAGTTCAAGAGCCGCCACGGCGATGATGCTTTTCGGCAAGAGGATCGTCACGGTCTGGCCAGCGAACGGGCAGTCGGGCGCCCGGCACGCCGGAGCCACCCTCGGCGGCACCACGTCACCCGGCTTGACCACCGTGACCGTGGAACTTCCGAACGGCGCGGCGTCCGGCACCCTCGGCTCGGTGGCGCCGGGCACGAGCGGCGCGCCGAGGGCCGAAGCCGAGAGCGCGACCAACAACGCTCCGAGCCGCCAGCGCTCGCGTCCTCCATGGGGCCGTTCGCGCGGGCGCGGCAAGGGTCTCGGTCCGGGAGCCATCGGACGGCGCTCGGTTCAGAGACCGAGCGATGCCCGGTAGGCACGCCGCTGCTGCTCGCGCCCGAGGCGGATCGTGATCTCCTCGAAGTCGACCGCGGCCGCCTTCAGCGCCGAGGCGGGGCTGAGGGAACCCGACGCGGCCTCGGCCAGGTGCACATCGAGCGCCTGCCAGTAGCTGTAGGCGCCGGGAATCCGCAGATAGGGGAACTGCAGCTTGTTGCTGAAGTTCTCGAAGTACGCATGCAGATAGTCGCGAACGTCGGCTTCGTCCCAGCCCGCATTCAGGTAGGTCTCGATCTTCGCGTTGCCGTCAGGAGGCAGGAAGTGGTAGGTGCGCCCCGGGTCGATCCCGTCCCAGCCGCGCACCGCGTAGACCTGCGACTTCGGCCGCGTCGCCATCAACGCGAGCAGGTAGTACGTGGCCTCGGGCACCTTCGATTGCTTCGTGATGACGCCCGCCCACGAACCGCCCGTCGTGTTGCCGACCAGATTGGGTTGTGTCGTCTTGACCCAGCGCTCCTTGGCAACGCTGTAATACTCCATCGCGCCGGGCAGCGGCGCCGAGCCGATCTTGCCCTTGACCTGGCTGCCCTTGTCCTGCGCCAGCGCACCCAGGTCGCCCCAGCTGAAGGTGAGCGCCGCGCGCCCCGCCAGAAAGTGATCCCAGCTTTGGCCGAGATCCCAGTTGAGCATGTCTCTCGGCCCGAACCGCACCAGGTCGACCAGCGCCGCGAGCGCCCGCACGTGACCCGGGCTTTCGATCGACGGCTTCATCGACGCGGGGTCGAACCAGTACAGCGTCGGGTTTTCCGGCCCGATCACGAACGGCGCCGAGAACGACATGAAATGGAACATCCCCTGCGCACCGACCTTCAAGTGCATCGACAACCCGTGATCGGGCACGCCGTCGCCGTTGAGGTCCTTGCCGTTGAAGTACTCGGCCACGTCCCTGAATTGGACCCAGGTCTTCGGCACACCCAGCGGATAGCCGTACTTCTGCGCGAAAGCCACGCGGTGCTGCGGGTCGACGAGCAGGTCGCGTCGGTAGTACATGACCTGGCCGTCGTGGTCGTTGGCCACCATGTACTTCTTGCCTCCATACGAAAGGAGGCTGCGAGGCGCCGGCAGGATGTCTTCGACACGCCACTGCGGGAAGCGACGATCCTTATAGTACTTGTCGTACGAGACGATGTAGTCGCCGGCCACCAGCCCGCCCAACCACCAGGCACCGGCGTAGGCCGCGTCGTATTTGCCGGTACGGTTGGTCAGGTCCGAGATGAAGTTCGGGAACAGATCCTGATGCGACATCTGCACGAGGTTCAGCCGCGCCCCCGTCGCGGCCTCGAACTCGTCCTTCAACTCGCCGATCGCGCCGCCGTTGGCCTCCTTGACGATCAGCATCGTCACGCGTTGGCCGGCAAACGGGCAGTGGCCAGGCTTGCACGGCGGAGCGACCACCGGCGGAACGATATTGCCGATGCTCACCGTCGAGGTCTTGTAGGGCTCCCGCTTCGGCTTGACCTCGTCTGCCGATGCCGCCGACGCGAGCGCCGCGACGAGCATTGCCCAATACGCTGCATGCCTGTTCATGATCGACTCCTTCACGCGTCCGGTTCACGGCCCGCCGTCATCACGACGCGGAATCGTGAACTTGAACACCGAGCCAGCTCCCGGTGTCGACTCCACCCAGATGCGGCCGCCGTGGCGCTCGATGATCTTCTTGCACAGCGCCAGGCCGATGCCGGTGCCTGAATACTCGCGGCGGCCGTGCAGCCGCTGGAACAGCACGAAGATGCGCTCGAAGTACTCGGGCGCGATGCCGATGCCGTTGTCGCGGACCGAGAAGCACCAGTCGGCGTCGACCGGCCCGGCCTCGATGTGCACCAGCGGCGGATCGGCGCCGTGGTATTTGATCGCGTTGCCCAGCAGGTTCTGGAACAGCTGGGTCAGCTGCATCGCGTCGGCCATCACGGTGGGCAGCGGCCCATGCGTGATCCGAGCTCCGGTTTCCTTGATCGTCACGCTCAGATTCGAGATCGCCGTGGCGATCAGGGTCTCGCAATCGGTCGACGCCAACGGACGTGCCTTGGTGCCGACGCGCGAGTACGAGAGCAGGTCGTTGATCAGCGCCTGCATGCGCTTGGCGCCATCGACGGCGAAGCCGATGAACTCGTCGGCATCCGCGTCGAGCTTGCCCTGGTAGCGCTGCGCCACCAGCTGGAGGTAGCTGGCGACCATGCGCAGCGGCTCCTGCATGTCGTGCGACGCCACATAGGCCAGCTGCTCGAGCTCGGTGTTCGAGCGTTGGAGGGCCCGCTGAACCTCTTCGCGCGCGCAGATCTCGTGCTGCAGCTGGACGTTCTGCGTCTGCAGTTGCCGGCGCAACGAGTCGAGTGTCAGGTGGGTGCCGATGCGAGCCAGCACTTCGGCACCGTCGAGCGGCTTGGTCACGTAGTCGACCGCGCCGACCTCGAAGCCCGTGAGCTTGTCGGCCGTGTCGGTCAGCGCCGTCATGAAGATGACCGGAATCTCGCGCGTGCTCTCACGCTCCTTCAGGCGCCGGCAGGTCTCGAAGCCGTCGACCCCCGGCATCAGGACATCCAGCAGGATCAGGCTCGGCCGGACCAGCTCGGCGCGCTCGATCCCCTCCTCTCCGCCCTGCGCGACCACGGCGCAATAGCCATGCCGCTCCAGATGCCGACCCACCACCTCGAGGTTGGCGGGCACGTCGTCGACGATCAGGATCGTCCTTGTCCCGGGTTCCGGTGCCTCCAGCGAGCGCATTCGCAAGCCCTCATCCGCAAGTCACGTTCGAGTCTATGCGCGTTGCGTGCGATTCGGACTTGCCGCGAACCCTGCTCGCGCTTCACGTCACTTCCCCTCCGGACACCGAGATCGACTGGCCGGTGATCGCCGCTGCCGCGTCGCCGCACAGCCAGCGCACCGCATCGGCCACCTGCTCGGGCTGCACGATGCGCTGCTGCGGGTTGCCGGCGGCGAACTCGGCACGCGCCTGGGATTCGCTGCGGCCGGTCTTGCTGACCACGTTGGCGATGCTGTCGCGCAGGATATCGGTCTCGGTGTAGCCGGGGCAGACGGCGTTCACCGTCACGCCCTTCGTGGCCAGCTCCAGCGCCAGCGATCGGGTCAGCCCGATCACGCCGTGCTTGGCGGCAGCGTAGGCTGTGACGTAGGCGTAGCCCTTCTGCCCGGCCGTGCTCGCGATGTTGACGATGCGGCCGCTTCCTGCCTTCAGCATGTCGGGCAGTGCCGCCTGCGCGCACACGAAGCTGCCCGTGAGGTTGACGTCCAGCATGCGCTGCCACAGCCCGGCCGAGGTCTTCATGAAGGGTGCGCTCTCGGCCTGCCCGGCGTTGTTGACGAGGATCGCGATCGGGCCACGTGCGCCGCGCGCTTCGTCGAACGCGGCCTGCACCTGAGCCGCATCGCTCACGTCGGCCACGACCACACCGTGCGGCCCGCCCGGCAGCTCGTCGGCCACGCGCTGCAGCGCATCGCGCCGGCGCCCGAGCAGCGTGACGGCGGCGCCGTCGGCGGCCAGCACACGCACGATCGCCGCGCCAATGCCGCGCGCGGCGCCGGTCACGACGGCGTGACGGCCTTGCAAGGTACTCGCGAGCGTACTCACGATCGAACTCCGGTGCGTGCCGTTGCGGCACCCGCCGGCCGCTCCCAGGTCGCAGCGGTGACGCCGCGTTCGCGCAGCTTGTACTTCTGCACCTTGCCGTTCTCGGTGCGCGGCAGCTCGTCCATCAGCTCGATGTAGCGCGGGATCGCGAAGTACGGCAGCCGCGATTCGCAGAAGCGCGCCAGTTCCAGCGGCTCGATGCGCTGGCCGACGTGCAGCACCAGGGCGGCCATGACCTCGTCCTCGGCCAGCTCGGAATGCACCGGGTAGACCGCGACGCTGGCAACCGCCGCGTGGCTCTGCAACACCTGCTCGACCTCGAACGACGAGATGTTCTCGCCGCGCCGCCGGATCGCATCCTTGATTCGGTCGACGAAGCGGAACGCACCGTCGGCATCGCGTACGACGCGGTCGCCGGTGTGGAACCAGAGGTTGCGCCAGGCGTCGACGGTCTTCTCGGGCATGCCGAAGTAGCCGCTCGCGAACGCAAACGGCTCGTCGGCGCGCAGCAGCAACTCACCGGCCTCGCCGGCCGGCAGCTCGACGTCGTGCTCGTCGACGACACGTGCGTCGAAGCCCGGCATCAGCCAGCCCATCACGCCTCGGCGCGATGCATCCTTGCTGGCGATCACGAAGTTGGTCTCGGTCGAGCCATACCCTTCGAGCAGCCGCACACCGGTGCGTGCCTCGAAGGCCTCGCCCGCCGCTGCCGGCACGCCGGGGCCAAGGCCGATCCGCACGCGGTGCGCGCGCTCGCCCTCGCCGCCCGGCTGCGCAAGCAGGATGGGCACCATCGCACCGAGCAGATAGACCACTGTCGCCTCGGCGGCCTGCATCGCGGCCCAGAAACGCGACGCCGAAAAGCGCGCCTCGAACACCACGCGGCAACCGGTCAGCGCGGCCTGCGCGAAGGTGTTCAGCGCATTGATGTGGAACAGCGGCAGCGTGCTGCACAGCACGTCGGCCTCGTCCACGCCGAGCACACGTGCGGTGTTGACGCCCCACCAGTGGTACTGCGCATGCGGGCACAGCACGCCCTTGGCCGGCCCGGTGGTGCCCGAGGTGTAGAGGATCGCGAGTGTCTCGCCGGGCTGCACCGCGGCGGGCTCGGCCGCCTCGCGCGTCGCCGGCCAGGCCACGCAGGGCACACCGCCGAGCGTGGTCTCGCCCTGCACCGCATCGTCCACGCCGACCACCCAGATCATCTGCAACGCGGTGCGCGAGAGGTCCGCGGTGCCCAGCCGCTCGATGAAGCCGGCTTCGATGACGAGCAGGCGCGCGCCGCTGTCGACAAGGAAATACTCGATCTGCGGCCCCATGGACGCGGTGTTGATCGGCACCGAGACCGCGCCGAGCCAGCCGCAGCCGAGGAAGGCTTCCAGGAACTCGACGCGGTTGCCGCACATCAGCGCCACACGCTCGGCGCGCGCAACGCCGGCCGCGTGCAACGCTGCGGCCCGACGCGCGGCAATGCCGGCCGCCTCGCGATGCGACCACGAGACGCCGGCGAGCGTGACCAGTGGCCGGTCGCCGAAACGCTCGGCGCCGCGTTGCAGCATCGCCGGCAGCGTGCGCTCGCGCGGTGGCAGCGCCACGCAGGACGCGAGGGAAGACGCGTCAATCTTCATCGGTTCCGCCGCCGAGGTAGGTCGCCTGCACACGCGGGTCGCCGGCCAGCGCGCTTGACGCGCCGCTCAGCGCGATCTCGCCGGTCTCGAGCACGTAGCCGTGGTCCGAGCTCTCGAGCGCGGCGCGCGCGTTCTGCTCGACCAGCAGGATGGCCACGCCTTCATCGCGCAGCACGCGCACGATCGCGAGGATCTCCTGCACGATCAGCGGCGCCAGGCCGAGGCTCGGTTCGTCGAGCATCAGCAGGCGCGGCGCCGACATCAGCGCGCGGCCCAGCGCCAGCATCTGGCGTTCGCCGCCCGACAAGGTGTCGGCACGCTGCGCGCGGCGCTCGGCCAGGCGCGGGAAGCGCGCGCAGACGCCATCCAGGCGGCCGCGCAGCACGCTGCTCGACAGCCGCTTCGCGTAGGCACCGAGCATCAGGTTGTCGAGCACGCTCAGCTCGCCGAACAGCTCGCGCTTCTCCGGCACCAGGCACAGCCCGCGCTCGACGCGCGCTTCGACATCGAGGCTGCCCAGGTCGGCACCCTCGAAGCGCAGCGTTCCCTGCGAAGGCAGCAAGCCCATCACGGCGCCGAGCAACGTGGTCTTGCCGGCGCCGTTCGGTCCGATCACCGAGACGATCTGCCCCGGCATCAGCGCGAGCGACACGCCGCGCACCGCATCGACCTGCCCGTACGACACGTGCAGGTCGCCGATCTCCAACATGGCGCCCATCACGCGTTCCCCACCAACTCGACAGGCGTGGCCTCTGCCGCGGTCTCCGGCTTCTCGACCACGCTGCCGAGGTAGGCCGCCTGCACCCGTGGGTCGGCGCGCACCGCGCCAGGCGTTCCTTCGACGAGCTTGGAGCCGAAGGTCATCACGACCAGCCGGTCGACCAGCTTCATCACGAACTCCATGTCGTGCTCGACGATCAGGATCGTCACCCCCTCGTCGCGCAGCCTGCGCAGCAGCTCGCCGAGCGCCTGCTTCTCCTGGCGGCGCAGGCCGGCGGCCGGTTCGTCCAGCACCAGCAGCACCGGGTCGGCGGCGAGTGCGCGCGCGATCTCGAGGATGCGCTGCGTGCCAAGCGGCAGGCTGCCGGCGAGCTCGTGAGCACGGTCGGCCAGGCCGATGCGTGCGAGCTGGCGCTGGGCCTCGGCCATGATCTGCGCCTCCTCGCGCCGGTCCAGGCGCAATCCGGCGGCAAGCAGGCCGGCGCGGGTGCGCCCGTGCGCGCCGAGCGCGACGTTGTCGAGCAGGCTCATGTGCGGGCGCAGCTTCACGTGCTGGAAGGTGCGCGCCATACCGCGCTGCGCGATCGCGCGCTGCGCCAGGCCGCTGACGTCCCGGCCTAGGAATTCGACCGTGCCGCCCGTCATCGGCGCGGTGCCGGTGACGAGGTTGAACATCGTCGACTTGCCGGCCCCGTTCGGGCCGATCAGGCCGACGATCTCGCCGGCGCGCACGTCGAAGCTCACATCGTTCACCGCCACCAGCCCGCCGAAGCGCTTGACCGCGTTGCGCACCGCCAGCAGCGGCTCGCCGCGTGCCGGCAGGCGGCGGTGCGGCAGCGGCTCGGCCGATGCAGCCGCTGTGGCCGGTGCAGCATCGGGCAACGCGGCGAAGCGGGCGCGGGTCCAGCGCGTCACCAGCCCCATCACGCCGCCGCGCGCATGGTGCAGCAGCAGGATGAAGAGCACCGCGAACACGACCGCCTCGAACTGGCCGCCGCGCGTCGTCAGCAGCGGCAGCACGTCCTGCACGCCGTTCTTCATCACCAGCACCGCGGCGGCGCCGACCAGCGCGCCGGTGAGCTGCCCGAGGCCACCGGCCACCGCCATCAGCAGATACTCGATGCTCGCGCGCACGTCGAACGGCGACGGGCTGACGAAACGGTTGGCATGCGCATAGAGCCAGCCGGCGACACCGGCCAAAAGCGCCGCCAGCACGAACAGCGTGAGCCGGACCCGGAACGCGTCGGCACCGACACTCGCAAGCAGAACCGCGCCGCCGCGCAGACTGCGGATCGCACGGCCCGAGCGCGACTGCAGCACGTTGTGGCAGAACAGCACGCTTGCGCCCACCAGCGTCCAGATCAGGTAGTACACCGCGCGCGGGTCGGCCAGCGAGACGCCGAAGACGCCGATCGCCGGGATGTTCGACAAACCGGTGTGGCGCCCGAGCGCCTCGACGTTGCCGAACAGCAGTGCGATCGACAAGCCCCATGCGATCGTCGACAGCGGCAGGAAGTGACCGCCCAGGCGCAGCGTCAGTGCGCCGATCAGGAACGCGGCGACACCGGTCAGCAGCAGCGCGAACAACAGCCCGAGCCACGGCGACAGGCCCTGCACGCTCGTGAGCCACGCGGTCGCATAGGCTGCGATGCCGACGAACGCCGCCTGCCCGAACGAGGTGGCACCGCCGACGCCGGTGAGCATCACCAAGCCCAGCGCGACCAGCGCGCCGATGCCGATATCGTTGAGCAGCGAGACGCCGAACTTGCCGAGCACCGCAGGCGCCGCAGCGATCAGCGCCATCACGGCCAGGACCAGGATCGTGCGCGCCTTCATGCGTCGATCTCCTCGGTCTCTTCTTCCGCATGCCTGGCGAGCGCGGAGCGCAGCAGCAGCACCGGGATCAGCAGGCTGAACACGATCACGTCCTTCAACGCCCCGCTCCAGAACGAGCCGAAGCTCTCGACCACGCCGACCGCGAGCGCGCCGACCGCCGTGAGCGGATAGCTCACCAGGCCGCCGATGATCGCGGCGACGAACGCCTTCAATCCGATCAGGAAACCGGAGTCGTAGTACATGGTCGTGACCGGTGCGACCAGCACGCCGATCAGCCCGGCCAGCAGCGACGCGAAGGTGTACGCGAGCAGCGCCGTGCGTGCCGGCCGGATGCCGACCAGCCGTGCGCCGATGCGGTTCACCGCCGTCGCGCGCAGTGCCTTGCCGGCCACGGTGCGTTCGAACGCGAGGAAGAACAGCCCGCTCAGCACCACCGCCGAGGCCAGCATCAGCATCACCTGGCCGCTCACCGGCAAGCCGCCGGGCAGTGTCAATGCGCCGCTCGCGAGCGGCGCGGTGCGAAAGCCCTCGGGCCCGAAGAACAGCAGCCCGAGCCCCGACAGCAGGAAGTGCAGCGCGAGCGAGGCGATCAGCAGCACCAGCACCGACGCATCGGCGATCGGCTGCAGCGCCACGCGTGCGATCAGCGGCGTGATCGGCACGACGAGCAGGATCGCGAGCACGATGAACACCAGCTGCGGCACCGCGCGCCCGGCGAAGGCCCAGGCCAGCGCGCAGGGGATCAGCGGCAGCACGCCCCAGCCGAGCACGGCGCGCGGGATGCGCCGCATCTCGCCGCGGCGCGCGAGGGTCCACACCTCGGCGGCGACGGCCAGCAGCGCCAGCATCGCGACCAGCCCCACGGTCGGCGGCAGGCGGCCGGCCTCGAAGGCCGCGAGGCTCAATGCCGCAAACGCGGCGACGTCGCCGAACGGGACGAACACCACCCGCGTGACCGAGAAGATCAGCACCAGGCCGAGGCCGGCGAGCAGGTACACCGCCCCGTTGGCCAGGCCGTCGATGCCGAGAATGAGGGCGACGTCCCAGGTCATGACAGGCTCCTCAGGGCACCAGTTTCCACAGCCCGTTGTCGAGCTTGACGATCACCCGCGCACGCTCGTCCACGCCGTACAGATCGCCCGGCTTGAAGTTGTAGACGCCGTGCGTGCCCGCCACCTCCTTCGAGCTGAAGATCGCGTCGCGCAGTGCCTGGCGGAAGGCCGGCGTGCCGGGTTCGCCCTTCGCGCGTGCCGCGGCATCGGCGAACACCATGTAGGCGTCGAACGAGTAGGCCGAGAACGCATCGGTGCTCGGTGCGTTGTTGGCCTTCTGGAAGGCAGCGCGGAAGTCGAGCGCGAGCTTCTTCGTCGGGTACTCGTTGGGCAGCTGCTCGGCGACGATCACCGGGCCGGTCGGCATGAAGCTGCCGTTCGCGGCCGCGCCGGCGACACGCACGAAGTCGGGGTTGATCAGCCCGTGCTGGCCGTAGATGTTGCCCTTGAAGCCGCGCTCGGCGAGCGCGAGGTACGGCAGCGCGCCCGGCGTTCCGGAGCCGCCGGTCATCACCGCATCGGGACGCGCGGCGATGATCTTCAGCACCTGGCCGGTCACCGATTGATCGGCACGCGCGTAACGCTCGTTCGTCACGACCTTGATGCCGGCTGGCTCGGCCGCCTTCATCAGCGAGTTGTAGACGAGGTCGCCCCACGCGTCGGTGAAGCCGATGTAGCCGACGGTCTTCACACCGTCGCGCTTCATGCGCTGCACCACCGCGTCGATCATCAGCTGCGGCGGCTGCGCGACCGTGACGGTCCAGTCGCTCTCGGCCGGCGCGAGCGAGATCGGCGACAGGCCGATCATCGGCGTCTTGGTCTCGCGGCCGACCTGCGAGATCGCGATCGTGGCCGGCACGCCCGACGATCCCATCAGCACGTCGACCTTCTCCTCCTCGACCAGCTTGCGCGCGTTGCGGCCCGCGTTGCTCGGGTCGGACGCGTCGTCGAGCACGACGAGATGGACCTTGCGCCCGTTGATCTCCGGCTTGTAGGCGATTGCCGCCTGCATGCCCTTCGCATACGGCACGCCGAGCGACGAGTTCGGGCCCGACAGTGACACGCTGAGCCCGACCTTGAGGTCTGCGGCGATCGCGCCGGCGGTGAAGGCGAGTGCGATGGCGGCACCGAGCGCGCAGCGGACGAGACGTTTCATGGTTCGGGACTCCTGGTGAGTGGGAAGGTGTGGAGCGGAGGGACTAGGGAAACAGCTGGATCGCCGGCAGCGCCGCACCGGCATCGAGAAGATCGACCCGCTTGAGGCGGATGCGCCAGGCGCCGCCAACCTTCGCGAGGCGGTGCAAGCAGGTGCCCGCGAGCATCAGCTGGCGCTCGCCGCGCGACTCGATGTAGACGAAGGGCGTGCGCAGCTCGCAGCGCTCGGGCTCGTCCAGCGTCACGGTCGAGGTCTGCAGCACATGCTGGCAGCGGCTCGCCGGATGCTGCGAATGGGCGCGCGGGTTCTTCAGCCGCTCGATGCGCAGCTGCAGCAGCAGGCGGTCTTCGTCGGCGAGCGCGTTGTGCGGCGCGCCCTCCTGCTGCGCCGCGCCTTGCAGCGGCACCCAGTAGCGGCCATCGTCGGCGAACAGCGCGAGCCATTCGTCATAGCGGCGCTCGTCGAGCAGGCGCGCTTCGTGGGCGACGAACGAGACGGCGTCCATCGTCAGCTCTCCATGTCCTGCGTCATGAACGTGGCCCACGCGCGGAACTGGTTGCGCATCAGCAGCTCGTTCGTGCCATTGACCTCGCGCGGGCCGCCTTCCAGCTCGGCCGGGTCGAAATCTCGGTGCAGGCTCACCCAGTCGTTGCTGCTCCCGCGCAACCCCTGCTGGATGCTCTCGAACAGATGCACGTCGTCGTGCGCCACCACCGACATCGGCGAGAACACCAGCCGGTTGTAGGTCATCGAGCGCTCGAACAGCAGCTCCGGCGCGCCCTCGACCCGAAAGCTCCACGCCTCGACCAGCGTGCGGTCGACCGCGAGCGGCCGGATCACGCGGATCGCCTGCGGCGAGCCCTTCACCGCGAGGCTCGGAAAACACACCGAGTTCTGCGGCGAGCGCTGGAGGATCTCCGTGGCACGCGCCTCGCCGTGCGCCTCGCGCAGGGCCGCTTCGTACTCCGGCACCTGCGCGTAGCCAGAGTGGATGCTGAAGTTGACGCCCAGCATGCTGTGCCCGTTCGGGTACACGCGCCCGCCCATGCGGTCGAAGAAGTCGTAGCCCGCGCCGAACGGCAGGATCTGCTCCATCGCCATCGGCTTGGGGGCATCGGCCGGCTGGCCCTGCCACAGCACATTCGCGGCGGCGGTGGCCGACTCGTGCGTCGACAGCGGATGCACCGTGTCGTTGATGTTCTCGAGGTACATCTTCCAGTTGCAGTGCACGACGTTGCGCAGCACGCCGCCCTCGATGCGCAGGCGGCCGACCGGCGAGCGGTCGACCAGGTTGTCGATCGCGCCCAGCACCTCGTCGAAGTACGCGTGGAAATCGGGCCCGCCGTCGTTCAGCTTCGCGAACACGAAGTCGCGATAGACGGCCACGTTCTTCAGCGCGCCCATGCCCTGCCCCGATTCGCACTGCTGCAAGCGTGTGCCCTCGTAGCCCGCCTTCAGCGGCACCGCGAGCGGCGCGCCGTCGAGCTTGTAGGTCCACGCGTGGTACGGGCAGCGGAAGAACTTGCCGACGCTGCCGCACGCATCGGTCACCAGCTGCGTGCCCTTGTGCGCGCAGCGGTTGTTCAGCACGCGGATGCTGCCGTCGCCCTGGCGCACCATCAGCAGCGGCCGGCCGGCGATCTCGACCGCGACGTAGTCACCCGCCGCCGGCACCTGGCTCGCGTGGCCGATGTAGTTCCACGTGTTCGCGAAGAAGTGCCGCTGCTCGAGCGCGAACAGCGCGGGGCTCAGGTACAGATCGCGGTGCACGCGATCGTCCTGGACCAGGGCGAGGATGTCGTTGCGTGTCACGGCACGAGCTTCCACTGGCCTTTGTCGAGCTTGATCACGACCGCCGAGCGCTTGTCGAGCCCGTACGGCTCGTTCGGCTTGAACGTGAACACGCCGTGCGTGCCGGGCAGCTCCTTGGTCGCCGCGATCGCGTCGTGCAGCGCCTGGCGGAACTGCGGCGTGCCGGGCTCGGCCTTTGCCATCGCGCGCGCCGCCGCGTCGTCGAGCACGAGGTAGGCGTCGAAGGTGTAGGCCGAGAACGCATCGGCCGGCAGCGCGCCGTGGGTCTTCTGGTACGCGGCGCGGAAGTCGAGCGCGACCTTGCGGACCGGGCTGTCGGCCGGCAGCTGGTCGGCCACCATCACCGGGCCGCTGGGCACCATCAGGCCGTCGACGGCGCTGCCGCCCACGCGCACGAAGTCGGCGTTGATGAGGCCGTGTGTGCCGTAGATCGCGCCCTTGTAGCCGCGCTCGGCGAGGCCCAGGTACGGCAGTGCGCCGGGCGTGCCGGAGTTGCCGGCGAACACCGCGTCGGGCCGCGCGGCGACGATCTTCAGCACCTGGCCTGCCACCGACGCATCGGCGCGTGCGTAGCGCTCGTTGGCAACGATCTTGATGCCGGCCGGCTCGGCCGCCTTCACGAGCGAGTCGTATGCGAGATCACCCAGCGCATCGGAGAAGCCGATGTAGGCGACCGTCTTCACGCCGCTCGCTTTCATCTTGTCGACCACGGCCGCGACCATCAGCGGGAAGGGCTGCGAAACCGTGACCGTCCAGCCGCCATCGTCGGCCGGCACGCTCACCGGCGTGGGCGAGATCAGCGGCGTCTTCGTCTCGCGCGCCACGGCGGCGATTGCCAATGCTCCCGGCACGCCGGATGTGCCGATCAGCACGTCGACCTTGTCCTCGGTGACGAGCTTGCGCGCATTGCGCGCGGCGACTGCCGGATCGGACTGGTCGTCGAGCACGATCACCTGCACCTTGTGCCCGCCGATCGTCGGCTTCCACGCCTGCGCGGCCTGGATGCCCTTGCCATAGGGAACGCCGAGCGCCGCAACAGGGCCCGACAGCGAGGTGATGACGCCGACCTTGAGATCGGCGGCCAGCGCGTGCGCGGTGACGCCGGCACCGATGACGGTGGCTACAGCAGTGGCGGCAATACGCATCGAGTTCTTCATCGTCATGCTGCTGTCTCGGTTCAAAGTCAAAGTGCAAGGCTGCCGAGGCTTGCGCCGCCGCAGACGTAGAGAACCTGGCCGGTGATGAAGCCGCTGCCCGGGTCGGCGAAGAACGACACGGCGCGTGCGACATCGGCAGGCTCACCGACGCGCTTGACCGGAATCGACGCCGCGAGCTGCCGCTCCTTCTCGCTGCCGGCGGGGATCACGTCGTAGAACATGTCGGTGTGGATCGGCCCCGGCGCGACGACGTTGACGGTGATGCCGTCGGCCGCCAGCTCGAGCGCCCAGGTGCGCGCCATGCCGAGCATGCCGGCCTTGGTGGCGGAGTAGGCAGTGCGCGTCTGCGCGCCGAGCGCGGCGCGCGACGACAGCAGGATCACGCGGCCGAAGCGGCGCGCGCGCATCGCGGGCAGCGCGGCCTGCACGAGCTGGATCGCGCAGCCCAGGTGCAGGTCGACGAGCGCATCGAGGTCGTCGAGCTTCACCTCGGGCAACAGTGCGGGACGGATCACGCCGGCGTTGTGCACGACGGTCGTGACCTCGAAGCGGCGCACCAGTTCGCGGGCCGCTTCGGCGGTGGCCGTGCGGTCGGCGAGATCGACCTCGATGCTGTGCAGCTTCGGGTGGTCGATCTCGGTGCGCCGGCGCGCGAGCGACACGACCTCGTAGCCACGCGCGAGCAGGTCTTCGCAGATCGCGCGGCCGATGCCGGCACTGCCACCGGTCACCACGGCAACTCCAGCAGCGTCGCTCATGCGCGCTCCTCCACCAGCGCCAGCACCCGCAGCGGGCTGCCACTCCCCTTCTGGATCTTCAGCGGCGGACAGATCAGCACCGCGCCGATCGGCGGCAGCAGGTCGAGGTTGGACAGGCACTGCAACCCGTAGCGCCCCGCCCCGTGCATGTAGTAGTGGCACGGATACGGCGGCCGCAGGTGGTAGCCCTGGCCGGCGTCGGTGCCGATGGCCTCCGAACCGAAGCCGAGCACGTCGCGCTGCTCGACGAGGAACTGCACTGCCTCGGAGCTCGGCCCCGGCGTGTGCTGCCCTGTCTCGTCGAAGTTCTGGTAGGCCTCGGGATCCAGGCGCTTCGACCAGTCGGTGCGCATCAGCACCCAGGCGCCGGCCGGGATGCGGCCGTGCGCAGCCTCGAAGCGCTCGATGTCGGCAACCGTGAGCAGATAGTCGGGATCGGCCTTCACCTGCTCGGCGCAATCGATCACGCAGGCCGGCGCGACGAAGTGCTGCACCGGAATCGTGTCGACCGCGTTGTTCGGCAGGTCGCGCCCCGAGATCCAGTGGATCGGTGCATCGAAGTGCGTGCCGGTGTGCTCGCCGCACGAGAAGTTGTTCCAGTACCAGCCCGGGCCGCGCTCGTCGTAGGCCGAGACCTCTTCGATCCGGAACGGCCAGCACTGTCCCATCTCGGGCGGCAGCGCGATCTGCGGGAAGTCGGGCGTCAGCGTCTGCGTCAGGTCGACGACGCGGATGCGGCTGCTCGTGAGCGCGCTGACCAGTGCGCCCAGCACCGTGGTGGTCGATTGAGTCATCAGTTGCCTCCCGCTGCCAGCTCGCGTTCGAGCACCTTCGGGTTGTCGCGCCAGCGCTCCAGCCACTCCTGCGCCACGTCGCCGGGGTACACGTCTTCCACGCCGTCGCGCAACGCCTTGACGATCGCGCTGGCGATGGCTGAAGGTGCAACCTTCGGCGGCGGCAGGTTCTGATTCCATTCGTCGTCGATCGGCCCCGGGAACAGGTTGATCACGCGAATGCCCGCTGGCCGCATCTCGGCGCGCAGGCATTGCGCAAGCGAATGCGCTGCCGCCTTCGAGGCCGAGAACGTGCCGTGCGGCGGGTAGTTCGAGAGCGCGTAGATCGACAGCAGGTTGACCCACGCGGCCGCGTGCGTCACGCCATCGGCCGAGCGGCCCTTCAGCGCCGGGCCGAACTCCTGCGCGAGACGCAGCAGACCGAAGTAGTTGATGTCCATCTCGGCCTTCGCCACGTCGGTGCCACGCCGCGCCGCGATGCCGAACGCGCGGTGCACTTCGGCGTTGTTGATCACGATGTCGACCTTGCCGCCGATCTCGCCGGCCAGCTCGCTCACCGAGCGGCCGTTGGTCAGGTCCAGCGGCACCAGCGTGACCTGCGGCAGCGCCGTGATGTCGTCGAAGCCGGGCAGCTTCTTCCACGGCTCGGCGTGGCCGACCCAGACGATCTCGGCGCCGGCTTTCACGAGCGCGTGAACGATCGCCTGCCCGACCGCGGTCTTGCCGTCGGTCACCAGCACCTTGCGGAACTTCGGGTCGCTGGTCATCTCGCGCAGCATCTTGTCGTCAGCCATGTGTTCGCTCCCTTCGGGGGGAAATCCAATCAGCACCGCCTGGCCGGCGCGGTCGAGCCGCGCACCAACCTTGACTGGCGCCGGCGCATCGCCGACCTCGCCGTGCAGGTGCACGATCAGCGAGGGGCCGGCCGCGAGCTGCACGAGCCCGAGCCGCCACGGCAGGCGCTCGCGGAAGAACGGATCGTTGCTGTGATGCAGCGTGGTCGTGCCGAGCAAGGTGCCCTCGCCCGACTGCGCGCGCCATTGCAGCCGCGCCGACAGGCAGCGATGGCAGGCCTCGCGCGGCGGGTATTGCACCGCGCTGCAGTCCTTGCAGACCTGCAGCTCGAAGCGGCCTTCGGCCGCAGCGGCCGTCATGCCGAGCGCGACGCGGCCGCGCGCCCACGGCGGCAGGTTCATCTGCCGTGTGCGCAGAACCGGGTTCTTGCGCTTGGGCTTCATCAGCGGCATCGTCATGCTGAAGTTCCCAGAACCACCGCGCCGGTGCAGAGGCAGCGGTCATACGTGACCATGCCGAAGCCGGTGACCAGGCCCAGCTTCGCGTCGGCCACGGCGCGTTCGCCGGCCTGGCCCGTGAGCTGTCGGATCGCCTCGGTCATGCCGAGGAAGCCACCCGCCGCACCCGCCTGCCCGGCCGAGAGCTGGCCGCCGCTGGTGTTGTTGGGGAAGCTGCCGTCGTGCGTCAGCGTGTTCGCGCGCACGAAGGCCGGGCCGCCGCCCTTCTCGCAGAAGCCCAGGTCCTCGAACTGCAGCATCACGATCACCGGGTAGTCGTCGTAGGTCTGCACGAAGTCGATGTCGGCCGGCGCGGCGCCGGCCTGCGCGTAGAGATCGTCGCGGTCGATGCGCCAGCCGCCGCGCACCATCACCGGGTCGTCGCTGTAGGCGTTGTGGCGCTCGATCGCGCCGCGCACCAGCACGTGGGCGAGGCCGAGCTCGCGCGCCCGCTCCTCGCGCATCACGAGGAACGCCTCGGCGCCGGCGCAGGGCATGACGCAGTCGAACAGATGGATCGGGTCGGAGATGGGCCGCGCCGCGATGTACTCGTCGAGCGTGAGCGCCTTCTTGAACAGCGCGTTCGGGTTCTTCAGCGCATTGCTGCGCTGGTCGACCGCAATGCGGCCGAAGTCCTCGCGCGTCGCGCCGTAGGTGCGCATGTAGTTCGCGGTGATGAACGCGAAGATCGAGTTCGGGCCGCCCGAGCCGTACGGGTAGCTCGCATCGCGCGCGAAGTGGCTGAAGCTGCCGAGCGTCTGGCGGAACGAGTCGACGTGGTTGGTGTCGGCTGCGACGCAGGCCACGACGTCGGCATCGCCCGCCTGCACCGCGCGCGCGGCGCGCCGCAGCGACATCACACCCGACGCGCCGCCGGTCGGGATGTGGTCGAGCCAGCGCGGCGACAGGCCCAGGTGCTGCGTGACGCCGACCGCGGTGTCGGGCGACAGCGAGAAGCTGCTGATCGTGAGCCCGTCGATCTGCTCCTTCGCGAGCCCCGATGCCTCGACCAGCGCGCGCAGCGCCTGGCCGATGAACCAGTGCGCGTCGTGCGTCGAGTAGCGCAGGTAGGGAACCGTCACCGGCACCGCGACGGCGACGCCTTCGTACGAAGCCCGGGAGCTGCGGCGGCTCATTGCGCGGGCCTCTTCTTCAACGCGGCCGTGGCGACACAGTTCGCCTGCCCGACGAGCGCGGCGGCCATCGTGCGCAGCTCGCCGCGCTGGACCTTCTGCGAGCTCGTCAGCGGCAGCGCGTCGACGAAGGCGACATAGCCCGGCGCCTTGTAGTACGCGAGGCGCGCCAGGCACCAGTCGACGATGTCGGTCGCGGCTTCGTGACGCGAGTCGTCGGCGATACCGTCGCTCACGATGCAGGCCAGCACCTCGTCGCCGCGCACCGCGTCGGGCACCGCCGCGACAGCCGCCGCCTTCACGCGCGGGTGCTGCAGCAGCACGCTCTCCACCTCGACGGCCGAGATGTTCTCGCCGCTGCGGCGGATCACGTTCTTGCGCCGGTCGATGAAGTGGAGCTGGCCGTCGGCACCGCGCTTCACGATGTCGCCGGTGTGGAACCAGCCGTCGGCCCAGGCCTCGTCGGTGGCCGCCTCGTCTTTCAGGTAGCCGGCGAAAAAACCATCGCGGGGGTCCGCGCCGGCGTGGCGCACCAGCAGCTCGCCGGGCTCGTCGACGCCTGCCGGCATGCCGCTGTCGGCGACGATCGTCACCTCGACGTCATCGCCCTCGCGGCCGAAGCAGCTCGTGCCGACCCCGCGCGGCTCCTGGTTCGCGATGATCACGGCACCGGCACCGGTCTCGGTCATCGCCCAGGCCTCGAGCAGCGGAAAGCCGAAGCGCTCCTCGAACGGCGCATGCAGGCTGCGGTCGACTCCCGCCCCGAAGCCGAAGCGCACACGATGCTGCCGGTCCTGCGGCGCGGCGGCAGCCTTCATCAGCATCGCCGGCATCACGCCCAGGTAGTGCACGACCGTGGCGCGCGAATCGCGCACGCTGTCCCACCAGGTGCCCGGATGGAAGCGGTCGAGCGGGATCAGGCAACCGCCGGTCACCACCATCGCCATCGTGGAGTACGCCATCGCGTTCATGTGCACCAGCGGCAGCGGCGTCAGCATGCGTTCCTCGCCGAGGCGCAGTTGCGCCGACCCGCCGATGCCGGCATACCACTCGCCCGCGTGCACGAAGTAGCGGTTCGGCAGGATGCAGCCCTTCGGGCGGCCGGTCGTTCCGGAGGTGTAGAGCAGCGCGCATTCGCTGCGCTCGCCGATCGCCGCGTGCGAGAGCGGCGCGGCGAACGGGGCGGCGGGCGGCACGTCGTCGGCGCCGGTCACCGGCACTTCGCGGCCTGCGGCCTGCGCCGCGCTGCGCAAGGCATCGTGGCGTGCCGGCAGTGCGACGGCCAGCGCGATCTCGGAGTGCCCGATCAGGTATTCGAGCTCGGCCGAGCGCAGGTCGGGATTGATCGGCACCACCGAGACGCCCAGTCCGTTGAGCGCAAACCAGTGCAGGAAGAACGCCGGCCGGTTCTCCAGCAGCAGGCCGACGCGGTGTCCGTGACCGTAGCCGGCGGCCGCATAGAGCACGCGCAGCCGCTCGACCTGCATCTGCGCCTTCGCATAACTCGTCTGGCCCGCGGGCACGCCGTAGAGGCCCGCCGTTTCCGGCAGCACGCACAGGAAGGGCCGGGCGCCGAACTGCGCAGCGGCTTGCGCGAAGGTGTCGGCGACGGTGTTCGGGAGCGGATTCATCGTGTTCGCTTGCACGCGCCTACATGAACAGGTTGATGCTGCCGAAAGCCGCGTCGCAGTTGACGAGGTCGACGCGCTTGAGGTAGATGCGCAGCGCGTCGTTCTCGGTCACCAGCTCGTGCGTGGCCCAGCCTGCGAAGAGGGTCTGCGTGTCCAGGCGCGTCTCGAGATAGTGGAACGCCGTGCGCAGCGTGCAGGTTCCGGCATCGCGGTCGACGCGCTCGATGCTCGGCTGCTGCAGCAGGTGGTGGCTGCGGCTGCGCGGTTGCTGCGAGTACGTGCGTGCACCGGCCAGCCGCTCCACGCGAACGCGCAGCAGCAGCTTGTCTTCGTAGAGCAGCGAGGCGTGCAGGCGCGGGTCCTGCTGGCCGGGCGCGAGCGGCATCCAGTAGTGGGCATCTTCGGTGAAGAGGTTCAGCCAGTCGTCGAAGCGCTGCTCGTCGAGCAGGCGCGCTTCGGCGTAGACGAAGTCGATCAGTTGCCTGTCGTTGAAGGCACTCATGCGCGTCCCTCTTCCATCGACGCCGTCATGTACCGGGCCCACGCGCGGAACTGGTTGCGCATCTGCCATTCGTTGGTGCCGTTGGTCGCGACGTTGACCTGCCCGCGCTCGGCCGGGTCGTACAGGCGGCCGACGTTGATCCAGTCGCGCCCGCGCGCATGCAGCCCTTCCTGCGCGCGCTCGTACACCTCGAGGTCGTCGTGCCCGACCACCGAGGTCGGCGCATTGACGAGGCGGTTGTACATCAGCGTGCGCTCGAGCAGCAGGTCGGGCGCGCCGACGAGGCGGAAGGTCCACGACTCGACCAGCGTCTTGTCGGCCGCGATCGGCAGGAAGCGCCGCAAGGTCTGGATCGGCCCCTTCACCATGATGTTCGGGAAGTACACGGTGTTGTGGCGCACCTCGCCGAGGATCTGCTTCGCGCGCTGCTCGCCGTAGGCGGCGACCATCTGCTCGAAGTAGCCGGGCACCGGCGAATAGGCGGCGTGGATCGAGTCGGCCACGCCGGTGTGGCCGTGACCGTTGTCCCAGACGCGGATGCCCATGCCCTCGAAGAACTCGTACGAGTTGACGAAGGGCGCGAACAGCTCCACCGCCATCGGCTTCGGCGTGCCATTGGGCGCCTCCTTCCAGACGCGCACCGCGGTGCCGGCCGACGACTCGTGCGCGACCATCGGGTGGCAGGTGTCGGTCTGGTTGTCGACCAGCATCTTCCAGTTGCAGTGGTGCATGTAGCGCAGCACGCCGCCGGCCACTTCGAGCTTGCCTTCGGGCGAGCGCTCGACCATGTTGTCGAGGGTCGAGAGCGACTGACCGAAGAACTCGTCGAAGCCGACGCCCTCGGGGTTGAGCCGGCAGAACACGAAGTCGCGATACGTGTGCACCGCCGCCACCGGCGCCATGCCGCGGCTGGCCTCGCAGGACTCGAAGCCGGTGTCGTCGTAGCCCTTCTTCAGCGGCACCGACAGCAGGCTGCCGTCGGTCCTGAAGGTCCAGGCGTGGTACGGGCAGCGGAAGAACTTGCCGGTGTTGCCGCAGACCTCGCCGGCCACCTTCGTGCCCTTGTGCGGGCAGCGGTTGTAGAGCACCTTCACGCTGTCGTCGCTGTGGCGCACCATCACGACCGGCTCGATGCCGACGCTGGTCGTGTAGTAGTCGCCCTTGTTCGGCACCTGGCTCGCATGGCCCACGTAGACCCAGGTGTTCGCGAACAGGTGCGCCATCTCGAGCTCGAACAGCTCCTGATCGATGTAGAGATCCTTGTGCACCTCGGTGTCCCGCACCAGCGCACTCACCGCATCGGGTCGCCCTTCGTACTTCGTCATGGCATCTCCTTTCCTGCGCCGGCTACAGGTCGAGCACGAGCCGCCGGCCCTTGCAGCGCGAAATGCAGATCTGCATCACGTTGCCCTCGCGCCGCTCGCGTTCGCTCAGCACGTAGTCGCGGTGCTCGATCTCGCCCTCGACGACCGGCGTCGCGCAGACACCGCACTCGCCGCGCTTGCAGTCGAACATCGGGTCGCAGCCGGCGTCGATCAGGCAGTCGAGGATCGACTTGTCGGCCGGCACCGTCAAGCTGCGGCCGCTTTGCGCCAGCACGACCTCGAACGCGTGGTCGCCGGCGTCCACCGTCGGCGCGGTGAAGACCTCGAAGTGCACCCGTTCACGCGTCCATCCGCGGGCCTGGGTCTTCGCGAGCAGCGTGTCGAGCATCGGCTTCGGGCCGCAGACGTAGAGCTGGTCGTCGGCGCCGCAGGCATCGAGCAGGGCCTCGACGTCGAGCGGCGCACCGGCCTCGGCATCGGCGTGCACGTGCAGCGAGTCGTCGAGCAGGGCTTGCAGCTCGGGCAGGAAGGCCATCAGCGCGCGGCTTCGGCCGGCATAGTGCATGCGCACCGGCGCGCGCTGCGCGACGCGCTGCGCGGCCATGCTGACGAGCGGCGTGACGCCGATGCCGCCGGCCACCAGCACGGCGCAGCCGCTGTGCTCGCGCAGCGCAAACTCGTTCTTCGGCGCTTCGATCGTGAGCAGCTGGCCCGGCAGCACACGCTGGTGCATGAAGCGCGAGCCGCCGCGCCCCTCGTCCTCCCTGCGCACCGCGATCACGTATTCCGTGGGCGCACCGCAGGCGTCGGCGCGCGTCGACAGGTTGATCAGCGAGTAGTGCCGCCAGTCGCGGCTGCCGTCGGGCAGCTCGACCTGCACACGCAGATGAGCGCCGGCCGTGAAGCCGGGCAGTGCGGCGCCGTCGTCGGCCTGCAGGCGGACCAGGCGGATCAACGGATTCAGCTCGCGCGCTTCGGCGACACGGAGCTGCAGGATGGCGGGGCTGAGGGTCGACATGGTGAACGCGGTGTTCGTATCAGGCGAGCGCGTGGCGAGCCAGCGTCGCGCGCAGCTTGTCGCCGTGCTCGTCGGCGAGCGCCGCGTCGCGAAGTTCGCGCAGCGTGGCCGGCGCGAGCGCCGCGCCGGCGCGCTGCACCGCGGCCATCAACGTCTCGAAGTTGCGCAGGCCGCGCGCGTGCGTGTCGCTGTAGCCCTTGACGAGGCGCTGGCACTGCGCCACCTCGACGGCGAGCCGCGGGTTGATCGCCGCGGCCTGCGCGATCCGCTCGAGCCACTGCTCGATGCGCTGCGTCTCCGCCGCGAAGCGCAGACTGCTGCGGCGCCAACGCTTCATGGCGGCCAGCAGGTAAAGCATCAGGAAGCCGCGCAGCGAGCTGGTCGTGATCACGCGGCCCTTGCGCGTGAAGCGCTCGACCAGCCGGCGCGGCCAGCTCGAGCCTTCGAGCCAGCGGCCGAGACCGGCGGGCAGCGTCTCGCAGATCTCCTGCAGGCGCGGGTGCATGTACTCGTTGATCGCGAGCAGCTGGCCGTCGGCCACGCGCACCTCGTCGCGCACGCGTTCGAAGCGCGTCGCGCGGGTCTTCAGCTCGGCGACGCGGACCGTGTCCTCGTAGCTCATCCACAGTGCGAGATGGCGCGCGGTTTCCTGCAGCAGCAGCGGCTCGGCGTCGGCCGGCAGCTGCGCGATGCGCGCCAGGCGGTCGAGGTACAGCTCGGCGTACTCCGGATCCTGGTAGTCGATCAGGCGGCGCACGCCTTCGACGAGCACAATCCTCGCGCTGGCCGGAAAACCGCTGGCGATGCGTTCGAGCAAGGCGCGCACGCGTTCGTCGCGAGGCTCGCGAATGCTCGGCGGCAGAGGTACTGCGGTGCTCACCGCGCCGGGCCCGGCGCCGGCGCGCGCATGGCCGGATGCGAAGGCCTTCAGGCTGGGCTTCACGCCGACCCCGCCACGCGCGATGGTCGCCTCGAACTGGGCGCGCGAGAACGGCAGCACGTCGGTGCCGGCGAGCGCGCCGAACAAAATCGCGCTGATCACGCTGCCGGCGTCCTCGGCGGCCTGCGCCATGTCGAAACGCACGAAGCGCCTGGCCGCGGCCTGCGCGTGCGCGAGCAGCTGGTCGCTGTCGACGCGGCCGTCGCCCATGGCCGTCTTCTCGGCGATCGAATAGACGCGGTGCGTGGAGGCGATCAGTGTCGTCCGGTCGGGCGTGACCAGACCGCGCTGCACGGCCCGGCCGGCCTCCATCAGCTCGGACGCCAGCACCACGTCGACGTCGCCGGCCAGCGGCATCAGCGCCAGCACCGGCGTTCCGCCGTCGCGTTCGGCCTGCGCCTTCGGGTACAGCTCGACGTAGTAGATCGTCGCGCCGGTGCGCTGGGCGACGCCGGGCACCGAGGTGGTCTGCGCGATGTAGCCGTTGTGCTCGCCGAGGTCGACGATCCAGTCGGCCAGCACGCCGCCGCCCTCGCCGCCCATGGCGAGGATGGCAATCTTGATGGGTTGCGTGCCGGACATCGTTTTGCCAATGTCAGAACGCGTAGCGCTGGCGAACACGCGCATCGCGTTGCTGCAGCCACCCGATCACCGCCTGCCGCACGCGCTGCCGCAGCCGATCCCACCGCGTCGGGTTGCTGACGATCTGCGCCTTGTAGAACGACGGGCACAGCACCGCCGCATGCGACACCTCGCCGCACACGCCGCAACCGACGCAGGAATCGAGCACGGTCGCGACCGGGTCGGTGCGCAGCGGGTCGGGGTTCGGCTTGATCGACAGCGACGGGCAGCCCGACAGCCGGATGCACGAGTGGTCACCGGTGCAGGTGTCGGCGTCGACGCCGAAACGCTCGCGCACGACCCGCTCGCCGGCCGCGATCGCCTTGCGCACCAGCGGCTTCTCGCGGCGCTGCTTGTTCAGCATGCACTCGCTCTGCGCGATCAGGACCTTCGGACCCTTCTCCGACGTGGTCAGCGCCTCCTTCAGCAGGTCGCGCATGCCGGCGACGTCGTAGGTGCGGCGCATCGTGCGGATCCACTTGACGCCGACGCCGCGCACCGCGGACTCGATCGCATGGCCGGTGCTGCGGGTCGCGTTGTGCGCGGTCGACGACAGGATGTCCTGGCCGCCGGTGGCCGAGGTGTAGCTGTTGTCGACGACGATCGTGAGGTTGTCGCTGCGGTTGAAGACCGCGTTCGCGATGCCGCTCGTCAGGCCGTTGTGCCAGAAGCCGCCGTCGCCCATCACGCTGATCGCGCGCTTGCCCTGGCTCGTACCGTCGGGTGCGTTGAGCGCCGCGGCGCCGGCCCCGCCGAGGCCGTAGCCCATCGTCGTGTTGCCGAGGTTGAACGGCGGCAGGATCGAGAACAGGTGGCAGCCGATGTCGGCACTGACGTGGTGCGGACCGAGCTCGCGCTCGACCAGTTTCATCGCCGTGAAGATCGGGCGCTCCGGGCAGCCGGTGCAGAAGCCGGGCGGGCGGGCGTTGACGCTGTCGGTGATCGGCTTGAGCGGGATCACCGCAGCCTTGGCCGCCGCGCGCGGCGCGGCCGGCTCGATGCGGCCGTAGCGCTCGAGGAAGGCGCGCGCGCCCGCGAGCAGTTCGGCGGCCGTGTATTCGCCCGCCGCCGCCAGCATGTCCTTGCCGTGCAGCGCAGTCGTCGAACCCGCCCGGCGCAGGATCGTCGCGATGTTCTGCTCGATGAAGTTCGGCTGCCCCTCCTCGACCATCAGCACCGCGCGTTTGCCCTCGCAGAAGCGCAGCACCTCGCTGTCGATGACCGGGTAGGCGACGTTCATCACGTACAGCGGCACGCGGCTGTTGCCGTACACGTCGGCCACGCCGAGACGCAGCAGTGCGCGCAGCAGCGTGTTGTAGCTGCCGCCCTGCGCGACGATGCCGATGTCATCGGTGCCCTCGGCGAAGAATTCGTTCAGCCGCTGTTCCTCGATGAAGCGCACCGCGGCCGGCCAGCGCTGCTTCACCTTCTCCTGCTCGTGCTCGAAGCTCGCCGGCGGCAGCACGATGCGGCTGACGTCGCGCTGCGGGTTGTCCAGCGCGTCGCGCACGGTGAAGGCGGGGGTCACGTTGTCGGCCGCGACGAACTCGCCGTGCACGTGGCAGGCGCGGATGCGCAGCTGCAGCATCACCGGCGTGTGGCTTGCTTCCGAGAGCGCGAAGCCGACCTTCACGGCCTTCACGATCGCCGGCAGGTTGGGCCGCGGGTCGAGCAGCCAGATCTGCGATTTCATCGCGAACGCGTGGCTGCGCTCCTGCATGATCGACGAGCCTTCGCCGTAGTCTTCGCCGACGACGACCAGCGCGCCGCCGACGACGCCGCCGGACGCAAGGTTGGCGAGCGCATCCGACGCCACGTTGGTGCCGACGGTGGACTTGAAGATCGCCGCGCCGCGCAGCGGGTAGTTCACCGAAGCCGCGAGCGTGGCCGCGGCGGTGGCTTCGCTGGCGCTGTTCTCGAAGCGGATGCCGTGCTCGGCGAGGATGTCCTGCGCATCGGCCAGCACGTCCATCAGGTGCGAGATCGGCGCGCCTTGGTAGCCGGCCACGTAGGCCACGCCCGACTCGAGCAGCGCCTTGGTCACGGCGAGGATGCCCTCGCCGCGGAACACGGCACCGGCGCCGAGCCGCAGCTTCTTCACTTCCTCGACGAATGAACGTTCAGCCATCGTGCTTCTCGTCTGACTTGCCGCGCGGACCGCACCGGAATGGTTTAGAGTTGAACATATGAAAAGTAATGCGTCAACAGGGTTGCAACTTACGGGCCAGGACCCGCGGCACAATGCTGCGATGCAAAAAGCACGGCGGGATGCGGCCCACTTCGTCGACGACTACCTGCCGGCGCTGCTGGCGCAGGCCAGCCAGCTGATCTCCGGCGAGTTCCACCGGGTGGTCACGGCGCACGGCTTCACCGTCTCCGAATGGCGGGTACTCGCGACGCTGGCCGGCAACGAGCCGATGAGCATCGGCCGCCTCGCGCAGATCACGACGATCAAGCAGCCCACCGTGACGCGGCTGCTCGACCGCATGGAGACGAAGGGGCATGTGCAGCGGGTCGAAAACGACGGCGACCGGCGCATCACGCTGGTGCGCATCACGCCGACCGGCACCCGGATGGTGTCCCGCCTGATCCCGCTGGCGCGCGAGCACGAGCAGCGCGTGCTCGAGCCCTTCGGCCTGCAGCGGGCGGAAGACCTCAAGTCGACCTTGCGCAGCATCGTCGAACTGCATCGCGGATCGGCCCCCGAAGGCTCGGAAGAAGAAGACGCGTGACCGTCAGGCCAGCCCGTCCAGAAAGCTGAGCACCGTGCGTGCAAAAGCCTGCGGCAGCTGGTCCGGCAGCGGCACCGTCCCGCCGGCGATCTCGGCAACCCCTGCCTGAGGAATCTGCGCCTGCAGCTCGGGCAGATGCGGCGCCGCGAAGGGGTCGTCGCTGGCGCGGATCAGCAGCGTCGGCTGGGTCACGCTGGCGATGTGGTCCTCCATCCGGTACGACGCGACGGCGCGATGCCCGCCCTCCACATCGCCCGACACCTTGAGCGCATCACGCACGAAGGCTTCGAGCAGGTCCGCTCGCCCCGGCGGATAGAACGACTGGCGGCGCTGCCACAGCGCAGCGAGGTGGCTGCCGTCGCCGCTGGGCTCGACTTCGTCGATGGGCGGGCGCTCGCGGCGTGCGCGCCGGAACGCCGCGCCGGTGAACGGCGTCGACGACAGCACCAGCGATGCGACGCGCGGCGCGTAGGCAGCAGCGAGGTGCAACGCGATCGCGCCGCCGGTGTGGTGGCCGACCACGTGCGCCCGCGCGATCGACAACGCGTCGAGCAGCTCGGCCGCCACCGCCGCCCAGCCTTCGATGCTGGCCGGCCCGGGCAACGCGGCCGAATCGCCGAAGCCGGGCGTGTCCATCGCGATGATGCGAAAGCGCGCGCCGAGCAGCGGCAGCACCTCGCGGTACTCGAGCCAGCTGCGCGGCGTCTGGTGCAGCAGCAGCACGGCGGGCGCCGCCGGGTCGCCGCAGCTCGCGAAGTGGACCTGCCCGACGGACAGCTCGGCAAAGGCGCGGCGGATCGGCGTCATGGTGGCCGAATCAGGGCTGCGTCGTCTCGGCCGGCGCGCGCCACAGGCCCGCGTGCCGCAGCATGCCCAGCGTGCGCGCCAGCACGTCGCGCCGGTAGTCGACGATGTCGCGATCGCTGTAGTCGTAGAAGCCGCTGCCGCTTTTGACGCCGAGCCGACCCTGCTCGACCATCTGCCCGACGATGGCCGGCGCCGCGTAGCGCTGCGCATCGATCGAGGCCGACATCTCGCGGCTCGCATGGTGCAGGATGTCGCTGCCGCCGAAGTCGATGAACTCGACGACGCCGAGCGCGGCGAAGCGCAGGCCGAGGCCGTAGCGCGTCGCCTTGTCGATCTCCTCGGCGGTGGCCGCGCCCTCCTCGATCATGCGCGCCGCCTCGTTCATGATCAGCGCCTGCAGCCGCGGCACGATATAGCCCGGCGTCGGCCCGCACAGCACCGGCAGCTTGCCGATCGACTCCATCAGCTCGCGTGTGCGCGCCACGACCGCGAGATCGGTGGCGGCATGCGTGCTCAACTCGACCACGGGAATCAGGTAGGCCGGGTTCAGCCAGTGCATGTTCAGGAAGCGCTGCGGGCGGCGCACCAGTTCGGCCAGCTGCGTCACGAGGATGCTGCTGGTGGTCGACGTGAGGATCGCGTCGTCGCGGCAATGGCGGTTGATCTGCTCGAAGGCCTCGCGCTTGGCCGCCAGGGTTTCGGGGACGCCTTCGAACACGAGCTCGGCGCGTGCCAGCGTGGCCGGAGCGCCCGCCGCGTCGACCAACTCCACGCGCTCGGCGATCGCATCGATCTGCGCTGCGGGCATCGCCCCCAGCTGCGCGAGCCCGTTCAGGCTGGCGCGGATCTCGTCTCGCACGTCGCCGCTCAGACGCTGCCAGCCGTCGCGCGAGCGCTGCCGCAGGTCGACCAGCGCGATGCAGTGGCCGGCATACGCAAACGCGATCGCGATGCCGCGCCCCATGCGGCCGGCGCCCACGGCAACGAAGCGGGCCATGATCAGGCGCCCTCGTGCAGGCGCTGCTGCAACGTGTCGCGGTCGAGTGCCGCCAGGCCGAGGGCTTCGAAGCTGCGCGGTCCGCGGCGCAGGTCGCGCCCGAGGAAGCCGCCGACGATCGCGAGCAGGCCGTGCGCGATCGGCGCGTCGCAGCCGCTCCAGCGCGCCACCGATGCGAGCAAGGCGAGCCCGAGCTCGGTGTCTTCGACGATGTAGCGGTGCGTGTGCAGGTCGATGTGCTCGCGCCAGTCGCCCGACTTGACGAGCTTCCTGTGCGCGTCGCCGTACATCCAGCGGTCGTTCAGGTAGTGGTCGGCCAACGGATAGTGCGGGCCGCCGTAGCCGAGCGCTTCGCGCACCGCGATGCGCTCCTGATCCAGCCTGTCGGTGACCGCGCGCACCGCCGGCTGCGTGCCCTCGTCGTGGATGTCCCAGCGCTCGAAGTGCTGCAGCGGCGCCGCGTTCATCACCATCAGCGGCGGATGGATGATCGGGCCGGCGTTCATCAGCGCGCCAGACAGCGCGTCGCCGCAGCCATGCACGCTCGGGTACGCAGCGCGGATGACCGCGATCGCCTCCGCTTCGCGGCGCGCCGGGTACACGCCGGTGGGCAGGCGCACCGCGCGAATGGTCACATTGACCTCGCGTTCGCCGTGTTTGCGCGCCAGGTACGGCAAGGTGCCGGTCTCCGCCCACGCCACGTCGGCGCGACTGCCCGCAGCGCGCACGCCCTGCGCCATCACGTAGCTGCCGAACGTGCCGGGCGCGAGGAAGACGATCTGCCCGTTCGTCAGGTGCGGCGCCATCGCGCGGGCGATGTCGGCCTGCGCGATCGCCGGGCTGGGGATGACGATCAGCGCCGCGTCCTTCAGCGCCAGCGCGATGTCGGCGGTGGCGAGCGCGAGCCGAACCTCGCGCGAGCCGTCGCTGTCTTTCAGCACGATCGCGCCGCTGGCGATCACCGGCTGCAGCGCGGCAGCGTCGCGCCGCCACAGGCGGACCTCGTGCCCCGATTCCGACAGGTCGGCGGCAGCCGCGTAGCAGCCGTGGCCGCCTCCGAGAACAGCAATCTTCATGGAAGGAGTACCCGTGGACCCGACAGCGCTGGCAATGCAGCGGACCGGCGTACATTACTTTTCATAGCTTTAGGTGTCAACTAATAATCGGAGCGGCACGCCTCCGTCGGGCGCAAGCCCCTGAGCTGCGAATCGCTGGCGCGTGCCGCGCGGCACACGCCGCCACCCCCGGGCAATCCCCCATGACGGCGGTCCATCTGTTGCCTACACTTCTTGCATACAAGCTTGTGCCCAAGCTCCGTGGAGATCCTGATGCCCCGTTTCCTGCGTTCCCTGTTCGGCCAAGTGCTGCTGGCCCTCGTGGTCGGCGTCGTCATCGGCTTCGTCTGGCCCGAGTTCGGTGTCAAGTTGAAGCCGCTCGGCGACGGCTTCATCAAGCTGATCAAGATGATCATCCCGGTGCTGGTCTTCTGCGTCGTCGTGCACGGCATCGCCGGCGCCGGTGACCTGAAGCGCGTCGGCCGCGTCGGCGTGAAGGCGCTGATCTACTTCGAGGTCGTGACCACCGTCGCCCTGGGTCTGGGCCTGGCACTGGCGTTCATCTTCAAGCCCGGCGCCGGCATGAACGTCGACCCGAAGGCGCTCGACGCCACGGCCATGAGCGCGTATGTCGACAACGCCAGCAAGCTCACGAGCGGCGGCACGGTCGACTTCCTGATGAAGCTGATCCCGACCACGGTGGTCAACGCCTTCGGCACCGGCGATGTGCTGCAGGTGCTGCTGTTCGCGGTGCTGTTCGGCTGCGCGCTGGCGATGCTCGGCCAGCGTGGTGCGCCGGTCGCCGACTTCATCGACACGCTCAGCCACGTGCTGTTCAAGATCATGGGCATCATCATCAAGCTCGCCCCGCTGGGCGTGCTGGGGGCGATCGCCTTCACGGTGAGCAAGTACGGCATCGGCTCGCTCAAGCAACTCGGCATGCTGGTGGTGCTGTTCTACGCCGCGGTGATCATCTTCGTGGTCGTCGTGCTCGGCGCGATCATGCACATCGCGGGGTTCTCGATCTTCAAGCTGCTGGCCTACCTGCGCGAGGAGCTGATGGTGGTCTTCGCCACCACCTCGAGCGACAGTGTGCTGCCGCAGATCATGAGCAAGCTGAAGCGCATGGGCATCCGCGATTCGACCGTCGGCCTGGTCATCCCCACCGGCTATTCGTTCAACCTCGACGCGTTCTCGATCTACATCACGCTGGCCGCGGTGTTCATTGCCCAAGCCACCAACACGCCGATCTCGATGACCGACCTGTTGACCATCCTGGCGATCTCGCTGGTCACCAGCAAGGGTGCGCATGGCGTGCCGGGTTCGGCGATCGTGGTCCTGGCAGCCACCCTGCAGGCGATTCCCGCCATCCCTGCGATCGGCCTGGTCCTGGTGCTGTCGGTCGACTGGTTCATGGGCATCGCCCGCGCCCTGGGCAACCTGATCGGCAACTGCGTGGCGACCGTCGCGGTGGCAGCCTGGGAGGGTGACATCGATCGTGAGCGGGCGCACGCGGTGCTCGACGGCCGACCGGTGCCGACCACCGAGGACGATGCCGACGTCGTGGTCGCCGGCGTGCCGGCGCCGGTGCAGGTCTGAAAGGCCGGCGCCACCCAGCCGCTACAGTGACGCACCTATGAGCTCCCAGTCCGACATCGCTCACCGGGTCGTCGAGTCGATCCTGGCCCAACGCCTCAAACCCGGTGAGCGACTGGGCGAGCAGGCCCTGGCCGATCTGTTCGGGGTCAGCCGCACGCTGGTGCGCGAAGCCCTGATGCAGCTCCAGGCGCGCGGCTTCGTCGAGGTGCGCACGCGCAAGGGCTGGTACGTCGTCGAACCGTCGATCGACGAGGCGCGCGACGCGTTCGCCGCGCGGCGCGCGGTCGAGGGCGGCATGCTGCGCCAGACAGAGGGCCGGCCCCTGCAATCCGTCATCCGCAAGCTGCGGCAGCACATCACCGACGAGCGGCGCGCACTCGATGGCGCCGACGCCGCGACACGCGCCTTTCTGCTCGCCGACTTTCACGTTTGCCTGGCCGAGTGCCTGGGCCACCGCGTGCTGGCCGATGTGCTGCGCGACCTGACCGCGCGGACCACGATCGTGGCCACGCTGTACCAGAGCTCGCACGATGCGCGCGCGTCGTGCGCCGACCACGCGCGCATCGTCGGCATGCTCGAGGCTGGCGACACGGCCGGCGCGGAGCGACTGATGCTCGAGCACATCGGCAGTGTCGAGTCCGCGCTCGGCGAATCGATTGCCGCCCAACCCGACGCCCGCGAACGACTGCGCGCCACGCTGGCCCCGGTGTCCAGGCCGAAGCTGGCACGCGCCTGAAAGCGGAGCGGCGGTGGCCGACCCCGTCATCTAGGAGGTGGCCAGCCCGGAGGGACTCGAACCCCCGACATCCGACTTAGAAGGTCGGTGCTCTATCCAGTTGAGCTACGGGCTGGTGGAGGGCCGGGAGGCCGAGAAAGAATGGTCGGGGCGGTGGGATTCGAACTCACGACCACCTGGTCCCAAACCAGGTGCGCTACCAGGCTGCGCTACGCCCCGAACGGCGCATTGTACTCAGAAGGTCTGAGTGAGTTCTTCAGTGCGCGGGCGTCAGCGTCGACGCGGGCAGCATCAGTTGCTCGGAGACCGCAACGCACTGCTGGATGTGCTGCTCGCAAACGAACTTCAGCGATGAAAATGTCAACGCCGCCGACACCGCCTGGCCGGCGATCGGCACGTATTTGGCGGCTTGCTGCGTCGTCAATCGCACGCCGACGAGCTTCAGCAGCTTGATGATCAGCTCGCGCGTGACGAGCCGGCCGACCAGCAGCCCGCCGCCGGCGGAGATGGTCTTGTAGACGACGAGGCGCCGGTCCGGCGCGAGGCGTTCGACCTGCTCGGGCGTGAGCCCGAACGCGCTGTTGATCTCGGGGATCAGCTTCATCAGCACCGCGACATCGGTGACCCAGTCGACGCCGGGAATCGGCACGGCCGCGACGCCGGCCGCGATCAGCGCGCGCTTCGTGACAAGGCGGCGGCACTGGCGCACGACCGCCTCGACCTGCCGCTGCGTGCCCGGCATGACGACCCAGTCCGTCGACGCGTGCATCTCGACGGCCTCATGCGATCAGGTCGACGGACCCTTCAGCTTGCCGACGATGAACAGCAGCACGATCGCGCCGATGATCGACGCGATGAACCCCGCCGGCTGTCCTTCCGCGTACCACCCCAGGGCCTGACCGGCGAAGCCCGCGATGAACGACCCGGCGATGCCCAGCACCGCGGTCAGGATGATCCCCAGGCTCTGCGTGCCTGGCAGGATGGCCCGCGCGATCAGGCCGACGACGAAACCGATGACCGCCATCCAGACGTAACCCATGTGCCGCTCCTTGGTTGTGGAAGAACCAATGTAGCGCATGGAAGCGCCGGCGCGCTCGTCATGACGCGAGCTGGGCCCAGACCTTCTCGAGCCGCTTCACGCTGACCGGTTGCGGCGTGCGCAGCTCCTGCGCGAACAGGCTGACGCGCAACTCCTCGAGCAGCCAGCGGAACTCCGCCAGGCGCGCGTCGGCCACGCCCTTGCGCTCGGCCAGATGGCGCCAGTAGCGCTGCTCGATCGGGCGCAGTTCGGCCAGTCGCTGCGCGTCGCGCGCCGGGTCGGCGCGCAGCTTGTCGAGCCGCATCACGACGGCTTTCAGGTAGCGCGGCAGATGCGCGAGCTGCGCCCACGGCGTGTCGGCGACGAAGCGCTTGGGCACCAGGCGCGCGAGCTGCGCGGCGATGTCGTCGGCAGCCTCCTTCGGCGCACGCGCGTCTTTCAGCTTGCGCAGCGCGGCCGTGTGCTCGAGCAGGATCGCGCCGGCGCCGCGCGCGACCTCGTTCGCGATCAGCGTCAGCCGTCCGCGCCCGCCTTCGAGGCAGCGCGCGAACGCGGCGGCATCGGTCGGCAGCGCGTCGGCAAGAAACGCGCGGTCGATCGCGACGTCGATGATCTGGTCGCGCAACTCGTCGGCGCTGCCGTGGCCGACGAGCAGGTAGGCGACGCTCATCTTCTGCAGATCGGGAATGTTCTTCTCGAGATATTTCAACGCGTCGCGGATCTGCAGCGCGATCAGGCGACGCAATCCGGCGCGGTGCTTGCGCGCGGCGACCTCGGGCTCGTCGAAGACCTCGATCTCGACATGCGTGCCCTTGTCGATCAGCGCCGGAAAGCCGATCAGCGCCTGGCCGCCCTTGCGGATCTCCATCAGCTCGGGCAGTTCGCCGAAGGTCCATGCGGTGTACCTTTCCGGTGCGGCCGGGCCTGCTTCCGCGGCACTCGCCCGCGTTGCCGGCTTGACGATCACAGCGGTGTTGCGCGATGGCGCGACCGACGGCGCGGTCGCCGGCAGGTCGAGCTTCAGCGCCGCGAGCGCCTGGAACGCCGAGCGCGCCTGGCCGCCGAGCTCGGCCTTCAGTGCCGCGAGGTGGCGGCCGGTGCCGAGCTGCCGGCCGTTCTCGTCGGTGATGCGGAAGTTCATCGACAAGTGCGGTGCGAGCTGCTCGAGCTTGAAGTCGTTGCGCTGCACTGCGAGCTGGCTGCGTTCGCGCACGCTCTTCAACAGCACGTCGATCAGGTTGCCCTGCGCGAACTCGGTCGACGCGGCGAATTCGTCGGCGAACTCCGCCAGCGGCATCAGCCGCGAGCGCGCGCGTTGATGCAGGCTCTTGACGAGCGCGAGCACCTTGTCCTTCAGCATGCCGGGCACGAGCCATTCGCAGCGCTCTTCATTGACCTGGTTCAGCGCATAGATCGGCACCGCGACGGTGACGCCGTCCTTCGCGTCGCCCGGCGCATGCAGATAGCTCGCGGCGCAGTCGATGCCGCCCAGGCGGATCGTCTTCGGGAACGCGCTCGTCGTGATGCCCGCGGCCTCGTGGCGCATCAGCTCCTCGCGCGTCAGCATCAGCACGCGCGGCTGGCGCCTGGCCTCGTCGCGATACCAACGTTCGAGCGAATGGCCGCTGCACACGTCGGCGGGCAGCTGCGCGTCGTAGAACGCGTAGATCAGCTCGTCGTCGACCAGTACATCTTGCCGGCGCGACTTGTGCTCGAGCTCCTCGACCTGCCTGACGAGCTTGCGGTTCGCCGCGACGAACGGCAACGATGTCTCCCACTCGCCGCCCACCAACGCCTCGCGGATGAAGATCTCGCGCGCCGCGCCCGGGTCGACGTTGCCGAAGTTCACGCGCCGGTTGCTGTAGATCACGATGCCGTAGAGCGTCGCGCGCTGCAGCGCGATCACCTCGGCGGCCTTCTTCTCCCAGTGCGGCTCGAGCAGCTGGGTCTTGATCACGTGGCCGCCGATGCGCTCGAGCCACTGCGGCTCGATCGCCGCGATGCTGCGGCCGAACAGGCGGGTCGTCTCGACCAGCTCGGCCGCGACGATCCAGCGCCCCGGCTTCTTCGACAGGTTGGCGCCCGGGTGCTTGTAGAAGCGGATGCCGCGCGCGCCGAGGTACCAGTCTTCGTCCTCGCTCTTCAGGCCGATGTTGCCGAGCAGGCCGGCGAGCATCGACAGATGGATCTGCTCGTAGGTCGCCGGCGCGCCGTTCAGCCGCCACTTGTGCTCGGCCACGACGGTGTGCAGCTGCGAGTGGATGTCGCGCCATTCGCGCACGCGACGCGGCGAGATGAAGTTGTCGCGCAGCAGCTGCTCCTGCTTGCGCTGCGAGACCTTGTGAACGTTCGGAGCGCCGGGGGCGGCGCTGCCCTGCCCGCCCCTTGCGTCCTCGAGCCACTTCCAGAGCTTCAGGTCGCCGATGAACTCGCTCTTCTCGTCGTCGAACTTCTTGTGCGCCGCGTCGGCCGCCTGCTGGTGTTCGAGCGGCCGGTCGCGCACCTCCTGCACGCTGAACGCGGCCGCGATGATCAGCACCTCGGTCAGCGCCTCGCGCGAGCGCGCTTCGAGAATCATCCGGCCGACGCGCGGGTCCAGCGGCAGCCGCGCGAGCTCGCGGCCGATCGGCGTCAGTTCATTGAACTCGTCGACCGCGCCGAGCTCGGCGAGCAGCTGGTAGCCATCGGCGATCGCACGCTTCGGCGGCGGCTCGAGGAACGGGAAGTCTTCGACGGTTCCGAGGCCGAGCGACTTCATCCGCAGAATCACGCCGGCCAGCGACGAGCGCAGGATCTCCGGGTCGCTGAATTTCGGCCGCTCGTTGAAATCCTTCTCGTCGTACAGGCGAATGCAGATGCCGTCGCTGACACGGCCGCAGCGTCCGGCGCGCTGGTTCGCCGCGGCCTGGCTGATCGGCTCGACCAGCAACTGCTCGACCTTGTTGCGGTAGCTGTAGCGCTTGACGCGCGCGGTGCCGGCGTCGATCACGAACTGGATCCCCGGCACCGTCAGCGAGGTCTCGGCGACGTTCGTCGCGAGCACGATGCGGCGCGCGCTGTGCGCCTCGAAGATGCGGTCCTGTTCCTGCTGGCTCAGGCGCGCGAACAGCGGCACGACTTCGACACCCGGCGGGTGGTGCTTGCGCAGGTGATCTGCGGCCTCGCGGATCTCGCGTTCGCCGGGCAGGAACACGAGCACATCGCCCGCGCCTTCGCGCCAGAGCTCGTCGACCGCCGCGCCGATCGCGTCGTTCAGATCGAACTCGCGGCTCTCCTCGAACGGGCGCCAGCGCTGCTCGACCGGGAAGAGCCGACCCGAGACCTGAATCACCGGCGCGGGCACGTCGCCGGCGGCGAAGTGGCGCGCGAAGCGATCGGCATCGATCGTCGCCGATGTCACGATGACCTTCAGATCGGGGCGGCGTGGCAGGATCTGCCGCAGGTGCCCGAGCAGGAAGTCGATGTTCAGGCTGCGCTCGTGCGCCTCGTCGATGATGATCGTGTCGTAGGTGCGCAGCAAAGGGTCGGTCTGCGTCTCGGCGAGCAGGATGCCGTCGGTCATCAGCTTGACGCTCGCGCCGGGCTGCAGCCGATCCTGGAAGCGCACCTTGAAGCCGACGATTTCACCCAGCGGCGTCTTCAGTTCCTCGGCAATGCGCTTCGCGACACTCGACGCGGCGATGCGCCGCGGCTGGGTGTGGCCGATCAGCTTGCCGGTGTGTGCTTTGCCGCGGCCGAGTTGCAGCACGATCTTGGGCAGCTGCGTCGTCTTGCCCGAGCCGGTCTCGCCGCAGACGATCACCACCTGGTGCTGTTGCAGCACCTGCGCGATCTCGTCGCGCCGCGCAGAAACGGGCAGCGACTCGGGGAAGGTGATAGGCGGCAGCGCGTTCGCCGGGCGAGGCCCGGCGGCAACGACGACCGCTGGGCTGGCCAGGTGATTCGACATCTCGTCGTGGATTATCGAAGATCGCGCGAGAGCCGCGTCCGGTCCCACGGCGACCCGCCCGGCGAACCGCCGTGCATCACTTCGCCGGCATCGCGTAGGTGATGACGTTGAGCGTCGCGCCCTGCGGGTCGGCAATCACCGCGAAGCGGCCGACGGTCGGGATGTCGGTCGGCGGCATGTGCACCTTGCCCCCCAGGCTCACGACCTTCTTGACCAGCGCGTCGACGTCCGCCACGGTCACGTACGGCACCCAAGTCGGCGGCATGCCCGCGGGCGCACCGGGCGGCATGCCCATGATGCCGCCGATGGCTGCATCCCCGACCTTGAGGACGTTGTAGGGCATGCCCATGTTCATCGCTTCGATCTTCCAGCCAAAGAGCTGGCCATAGAACTCGGTGGCGGCTTCGGGGTTGCTGGTCATCAACTCGCACCAGCTGAAGGCACCAGGGGTTTGGAAGGCATCCATGAGAAGGCTCCGCTGAAGTGGGGCTTGATGCTGCGCCTGCGGGGCTGGCAGCGTCAATAACAGCCCAGTGGCCTCACTCGGAGAACGTGACGAGCGCTCGCGGGTCGGGCATTGGATTGGAATAGGCGCCGGGCTTCCCCTAGTTGTTGGGTATTTGTAACGGGAACACAGTGAGCTCACCTTCGCTGCTCGGCCCTACCGAGCGAACGACCGCCTGTCCCTTCGTCCACACGCAATGGGAGTCGTCATGTCCGAGAAGCCACTCGCCCCATCCGTCGCGCCCCGCCGTCGCTTCCTGAGGAATGCCGCCGTCGCTGCGGGCACGACCGGCGCACTCGCCGCGCCGCTGGTCTCGCGCGCGCAGACCGTCAGCCTGCGCTTCCAGAGCACCTGGCCCACCAAGGACATCTTCCACGAGTACGCCCTGGACTTCGCGAAGAAGGTCAACGACATGGCCGGCGGCCGGCTGAAGATCGAGGTCCTGCCTTCGGGCGCGGTGGTGCCGGCGTTCCAGCTGCTCGAGGCGGTGAACAAGGGCACGCTCGACGGCGGCCATGGCGTCGTCGCCTACCACTACGGCAAGAACTCGGCGCTCGCGCTGTGGGGGTCCGGCCCCGGGTTCGGCATGGATCCGAACATGCTGCTCGCCTGGCACTACTACGGCGGCGGCAAGGAGCTGCTCGAGGAAATCTACAAGTCGATCAACATGGACGTCGTGTCGTACCTGTACGGGCCGATGCCGACACAACCCTTCGGCTGGTTCAAGAAGCCGGTCGCGCGCGTCGAAGAGCTCAAGGGCATCAAGTTCCGAACCGTCGGCCTGGCGGTGGACATCTATACCGAGCAAGGTGCGGCGGTGAACCCGCTGCCCGGCAGCGAGATCGTGCCGGCGCTCGATCGCGGGCTGATCGACGCGGCCGAATTCAACAATGCCAGTTCCGACCGCGCCCTGGGTTTCCCCGACGTGGCGAAGAACTGCATGCTGCAGAGCTTCCACCAGAGCACCGAGCAGTTCGAGATCCTGTTCGGCAAGGCCAAGTACAACGCGCTGCCGCAGGAGCTGAAGAACATCATCGACTACGCGGTGCAGGCCGCCAGCGCCGACATGAGCTGGAAGGCGATCGACCGCAACAGCAAGGACTACATCGAGCTGAAGAAGGCCGGGGTCGCCTTCTACAAGACACCCGATGCGATCCTGCGCAACCAGCTCGACTCGTGGGACAAGGTGATGGCCAGGAAGGCGGCCGAGAACCCCTTGTTCAAGAAGGTGCTCGATTCGCAGCGCGCCTACGCACAACGCGCCGGGCAGTGGCAGAACGACTACCTCGTCGACTTCAAGATGGCCTGGAACCACTACTTCGCGAAGAAGAGCTGAGGCTCGCCACCGAACCGATGGCTGCGCCGGCTCGCCGGATGACCCCGGCGGGCCGGCTCAGCTTGGCCGTGACCTGACGATGAACACGCAACGACTGCTGCACACCGCCGACCGCCTGAGCACATGGGTCGGGAAGACCTTCGCCTGGCTGATCGTGGCGCTGACGATCGTGGTCTGCGCCGAGGTCTTCAAGCGCTATGCGCTCAACGCGCCAACCGCCTGGATCTACGACGTCAACAACATGATGTACGGCACGCTGTTCATGATGTGCGGCGCCTACACCTTGTCGCAGGACGGCCATGTGCGCGGCGACTTCCTCTACGGCAGCATGAAGCCGCGCACGCAGGCCGCGCTCGATCTGGTGCTGTACATCGCGTTCTTCCTGCCCGGCATCAGCGCGTTGACCTGGGCCGGCCTGGACTACTTCCACGATTCGCTGGCGATGCGGGAACAGACCTTCAACGCGACGCCGCTGCCGCTGTACCCGTTCAAGTTCGTGATCCCGCTCGCCGGCACGATCGTGATGCTGCAGGGCGTGGCCGAGATCATCCGCTGCGTCGTCTGCCTGCGCACCGGCGCGTGGACGCCGCGCCTGAAGGACGCCGAGGAGATGGACGTGGTCGAGGAGCAATTGGCGGCCAGCACGTATGTCGACGACGCGGCGCGGCGCGAGATCATCGAGAAGGCCAAGGACATCGACGAGGCGGCGCGCCAGCGCGGCGGTGGAGGCTCGACATGAGCGACGCTGCGCTCGGCCTGTCGATGCTGGGCCTGATCGTGGTCGTGATCATGCTCGGCTTCCCGACCGCGTTCACGCTGATGGGCCTGGGCATGTTCTTCGGGTTCATCGCCTTCTACGACCCGTCGCAGCACTGGCTCTCCAACCGCATCTTCGACCTGATGGTGCAGCGCGCCTACGGCGCAATGACGAACGAGACGCTCCTGTCGATCCCGCTGTTCGTGCTGATGGGCTATGTGATGGAGCGCGGCGCGCTGGTCGACCGAATGTTCCACAGCGTGCAGCTCGCGTTCCGCCGCGTGCCGGGCTCGCTCGCCGTCGCGACGCTGATCATCTGCACCTTCTGGGGCATTGCCAGCGGCCTGGTCGGCGCGGTCGTCGTGCTGATGGGTGTGATCGCGCTGCGGCCGATGCTCAACGCCGGCTACGACGTGCGCTTGGCCTCCGGCGTGATCACCGCCGGCGGTACGCTGGGCATCCTGATCCCGCCCTCGGTGATGATCATCGTCTACGCGGCGGTGGCCGGGCAGTCGGTCGTCAAGCTATACGCGGCGGCGATGTTCCCGGGCTTCTTCCTGTCGTTCCTGTACCTGATCTACGTTGTCGGCTGGGCGGTGATCCAGCCCAGCGTCGCGCCCAAGCTTCCGCCCGAACAACAGCGGGCGCCGATCTCGCCCTGGGTGGCCCACATCGCCGCGAGCTATTCGCCGCGCATGCTACCGGCGCTGCTGCTGGCGGTGCTGGCGCCGGCGCGGGCGCTGCGCGCGCGCGTCGAGGGTGTCAAGCCCAGCTGGTGGCGGCTGCTGCGCCACCTGATCACGGTGCTGAGCCCGCTGATGCTGGCCGCGGTGACGCTCAGCTCTGCGTGGTGGTACGTCACCATCTATTCACAAAAGAACGACGCGCCCGTGGTGGCCGAGCGCAAGCTGGAGGCTACGCCCTCCGCCGCGCTGCAGGAACCCCCGGCCTCCGAGGGCCTGAAGGAGCCACCGGGCGCGAGCCTGCAGGAGCCGCCTGGCGCAGAGCCGATGCGCAAGCAAGCGGAACAAGGTCTGCAGGCGCTGGGCCAACCGGTCGAGGCACCGCACACAGCCGCGGTGCCCGACGCGTTCTATACCGGCTTCTGGCTGAGCTGCGCGATCGCCCTGGCGCTGCTTGCCTGGTACTACTGGCAGATGGACGCCGAGCAGTTCGAGATCCTGCGAATGCTGGTCTCGTCGGTGATGCCGCTGGGCATCCTCACCTTCATCGTGCTCGGGGTGATCCTGTTCGGCATCACGACCGCCACCGAATCGGCCGCGATCGGCGCGGCCGGCGCCTTTCTGATGGCCTGGCAGGCCGGAACGCTGGACTTCAAGCGCACCAAGGAGGCGGTGTTCCTGACCGCCAAGACGACCGCGATGGTGTGTTGGCTGTTCGTCGGCTCGGCGCTGTTCTCGGCCGTGTTCGCGCTCCTTGGCGGCCAGCGCCTCGTCGAACAGTGGGTGCTCGGCATGAACCTCTCGCCGCTGCAGTTCCTGCTGCTGTCGCAGGCGATCATCTTCGTGCTCGGCTGGCCGCTCGAATGGACCGAGATCATCGTGATCTTCATCCCGATCTTCCTGCCGATCCTGGCGCACTTCCAGATCGATCCGCTGCTGTTCGGCACGCTGGTGTTCGTCAACCTGCAGGCTGCGTTCCTGTCGCCGCCGGTGGCGATGTCGGCCTTCTACCTGAAGGGCGTGTCGCCATCGCATGTGACCTTGAACCAGATTTTCGCCGGCATGATGCCCTACATGCTGATCGTGATCCTGTGCATGGTGTTCATGTACCTCTGGCCCGGCCTGACGCTGTGGCTGCCGGGATACCTCTACAGCGGCTGAATACCGCCGCCGGTCAGAGCGTCGTCCAGCCGTTCGTCACGGCAATCTTCAGCAGCTCGCTGGCCGAATCCACGCCGAGCTTGCGGCGCAGGCTCAGCCGGTGCGTCTCGACGGTGCGCACGCTGATGTCGAGCTGCCGCGCGACCAGCTTGTTGCTGCGGCCGTGGGCCAGCAGCAGCAGGATCTCGTGCTCGCGCGCGGTCAGCTGCGGCACCGGGGCGCCGGGTTGCATCACGAGGTTCGAGACCTGGGCGCTGAAGTAGTTGCCGCCTGCCCACACCGCGCTGATCCCCGCCAGGATCTCCTCGGTCGGCGACTCCTTCAGCACGTAGGCGCGGGCACCGGCACGGATCGCGCTGAGCACGTATTCGCGGTTGTCGTACATGCTCAGCATCAGCACGCGGATCGAAGGGTGGCGCTCGCGCAGCGCCGTCGCGAGCTCGATGCCGTTCATGCCGCGCATGCCGACGTCGACCAGCATCAGGTCGGGCTCGAGTTCGGCGGCGAGCACCAGCGCCTCGGCGCCGCTGGCGGCCTCGCCGATCACCTGCAGGCCGGGGACCACCGCGAGCCGGGCGCGCAGCCCGTCGCGCACCAGCGCGTGATCGTCGACGATGACGAGACGGATCAGCGCCGCCGCCGGCGAGACGGCGCTCATGCCATGCCCGTCAGCGGAAAGCTCGCGGTCAGCGCCGTGTGCCCGGGGTGCGAGATCAGCTGGAACGTTCCGCCGTTGCGCTCGACCCGCTCGCGCATGTTGGTCAACCCGATGCCGCGGTCCTTGCTGAGCTCGATGTTCTTCACGTCGAAGCCACAGCCGTCGTCGGTGATGCGCAGCTCGAGCTTGTCGCCCGCGTCGTCGAGGCGAATGTCGATGTGGGTCGCCTGCGCATGCCGCTCGACATTGCGCAGCGCCTCCTGGGCGACCCGGAACAGGCTCACCGCCTGCAGCTCGGACAGCCGCTCCTCCTGCACGTGGGGCGACACGCGCACCTTCAGGCCGCTGCGCTCGGCGAGCTCGTTGCCGATGTGCTCGAGCGCGGCCGGCAGGCCCAGGTCGTCGAGCAGCGCCGGCCGCAGGTCGTGCGAGATGCGGCGCACTTCGCTGATCGCCTTGGACAGCGCGCTGATCTCCTGGTCGATCGCGGTGACCGGCTGCTCGCCCGGGTGCGCGAGCCGGTGACCGACGAGCTCGAACTGGTACTTGATCGACACCAGCAGCTGGCAGATGTGGTCGTGCAGTTCGCGCGAGACACGGGCGCGCTCCTCCTCCTGCGAGCTGACGACGCGGTGCGCCAGCGCCTTGAGCTTGCGGTCGGCGTGGCGCTGCTCGCTGATGTTGAGCGCCAGCCCGCCGGAGAACACCGCGAGCGCCGCGACGACCGCCACCGCCGCGAGGCCGACCAGCGTCTGGCGCACGCTTTGCAGCATGTTGCCGCGCAGGCGCGCGGCCGCCGCATCGACGTCGTCGAGGTAGATGCCGGTGCCGAGCATCCAGCCCCAGCGCGGCAGCTCGACCGAGTAGCCGAGCTTGCGCTCGATCTGGCGCGTCGACGGCTTCGGCCACAGGTAGCGCTGGAAGCCGCCGCCTTCGCGAGCCCGCGCGATCAGCTCGCGGATCACGTAGGTGCCGTCCGAATCCTGCATGTTCCACAGGTTCGTGCCGACGAGCTCCGGCTGGCGCGGATGCACCAGGTTCAACCCGTCCTCGGCGTAGACGTAGAAGTAGCCGTCCCTGCCGAAGTTCATGCCCGACAGGATCGCCTTCGCCTGCTCCTTCGCAGCCTCGTCGTCGCGACCCGCGCCGTAGAGATGGTCGATCGAGGTCAGCGCCAGTGCGATGTAGTTGCGCAGCTCCTCGCGCTTGGCGCCGATCAGCACGTCTTCCAGCAACTGCGCCTGCTGGCGTTCGAGCCGCTGGGTTTCGATCACGAGCAGGCCGCCGATCGCCGCGATCGCGAGCAGCAGCGGCGCGACCGCGAGCAGCAGGATCTTGGCCTTCAGTTTCATGGGCGAGATTGTGAAGCCTTCGCGGCGCCGACACGCGGCGCGGGGCGCGCGCGCGGCGGGGCCGCGTTTTCCCTTATGCAGAACTACGCAGCCGGACCCGGCAGTGATGCGCATGGGCGAGCGCCGGCGCGGTCCGGACAATTGCATCGCGTTGCGACCCGGGTGCGCCCGGTTCGCACGGCTCGTCCACATCAACAGCAGGAGACATTCGATGATCCGTTTCACCCCGACGGCCGCGGCCCTCGCCCTGGCCGGCGTGACCACGCTGTCGTTCGCCGCGGACCCGATCAAGATCGGCGTCGACGGGCCGTTCACCGGCGGCTCGTCGTCGATGGGCGTCAGCATGCGCGACGGCGTGCGCCTCGCGATCGACGAGATCAACAAGTCGGGTGGCGTGCTCGGCCGCCAGTTCCTCGCCGTCGAACGCGACGACGAAGCGAAGAACGAACGCGGCGTGCAGATCGCCCAGGAACTCGTCAACAAGGAGAAGGTCACCGCGGTCGTCGGCTACATCAACACCGGTGTCGCGCTGGCCTCGCAGCGCTTCTTCCAGGAAGCCAAGATCCCGGTGCTGAACAACGTCGCGACCGGTTCGATCATCACGCACCAGTTCGACAAGGAAGCCGACAACTACGTGTTCCGCAATGCCGCGCACGACAGCATCCAGGCGCCGATGATCGTCGAAGAGGCGATCGTGCGGCGCCACTTCAAGAAGGTCGCGATCCTGGCCGACTCGACCAACTACGGCCAGCTCGGCCGTGAAGACCTCGAGAAGGCGCTGAAGGCCAAGGGCATCACGCCGGTCGCGGTCGAAAAGTTCAACATCAAGGATGTGGACATGACCGCGCAGCTGCTGAAGGCCAAGGAGGCCGGCGCCGAGGCGGTGCTGACCTACGGCATCGGCCCCGAGCTCGCGCAGATCGCCAACGGCATGACCAAGCTGGGCTGGAAGGTGCCGCTGATCGGCAGCTGGACGCTGTCGATGGCGAACTACATCGACAACGCCGGCCCCGGCGGCGAAGGTGCGCGCATGCCGCAGACCTTCATCCAGGAGCCGACGACGCCGAAGCGCCAGTCCTTCATCATCAGCTACCTGAAGACCTTCAACCCGAAGAACGCGCGCATGGATTCACCGGTCTCGGCCGCGCAGGGCTACGACTCGATCTACCTGCTCGCCGCGGCGATCAAGCAGGCCGGCAGCACCGAAGGCCCGAAGGTCAAGGCTGCGCTCGAGGACCTGAAGGCGCCGATCGAAGGTGTCGTGACGACCTACAACAAGCCGTTCTCGAAGACCGACCATGACGCGATCACCGCGAACATCCCGGTGTTCGGCGAGGTCAAGAGCGGCAAGGTGGTCTACGCGTACCCGGACGACCAGAAGAAGGCTTCCGAAGTTCGCGTGAAGAAGTAGGGTTCCATCGAGCCTGCGCCGCCCCGGGCTCGTTGGCCCGCGGCGGCGTCTTCTTCTGTTCTTGCGCGCGGAGCCTCCATGCAAATCCTAACCCAACTCGTGTTCAGCGGCATCGCGCTGGGCATGATCTACGCGGTGATCGCGTTCGGCTACCAGCTGACCTTCGCGACCTCCGACACGCTGAACTTCGGCCAGGGCGACGCGCTGATGCTCGGCGCGCTCGTCGGCCTGACGCTCGTCGGCCTCGGCGTGAACTACTGGCTGATGATCCCGCTGGTGTGCCTGTTCGGCGCGTTCCAGGGCGCGGTGGTCGAACGCATCGGCGTGCGCCCGGCGATCAAGATCAAGTCGGAGTTCGGCTGGATCATGTCGACGATCGCGCTGGGCATCATCTTCAAGAACGTCGCGGAGAACGTGTGGGGCCGCGACGACCTGAAGTTCCCGTCGCCCCTGCCCGAGGCGCCGCTGAAGTTCCTCGGCGCCAACGTGCTGCCGATGGAGATCCTGGTCGTCGTCGGCGCGATCCTGATGATGCTCGCGGTCGAGTTCTTCAACCGCAAGACGATCTACGGCAAGGCCGTCGTCGCGACCTTCAATGACCGCGACGCGGCCAAGCTGATGGGCATCAACACCGGTCTCGTGATCACGTTCTCGTATGCGCTGTCGTCGCTGACCGCGGGCTTCGCCGGCGTGCTGATCGCACCGCTGACGCTGACCGGCGCGACGATGGGCGCGGTGCTGGGCCTGAAGGCCTTCGCGGTCGCGATCATCGGCGGCTTGACCAGCGGCATGGGCATCATCGTCGGCGGCATCATCCTGGGCATCGCCGAGACGACGACCGGCTTCTACATCAGCACCGGCTACAAGGACGTGCCCGGCCTCGTGCTGCTGCTGATCGTGCTCGCGGTGCGCCCGCAAGGCCTGTTCGGCAAGAGCGCCATCAAGAAGGTCTGACGATGAAGCGCATTCACCTTCTGGTCTCGATCGTCGCCGTCGCGCTGCTGCTGCTGTTCCCGATCGGCATCGCGAATCCGTACTACATCCACCTGCTCGAGACCATCATGATCTACGCGATCTTGCTGTTCGGTCTCGACATTGTGGTCGGCTACACCGGGCAGGTGTCGCTCGGTCACGCCGGTCTGTTCGGCGTCGGCGCCTACACGGCCGGCGTGCTGGTGACGAAGCTCGGCGCGCCGCTGATGGTGGCGCTGATCGCATCGATCGGCGTCACGGCGGTCTTCGGCGCGCTGCTCGCGCTGCCGGCGCTGCGCGTGAGCGGGCCGTATCTGGCGATGGTCACGCTGGCGTTCGGCACGATCGTGCAGATCCTGATCAACGAAATGACCTTTCTGACCGGCGGGCCGATGGGCATCACGCTGACCAAGCCGCCGCTGTTCGGCCACAAGCTCGACGAGCGCGAGTTCTTCTGGCTCGTCGCGGTGCTGCTGGTGCTGTCGCTGATCGTCGTTCACCGCATCCTGCGCTCGCACCTCGGGCGCGCCTTCGAGGCCCTGCGCGGCAGCCCGGTCGCCTCCGACTGCATGGGCGTCTCGGTCTACCGCTACAAGGTCTACGCGTTCGTGATCAGCGCCGGCTTCGCGGGCCTGGCCGGCTGCCTGTACGCGTACTCCGAGCAGTACATCTCGCCGAACTCGTACAACTTCGAGCTGACCGTGCTGTTCCTGCTCGCGGTGATCATGGGCGGGCGCAAGAGCCGCATCGGCTCGATGCTCGGCGCCGCGATCATCGTGCTGCTGCCCAAGCTGCTCGACGACGTCGAGCTGTTCCGCTATGTCTCGGTCGGGCTCGCGGTGCTGGTGGCGATCACCGCGGTGCTGGGCATCCGTGCGGGCCGCGCGACGTCCCGGCAGATGGCGATCCCGGTCGTCGGCAGCGTCGCGCTCGCGGGGCTGTCGTTCTGGCTGCAGACGATGACCGACTGGCGGCTGTCGATCTTCGGCGTGATCATGCTGTTCGTCGTCTACTACCTGCAGGACGGCATCGTCGGCTTCGCGCGCAACGCGCTGAACCTGCAGCGGCCGAAGGCCGATGCGCAGATCGCCGGCGCAGGATTGCCGCGCGGCGACGCGGTTGCCACCGCGGCCGCCGGCGGCGCCGACGGCGAGATCCTGAACGCGACCGGCGTGCTGATGCAGTTCGGCGGCCTGAAGGCGCTGAACAACGTCTCCTTGAGCATCCGGCGCGGCACGATCCACGGCCTGATCGGGCCGAACGGTTCGGGCAAGAGCACGATGATGAACGTGCTGACCGGCATCTACGTGCCGACCGCCGGCGCGATCTCGTTCGGCGGCAGATCGGTGGTCGGGCGCACCTCGTCCGACATCGCGCTCTCGGGCATCGCGCGCACCTTCCAGAACGTGCAGTTGTTCGGCGAGATGACGGCGCTGCAGAACGTGCAGGTCGGCCTGCACCACAGCTTCGCGAGCAACCTGCTCGATGTCGCCGTGCACACGCCGCGCTACGTGCGCGAGAACAAGGCCGCGACCGAGCGCGCGCTCGGCCTGCTGCAGTTCGTCGGCCTCGCCGATCTTGCGTTCGAGGAGGCGCGCAACCTGCCCTACGGCAAGCAGCGCCTGCTCGAGATCGCGCGCGCACTCGCACTCGACCCGCAGTTGCTGCTGCTCGACGAGCCCGCGGCCGGCCTGACCGCGCCCGACATCAAGGAGCTGATCACGTTCATCCGCAAGATCCGCGACCACGGCATCACCGTGATCCTGATCGAGCACCACATGGACGTCGTGATGAGCATGTGCGACACCGTCTCGGTGCTCGACTTCGGCCAGAAGATCGCCGAGGGCGTGCCGGCCGCGGTGCAGGCCGACGAGAAGGTCGTCGAGGCGTATCTCGGCGGCCAAGCCGCCTGAGGATCCCAAGATGCTGACCATCAACAATCTCCACGCCGGCTATGGCAAGGTGCAGGTCCTGCACGGCATCTCGATCGAGGTGCCGAAGGGCAAGGTCGTCACGCTGATCGGGAGCAACGGCGCCGGCAAGACGACGACGATGCGCGCGGTCTCCGGGATGATCGCGCCGAGTGCCGGCGACATCACGCTGAACGGCAAGCGCATCGAGGGCCTCGAGTCGTACCACATCGCCAAGCTCGGCCTCGCGCACTCGCCCGAGGGCCGGCGCGTGTTCGCGACGATGACCGTCACCGACAACCTGATCCTCGGCGCGTTTCCACGCCTGACCGGCAGCCGTCCCAAGGGCGATGTCAAGGCCGATCTCGAGCGCGCGCTCGAGCTGTTCCCGCGTCTGAAGGAGCGGCGCGAGCAGCTTGCGGGCACGTTGTCGGGCGGCGAGCAGCAGATGCTCGCGATGGCGCGTGCGGTGATGCTGAACCCCGAGGTCGTGCTGCTCGACGAGCCCTCGATGGGGCTCGCGCCGATCCTCGTCGCCGAGGTCTTCAGGATCATCGAGCGCCTGAAGAGCGAGGGCGTGACGATGCTGCTGGTCGAGCAGTTCGCGGCCGCCGCGCTCGGCGTCGCCGACTACGGCTATGTGCTCGAGAACGGGCGCATCTCGGTGCACGGCCCGGCCGCCCAGCTGCGCGACGATCCCGCCGTGAAGGCCGCCTACCTGGGCGCCGGCCACTGAGCGGGCGAGGCGGGCGCGGCCTATCATCGTCGGCATGACGAACGCGCTGGAACCGATCTGGCGCGCCGCGGGCCTCGCACCCGACGCGCTCGAGCAGCTGACGCTGAGCGGCAGCGATCCCGCGCTGCCCTCCTCGTTCGCCGTCGGCAGCGCCGCGCAGGCGACGCTCGCCGCGGCGGCCCTGGCCGCCGCCGAACTCGGCTGCCATCGCAACGGGTTGCGCCAGCGAGTGCGCGTCGACATGCGCCGCGCGGCGCTCGAATGCTGCGGCCACTTCGCGATCGACGGCCGCACGCCGCCGACCTGGGACAAGCTCGCCGGCCTGTATGCCTGCGCTGCCGACGGCGGCGATGGCGGCGGCTGGGTTCGCTTGCACACCAATTTCGCGCACCACCGCGACGGCGTGCTGCGCTTGCTGGGGCTACCCCCCGGCCCCGAGACGCCGCGCGACGCGGTCGCCGCAGCGCTGCGCGATTGGCGCGCCCTCGACTTCGAAGCGGCTGCGGCCGAGGCCGGCCTGGTCGTCGCGGCGCTGCGCAGCTTCGATGAATGGGATCGCCATCCGCAAAGCGCCGCAGTCGCCAGCCTGCCGCTGGTCGCGATCGAGCGCCTCGGCGACGCGCCGCCGCTGGCCTGGCCCGCGCTGTCGCGCGATGCGAGCCCGCTGACCGGGCTGCGCGTGCTCGACCTGACGCGCATCCTCGCCGGCCCGGTCGGCGGCCGCACGCTCGCGGCCTATGGCGCCGACGTGATGCTGGTGAACTCGCCGCACCTGCCGAACATCGACGCGATCGCCGACACGAGCCGCGGCAAGCTCTCGGCGCTGGCCGACCTGCGCACACCCGCCGGCCGCGACGGGTTGGGTGCGGTGCTGCGCGACGCGCATGTGTTCGTGCAGGGCTATCGGCCCGGCGCGCTCGCGGCGCTGAATTTCGCTCCAGCCGATCTGGCCGCGCTGCGACCAGGCGTCGTGACGGTTTCGCTGTCGGCCTACGGCGAATCCGGTCCGTGGGCCGGCCGACGCGGCTTCGATTCGCTGGTGCAGAGCGCGACCGGCTTCAACCTTGCCGAGGCGCAGGCCGCCGGCGCAGCGCAGCCGAAGGCCTTGCCGATGCAGATCCTCGACATGGCCAGTGGCTTCCTGATCGCGTTCGGCGCGCAGGCCGCGCTGCTGCGCCAGCAGGTCGAAGGTGGCAGCTGGCAGGTGCGCATTTCGCTCGCCCGCACGGCGCAGTGGCTGCGCGAGCTCGGCCGTGTCGAGCATGGCTTCGACGCGCCGCCGGCCGGGTTCGAGGGGCTGCTGGAGACGACGCCTTCAGGCTACGGCGCGCTGACCGCGATGCGCCACGCGGCCGAGCTCTCGCACACGCCGGCGCGCTGGGCTCGGCCCTCGGCGCCGCCAGGCACGCATCCGCTCGCCTGGCCGACGCGCTGACCGGCCCTGCAGCCCATCGTGGCGCGGTGCGCGTGCCAGAATCGCGCTCGCCTTCCCATTGGGTTTTCCACCGCCAACGAGTGAGTGCAACGCGCCGTGAGCCTCGTCTTTCCCCACACCTTCGTGCCCTGGTTTCGCACCGTGGCGCCGCACATCCACGCGTATCACGGCAAGACCTTCGTCGTCGCGATCACCGGTGAGCTGATCGCGGCCGGCAAGCTCAGCTCGTTCGCGCAGGATCTCGCGATCCTGCATGCGATGGGCATCAAGCTGGTGCTGGTGCACGGCTTTCGGCCGCAGGTCAACGAACAGCTGCGCTCGAAGGGCCACGCGGCACGCTACAGCCACGGGCTGCGCATCACCGATGCGGTCGCGCTCGACTCTGCCCAGGAGGCCGCAGGCCAGCTGCGCTTCGAGATCGAGGCGGCGTTTTCGCAAGGTCTGCCGAACACGCCGATGGCGAACGCGATCGTGCGCGTCGTGTCGGGCAACTTTCTCACCGCGCGGCCGGTCGGCATCGTCGACGGGATCGATTTCATCCACAGCGGCGTCGTGCGCAAGGTCGACGGCGCAGCGATCCGCAGCGCGATCGACATCGGCGCGATGGTGCTGCTGTCGCCGTTCGGCTTTTCGCCGACCGGCGAGGCTTTCAACCTGACGATGGAAGACGTCGCGACCAGCACCGCGATCGCGCTGCAGGCCGACAAGCTGTTGTTCATCACCGAGGTCCCCGGCATTCACGAGGATCTGAGCGATCCCGAGAGCCCGATCGACACCGAGCTCGCGCTCGCCGACGCCGAGCGCCTGCTCACAGCCTTGCCGCGGCCCACCCAACCGACCGATCCGGCCTTCTACCTGCAGCACTGCGTGCGCGCATGCCGCGGCGGCGTCGAGCGCTCGCACATCCTGCCGTTCGCCATGGACGGCGCGCTGCTGATGGAGGTGTTCACGCACGACGGCATCGGCACGATGGTCGTCGACGAAAAGCTCGAGAGCCTGCGCGAGGCGACATCCGACGACATCGGCGGCGTGCTGCAGCTGATCGAGCCGTTCGAGCAGGACGGCACGCTGGTCAAGCGCAGCCGCACCGAGATCGAACGCGACATCGGCCACTACACCGTGATCGAGCACGATGGCGTGATCTTCGGCTGTGCCGCGCTGTACCCGTACCCCGAGGCCAGGACCGCCGAGATGGCCGCGCTGACGGTGTCGCCGCAGGTCCAGAGCCAGGGCGACGGCGAGCGCATCCTGAAGCGTGTCGAGCAACGAGCGAAGGCGATGGGGCTGGACAGCATCTTCGTGCTGACGACGCGCACGATGCACTGGTTCATCAAGCGCGGATTCGTTCAGGTCGACCCCGACTGGCTGCCCGACGCACGCAAGCGAAAATACAACTGGGATCGGCGCTCGCAGGTGCTGGTCAAGAAACTCGGCTGAATCGAAAGGATACCCATATGGCCCGCAGCGTTCAATGCATCTATCTGAAGAAGGAAGCCGAGGGGCTGGATTTCGCACCCTACCCCGGCGAACTCGGCAAGAAAATCTACAACCAGGTCAGCAAGGAAGCTTGGCAACTCTGGATGAAACACCAGACCATGCTGGTGAACGAGAATCGCTTGAATCTCGCCGATCAGCGCGCGCGTCAGTATCTGGCGCGGCAAATGGAGAATTTCTTCTTCGGCACCGGGGCCGAGCAGCCGGCGGGCTACGTTCCACCAACGGGGGCTTGAATATCTTGCCGATACTTGAATAGAATAGCTGCGGTACCGCTCGTTCGATTTCAAGAAAGGGATTCAGGATGGCCTCGCTCCAAGAATTGATCGCCCAGAAGGAAGCCCTCGAACGCGAAATCGAGCGAACTCGAGATCAGGATCGAGGCCAGGCGATCGCAAAGGTCCGTGCGTTGATGGATCAATATGGCCTGACCCTCGCGGATCTTTCCGCAAAGCTCTCCGCAAAGGGCGCCGGCAAACCCCGCGCCGGCAAAGGCAACAAGGTTGCAGCCAAATACCGCAACGCGGCCACCGGCGAAACCTGGAGCGGGCGCGGGCTGCAGCCCAAGTGGCTGAAGGCGGCGCTCGCGTCCGGCCGCAAGCTCTCCGAGTTCACGCTCTGATCCGGGCCCCCGGTGCCCCGATCCATCCGCGAAGCCACCTTGACCGGTGGCTTTTTTTTGGCTAGCTCGCCGCATCGTCGCAGCCGCTTCAAGCCCCTGTTGAGGGGGTGTCCGACACAAAAATTCGGCTGATTTCCCAGCGCGCCTCCTTTACATTTACGCACAATTTTCCCGCCCACCGACCCGTGTCCGCAGCCCGCTTCCTTCGGTTCCCCCGGTTCTCGTTCGCCCTCGTCACGGCCGTCGGTTCTCGTGACTGGGCGCTGCGCACCGCGCTGCTGTTCGCGGCGTACTACCTGAGCGGACGGATCGGCCTGTCGGCACCGCAGTTCGGCGCACAGGTGACCTTGTTGTGGCCGCCGAGCGGCATCGCGCTGGCCGCGCTGCTGCGCTTCGGCCTGGGTGTCTGGCCTGGCGTGTGGCTGGGCGCGCTGGCGGTCGCGTTGTCGGTCGACACGCCGACCTGGCTTGCCGTGCTGATTGCGTTCGGCAATACGCTGGGCCCGCTGATCGGCGCCTGGGTGCTGCAGCGCGACGGTCTGCATGCCGAGCTCGATCGGCGCCGTGATCTGTGGTTGTTCGGCGTGATCGGCGTCGGCCTGTCGATGGCGATCACCGCCTGCAACGGCACGTTCTGGCTCGCCGCAGCCGGGCTGGTCGCATGGGCCGATGTGCCGAGGGCCTGGACGTACTGGTGGTTGGGCGACGCGATGGGCGCGCTCGTCGTCGGCATCCCGCTGCTGACGCTGTCGCGCACATCGTGGCTGCAGGCGGCCGGCGACTGGCGCTGGCTGCCCTCGATCCTGCTCGCGCTCGGCACGTTCGCCAGTGCCGCGCTCGCCGCGCAGGTCGGCGGCGGCGAGCATGCACTGCAGTCGCCGCTGTTCTTTCTGCCGCACCTGCTGCTGTGCTGGCTGGCTGCGCGCAGCGGACTGTTCGCCGCATCGTCGACGGCGCTGCTGCTCACCGTCGGCAGCGTGCTGGCGACGCTGCAGGGCCTCGGCCCGTTCCATCAGGCGGACAGCAGCCAGGGCGTCTTGCTGCTGGTCGGCTATGTCTGCAGCCTGCTCGCGATGCCTTTGCTGACCACCGCGCTGACCGGCGAGATCGCGGCCAACGAACGGCGCTGGCAGCTCGCGCTCGATGTCGCGCAGATCGGTATCGGCGAGTGGGATCTGCGTGCCGGCCGCATCGAGTTCTCGAAGCGCTGGCTGGCGTTGCTCGGCCACTCGTCGCAGGCCTTCGGCGACACGCTGCATGCGTTCTGGGCGCTGATCCACCCCGACGATGCGGCCGAGGTACGGCGCGCGTTCGAGCCGCTGCGCACCGACGGCGCAATCGACTGCCGCGCCGAATGCCGCATGCAGTGTCGTGACGGCAGCTGGCGCCTGTTCGAGCTGCACGCACTGGTCGCCGAACGCGGCCCGACCGGCGAGCCGCTGCGCATCATCAACACCGCACGCGACATCAGCGACATGCAGACCGCGCGCGAACGGCAGGACCTGTCGCAAAGCGTCTTCCAGCATCTGCACGAAGGCCTGCTGATCACCGACCCGCAGCATCGCGTGCTCGAGGTCAACCCGACCTTCGTCGAGATGACCGGCGACTCGCGCGAGGAGTTGCTCGGATCGGTGCCGTCGCTGCTGCAAGCCCGCGCGCCGGACAGCGAACTGGCCCGCCAGCTGGACGCGATGCGACTCGGCCTGGAAAGCGAAGGCATGTGGCGCGGTGAGCTGCGCCATCACCGCCGCAACGGCGAGCCCTGTGTGCTGCAGCTGACCGCCACTGCGGTGCGCAATGTGAACGGAAGCGTGCGCAATCACGTGCTGGCGATCGCCGACGTGACGAATGCCCGCGCCCAGTTCGAGCAGCTGCAGCGCCAGGCCCACTTCGACGAACTCACCCGGCTGCCGAACCGTGTGCGACTCGCGCAGATGCTGCAGACGGCGATGCAGACGAGCCGCCGCGAAGGCTCGCTGCTGACCGTCTGCTACCTCGACCTCGATCACTTCAAGCCGGTCAACGATCGCTTCGGCCACGAGGCGGGCGATCGGCTGCTGCTGGAACTCGCCGGCCGCATGCGCCGCTCGCTGCGCTCGTGGGCCGGCGGCGACGACGTCGTCGCGCGCATCGGCGGCGACGAGTTCGTGCTGCTGCTGCGCACCGCCACGCTCGAGGAGAGCCGCCACGCGGTCGAACGCGTGCTGAACCAGATCTGCCAACCGTACGCGCTGGGCGTCGGCGCCGGTCCGGTGATCGTGACGGCGAGCATCGGCGCGACCGTGTTCCCGCTCGATGGCGCCGACGCCGAGACGCTGCTGCGCCACGCCGACCATGCGATGTACGGCGCGAAGCAGGCCGGCCGCAACGGCTACCTCTTCTTCGACGCGGAGCACGACCGCCGTGCCGAAGCCCGCTTCGTCGCGCTCGGCCGCGTCCAGGAGGCGCTCGACGCGAACGAGTTCCGCCTGTACTTCCAGCCCAAGGTCGACATGCGCAACGCCAAGGTGCTGGGCGTCGAGGCGCTGCTGCGCTGGAAGCACCCCGAGCAGGGCGTGATCTCGCCGGCGCAGTTCCTGCCGCTGATCGAGAACACCGGCCTGTCCATCAGCGTCGGCAACTGGGTGCTGCAGCACGGCATCGACCAGCTCGCGCGCTGGCTGCGGCTCGGGCTGGACATCACCGTCAGCATCAACGTCTCGGCGCGTCACCTGCAGGAGCCGCTGTTCGCGCAGCACCTCGCGGGGCTGCTCTCGCGCCACCAGGCGCCGGTCGCGCACCGCCTGATCATCGAGGTGCTCGAGACCGCGGCACTGGCCGATGTCGACTACACCTGCGGACTGATGGAAGAGTGCCGTGCGCTGGGCGTGCGCTTCGCGCTCGACGATTTCGGCACCGGCTACTCGACCTTCACCTACCTGAAGCAGCTGCCGATCGACATGCTCAAGATCGACCGTTCGTTCGTCATCAACATGCTCGGCGACCGCCAGGATCTGGCGATCGTCGAAGGCGTCATCGGCCTGTCGCAGACCTTCGGCTGTACCGTCGTTGCCGAAGGCGTCGAGACGCGTGCGCAGGCGCAACGGCTGATCGAGATTGGCTGCGACGTCGGCCAGGGCAACGGCATCGCGGCGGCCATGCCGACCGAGGAAGTCGCCGACTGGGTGCGTGACTACAAGGGCATGCCGACCCCGTCCGAGGTGCTCGCGACCGCCTGACGGCCGGGCCCGCGGCCGGCCGTGTCAGTCGAGGTCGAAAGCGAGTTCGACCGTCCCGGCCTGCGGCCGATGGACCGGCGCGAAGCGCCATTGCGCCACCGCGGCCAGCGCCGAGGCGTTGAGCCGGGGATGGGTGCTCGTGACCACCGCGGGTTCGGCGACGCTGCCGTCCGGCAGCACCGTGAACCGAACCTGGACCCCGCCCCTGCGCAGGTCGCGCAGCACGCCGATCGGGAACTGCGGATCGGTACGGTGCACCAGCGTCAGGGTGTCGTTCGGCGTTTCGGCAGTCGCGGCAGCCGGTGCCGAGTCGCCTCGAACGGCGCGCGTGTCGATCGCGGCGGCCGGCGCGAGCGCGGTCTCGACCGATGGCACGGCGATGCTTGCGTTCGAGGTCGATGCCGAGCCCGGCAGGGCCGCGGGGACCGCACCACCCGCGGCGGACCGCGCGGCCGGGCTCGCGACGACCGGCGCGTCGGCGGCGCGTGGTGCCGGCTTCGCACGCGCTGCGGCCGCCGGCTTGTCTTCGCGCCTCTCCTCGTGCTTCTCCTCGCGGCTCGCGCCCGCCTTGCGCGGCTTGTCGGAGTGAATCAGGATCCACTTGAAGACCGTGTTGGCATCGCGCTGCGCGCGCTCTGCCGGTGTCATCTCGGCCGCCGACGCAGCGCCAGCCGGCCCCGACTGGGCCCGTGCTGCCGCCGCCACCCACAGGCTCGCGACGGCGCAACACAGTGCCGTGCGGGCGCCGGTCGCCCGCAGTCGATCCAGAAACATCGGTGTTCCCCCGAACGTCCTCGTGGTCACGCGGGCCGCCGAAGTCGACACATCGCGATCCGCCGTCGCGCCGAGGTTCAGGGCCGCCTGCTTCTTTTCACCGCCGGTTCGTGGCCGTCGGCGCACGAAAGTCTAAGCGGGTGCCGTGCCGGCGCCGGCCGCTGAAACGCGGCCGAATGTGCGAAGTTAGACTCATCGGGTGATTCCGCCGAACTTCATCCAGGACCTGCTCTCGCGTGTCGACATCGTCGATGTGGTCGGTCGGCACGTGCAGCTGAAGAAGGGCGGCGCGAACCTGAGCGGACTGTGTCCGTTCCATGCCGAGAAGTCGCCGAGCTTCACGGTCAGCCCGAGCAAGCAGTTCTATCACTGCTTCGGCTGCGGGGCGAACGGCGATGCGATTCGCTTCCTGACCGAGTACAGCGGCATGACCTTCATCGACGCGGTCAAGGATCTGGCCCAGCAGGTCGGCCTGCAGGTGCCGGAGGAAGACAGCTCGCCCGCCGAGCGCGAGCAGGCCGCCGCGCAGAAGCAGCGCCGCTCGACCCTGACCGACGTGCTCGCGAAGGCGGCCGACGCGTATCGCAAGCAGCTCAAGCAGAGCCCGCGCGCGATCGACTACCTCAAGGGCCGCGGCCTGAGCGGCGAGATCGCCGCACAGTTCGGCCTCGGCTATGCGCCCGAAGGCTGGCGCAGCCTCGCGAGCGTGTTCCCGAGCTACGACGATCCGCTGCTCGAAGAGAGCGGGATGGTGATCGCGAAAGACGCCGACGACGGTTCGGCCGACGAGGCAGACCGGAAGCGATACGACCGTTTTCGCGACCGGATCATGTTTCCGATCCGGTCGGTGCAGGGCGACGTGATCGGCTTCGGCGGTCGTGTGCTCGACCGCGGCGAGCCGAAGTACCTGAACTCGCCCGAGACGCCGGTGTTCAGCAAGGGCCGCGAGTTGTACGGCCTGTTCGAAGGCCGCGCCGCGGTGCGTCAGCGCGGCTATGCGCTGGTCGTCGAAGGCTACATGGACGTGGTTGCGCTGGCGCAATCCGGCTTCGGCAACGCCGTCGCGACGCTAGGCACCGCCTGCACACCGGATCACCTGCAGAAGCTGTTCCGCTTCACCGAGTCGGTCGTGTTCAGCTTCGACGGGGACGCCGCCGGCCGCCGGGCCGCGCGTCGCGCGCTGGAAGCGAGCCTGCCGCATGCGAGCGACACGCGCACGATCCGCTTCCTGTTCCTGCCGGCCGAGCACGATCCCGATTCGTATGTGCGCGAATTCGGTGCGGCGGCGTTCGAGGCCTGCGTCGCGAATGCGGTGCCCTTGTCGCGCCAGCTGGTCGAGGCCGCCGGCGAAGGCTGCGACCTGGCGGCCGCCGAAGGTCGCGCGCACCTGCTCGCGAACGCGAAGCCGCTGTGGAGCGCCCTGCCCGACGGCGCATTGAAGCGGCAGTTGCTGGTCGAGCTCGCCGCCGCGGCGCGCGACGACGCCGACCAGTTGCTGCGTCAGTGGGGTCACGCGCCGGCGCGCACGGCAGCGCGCGAATCTCCACCGGTGCGGCCGCCGCCACGGCGCGCCGGCCGCGTCAGCAAGGGTGCCGCCAACCTGCTGGATCGCGCGATCTGGCTGCTGCTGCATCGCAGCGAGCTGTGGGCCCAACTCGACGGCGAGACCCACGACCTGCTGGCGGCCCAGCCGGCGCCGTACGACGCGTTCTTCGGTTGCATCGAGCGCTGCGTTCACGAGCACGGGCCGCTCGCGCCGGCGGCGATGCTCGACGAGCTGCGTCGGAAGGCGCAGTCCGACAACGAGGGCGGCGCGGTGCTGGCGCGCATCGCCGCCTTTCACGACCCGGAGCCGGATTCCGACATCGCGCACGAGCTGTCGCTGGTCGTGCTGAAGCTGCGCCTGAACGCGGTCGACGAGGAGCTGAAGCTGCTGTTCGATGCCGGCGCCCAGTCGCCCGATGCCCACCGGCGCGGTCGGGAATTGATGGAAGCCAGAAAGCGCCTCAAAGCCCCATGATGGCTGGCGTCTTGGCGCCCCAGACGCTATAATCCTCGGCTGACGTTAGCGCGGCAAGAGTGACAGCAGCACCTCCGGGCCCCGGCCACCCTCTGACCCAGGGTCCCCATTGCGGGTTACAGGCCACCCTTTCCCGCAAGGGCTGCGCCCCGAGTCCATCGGAAAAATGTTCACCCTCAGCTTGCCCGCCCGCAGCCGATCCGGTGCTGAATTTCGGCGCGAGTCGGCCGAATTCCGCATTGGCTTGTGTTGAATTGTGCTGCGCCATGCGCAGCGCGAAGGCCGGGCCGCCGGCAAGCTGGCCCATCACCATCCGAGGATTTGCATGACCGCGAAGAAAAGCGCCCCCGCCACGGCCACCAAGGCCGCGCCAGTCGCCGAGGCGAAGACGGCCAAGGCCACCGCCAAGGCGAAGGCCGACGACACGAGCAAGAAGGCCGCGAAGCCCGCGGCCAAGGCCGTCGAGGTGGCGCCGAAGGGCAAGCCGGGGCGCAAGCCCAAGATCGACGAGAAGGCGAAGAAGTCGGAAGACAACGACGTCGACCTGTCCGACCTCGAGGCCGATCTCGAAGGCGAACCCGAGGTCGAAGCGGCCGCGGACGAAACCAAGGTCAAGGCCAAGCCGCTGCGCATGAAGGTCTCGCGCGCGAAGGAGCGCGCGCTGATGCGCGAATTCGGCCTCGAAGAGACGGCGCTGACCGAAGAGGAAGCGACGAAGCGCCGCACCGAGCTGAAGACCCTGATCAAGATGGGCAAGACGCGCGGTTTCCTGACGCACCAGGAGATCAACGACCATCTGCCCGAGAAGCTCGTCGACGCCGAAATCCTCGAGGCGATCGTCTCGATGCTCAACGACATGGGCATCGCGGTCTACGAGCAGGCGCCGGATGCCGCCACGCTGCTGATCGCCGGCGGCGGCACGACCACCGCGACCGAGGAAGAGGCTGAAGAAGCCGCCGAAGCGGCGCTGTCGACCGTCGACTCCGAGTTCGGCCGCACGACCGATCCGGTGCGCATGTACATGCGCGAGATGGGCACCGTCGAGCTGCTGACACGCGAGGGCGAGATCGAGATTGCAAAGCGCATCGAAGGCGGCTTGCAGGCGATGATGTACGCGATCAGCGCGTCGCCGACGACGATCGCCGAGATCTTGAGCTACGCCGACCGGATCGGCTCGGGCGACATGAAGATCTCCGAGGCGGTCGACGGTTTCGTCTCCGAAGACGAGGCCGACGACTACGTCGCCGAGGAAGACGTCGACTTCTTCGACGAGGAAGACGACGACGACGGCCAGGGCGGCAGCAAGGCGCTGACGAAAAAGCTCGAGGAGCTGAAGGTCTCGGCACTTGCAAAGTTCGAAAACCTGCGCATCAACTTCGACAAGATGCGCAAGGCCTTCGAGAAGGATGGCTACCAGTCGCCCTCGTACAACAAGGCCCAGCAGGCGATCAGCGCCGAGCTGATGACGATCCGCTTCACGGTCAAGACGATCGAGAAGCTGTGCGGCATCCTGCGCTCGCAGGTCGATGACGTGCGACGCTACGAACGCGAGCTGCGCAAGATCCTGGTCGACAAGTGCGGCATGCCGCAGGAATACTTCATCAAGCATTTCCCGCCGAACCTGCTGAACCTGAAGTGGGCCGAGAAGGAAGTGGCGGCGAACAAGCCGTACAGCGCGATCCTCGCGCGCAACCTGCCGCCGGTGCAGGAACTGCAGAAGAAGCTGACCGACCAGCAGGCGCGCGCCGTCGTGCCGCTCGATGACCTGAAGCGCATCAACAAGCGCATGAACGAAGGCGAGAAGGCCTCGCGCGATGCGAAGAAGGAGATGATCGAGGCCAACCTGCGTCTCGTGATCTCGATCGCCAAGAAGTACACCAACCGCGGCCTGCAGTTCCTCGACCTGATCCAGGAGGGCAACATCGGCCTGATGAAGGCGGTCGACAAGTTCGAATACCGCCGCGGCTACAAGTTCTCGACCTATGCGACCTGGTGGATCCGCCAGGCGATCACGCGTTCGATCGCCGATCAGGCGCGCACGATCCGCATCCCGGTGCACATGATCGAGACGATCAACAAGATGAACCGGTTGTCGCGCCAGCACCTGCAGGAGTTCGGCTTCGAGCCCGACGCGCCCACGCTGGCCGAGAAGATGGAGATCCCGGAAGACAAGATCCGCAAGATCATGAAGATCGCGAAGGAGCCGATCTCGATGGAAACGCCGATCGGCGACGACGACGATTCGCATCTGGGCGATTTCATCGAGGACACCAACAACACCGCGCCGATCGAGGCCGCGATGCAGGCCGGCCTGCGCGATGTCGTCAAAGACATCCTCGACAGCCTGACGCCGCGCGAGGCCAAGGTGCTGCGCATGCGCTTCGGCATCGAGATGTCGACCGACCACACGCTCGAAGAAGTCGGCAAGCAGTTCGACGTGACGCGCGAGCGTATCCGCCAGATCGAAGCCAAGGCGATCCGCAAGCTCAAGCACCCGAGCCGCTCCGACAAGCTGCGCACCTACCTCGACACGCTCTGACCCGGCACCGGCCATGACCCGCGTCGTCGAGCGTACGGTGCTGTTCGCCGACCTGCGCGGCAGCACCTCGATGTACGAGACGCTCGGCAACACCGATGCGACGGCGGTCGTCACGCAGAGCGTCGCGCTGCTCGCGCGCATCGTCGTCAACCACGCCGGGCGCGTCGTGAAGACGCTGGGCGACGGGTTGATGGCGATGTTCGTGACGCCCGAAGCAGCGGTCGCCGCGTCCGACGAGATGCACGAGTCGCTCGAGCGCATCGGCGCGCCGGGCGATCGCGGGCTCGCGGTGCATGCGCGTGCCGTGCCGCTGAAGCTGCAGGTCGGCCTCGCACACGGCGAAGTGGTCGAGATGTCGGGCGACGTGTTCGGCGATGCGGTCAACGTCGCGGCGCGCCTGATCGATCACGCGGGCGACAACGAAACGCTGGTCACCTCGACCGTTCTCGAAGGCCTCGACCGCGCCGGCCAGACGCGCTTTCGCAGCCTCGACCGGATGCAGCTGCGTGGTCGCGTCGAGCCGGTGCACGTCTACCTGCTCGAAGCGGCGCGCCGCTTCGGAGACACCGCGGCGACCGCGTTCGGCGACATCGCCGCGCCAAGCCCGGAGCCCGAAGGCATCCGCCTCGTCTGGCTCGACCAGAACCGCATCTATGCCGGCACCAGCCTGCCGCTGATCCTCGGCCGCAGCCCGCAGGCGACCTACATCATCGACGACACGCGCGTCTCGCGCTCGCATGCGCGCATCGTCTGGCATGGCGGCACGTTCCAGCTCACCGACCTCAGCTACAACGGCACCTATGTGCGCTTCGATCACGACCCCGAGATCATCGGGCTGCGCCGCGGCAGCTGCACGCTGCATGGCAACGGCACGATCGGGCTCGGCGCGCCGCCTTCGGATCCCGCGAGCCCGTGCGTGCGCTTCGAAATCCTGAAGTTCGCCGACACCCATCGCCAGCCGCCACCCGAGTTCGGATGAGCTTCGCGCCCGAGCCCGAATTCAAGCATGGCAACCCGGCGCGCACCGCGGTGCTGCTGTGCAACCTCGGCACGCCCGACGCGCCGACGCCATCGGCCGTGCGCCGCTACCTCGCGGAGTTCCTGAGCGACCGCCGGGTCGTCGAGATTCCCCGCCTGCTCTGGCTCATGATCCTGCACGGTGTGATCCTGCGCACCCGGCCGGCGAAGTCGGCAAGGAAGTACGCGAGCATCTGGACCAGCGAAGGCTCGCCGCTGCGCCTCTGGACCGAGAAGCAGGCCAAGCTGCTCGGCGGCTATCTGGGCGAGCGCGGCCACGCAGTGACGGTGCGCTGCGCGATGCGCTACGGTCGACCTTCGATCGCTTCGGTGCTCGACGCGCTGAAGGCGCAAGGCGTCACGCGTGTGCTCGTGCTGCCGTTGTACCCGCAGTACTCCGGCACGACGACCGCGAGCGTCGTCGATGCCGTCTGCGAGTGGGCGCGGAACGTCCGCAGCCTGCCGGAGCTGCGCTTCGTCAACCGCTACCACGACGACCCGGGCTACATTGCCGCGCTCGCGAAGCGCGTCAACGACCACTGGCAGTCATACGGTCGCCCCGACAAGCTGGTGCTGAGCTTCCACGGCGTGCCGCGGCGCACGCTGACGCGCGGCGACCCGTACCACTGCGAATGCCTCGCGACCGCGCGCCTGCTCGGTGCGCGGCTCGGCCTCGCGCATGACGACAACATCCTGGTCACCTTCCAGAGCCGCCTCGGCCGCGCCGAGTGGTTGCAGCCGTACACCGAACCCACCGTCGTCGGCCTGGCGAAGCGCGGCGTCAAGCGGGTCGATGTGCTGTGCCCCGGCTTCACGTCCGACTGCCTCGAGACGCTCGAAGAGATCGACCAAGAGGTGCGCGAAGCGTTCCTGCAGGCCGGTGGCCAGGAGTTCCATTACCTGCCGTGCCTGAACGATCAGCATGAGTGGATCGCCGCGCTGTCGACGCTCGCGATCAGGCATATGCAGGGCTGGCCGACCGCGACGCGAGCCGACGATGCCGCGGCGCTCGAAGCGCAGCGCCAGCGTGCGCTGGCGGCCGGCGCGCGAGTCTAGGCGCGCCTAGGCTTCGGCGCGCAGCCCGCGCCCACGCCAGATCTTCAGCACGCGCGGCAGCACCAGCACCGCGAGCACGGCGACCATCAAGCCCAGCGAGCCGGGCCGCTCGACGAACACGCCCCACTTGCCTTCGCCGATCGACATCGCGTTGCGCATCTGCGCCTCGGCCAGCGGCCCGAGGATCATGCCGATCACGACCGGGGCGGCCGGGAAGTCGAAGCGCCGCATCACCAGGCCGAGCAGGCCGATCGCGTACAGCAGGACCAGGTCGAACGCCGACTGGCGCATGCCGTAGACGCCGACGGTCGCGAAGATCAGGATGCCCGCATAGAGCTGCGCCTTCGGCACCTTCAACAGTTTGACCCACATGCCGACCAGCGGCAGGTTCAGCACCAGCAGCATCACGTTGCCGATGTAGAGCGACGCGATCAGCGCCCAGACCAGCGCCGAGTTCTTGTCGAGCAGCTGCGGGCCCGGCTGGATGCCGTAGTTCTGGAACGCACCGAGCAGGATCGCCGCGGTGTTCGAGGTCGGGATGCCGAGCGTCAGCAGCGGGATCAGCGTCGCGGTGATCGCCGCGTTGTTGGCCGCCTCGGGGCCGGCGACGCCCTCGATCGCGCCGATGGTGCCGAACTCTTCCTGGTGCCGGGACAGCTTCTTCTCGACCGCGTAGCTCAGGAAGGTCGGGATCTCGCTGCCGCCGGCCGGGATCGTGCCGAAGGGGATCCCGATCGCGGTCGCGCGCAGCCAGGCCGGCCACGAGCGCTTCCATTCCGCGCGCGTCATGTGGACCTTCGACAGCTTGTTCTGCGTCTCGACGGCGCGCCCTTCGTAGAGCATCACATACAGCGCCTCGGCGACCGCGAACAGCCCGACCGCGATCAGCACGACCTCGATCCCGTCCATCATCTCGGGCACGCCGAGCGTGTAGCGCGCCTGGCCGCTGATCTGGTCCAGACCGATCAGGCCGATCGCCAGGCCGATGAACAGCGACGTGAGCCCGCGCAGCGTGCTCTTGCCCAGCACCGCGCTGACCGTCACGAAGGCCAGCATCATCAGCATGAAGTACTCGGGCGGCCCGAGCAGCACGGCGTATTTCGCGACGACCGGTGCGGCGATCGTGACGACCACGGTGCCGATCGTGCCGGCGACGAACGAGCCGATCGCGGCCGTGGCCAGCGCCGCGCCGGCGCGGCCGTTCTTCGCCATCTTGTTGCCTTCCATCGCCGTGACCATCGAGCCGGCCTCGCCGGGCGTGTTCAGCAGGATGGAAGTCGTCGAGCCGCCGTACATCGCCCCGTAGTAGATGCCGGCGAAGAAGATCATCGAGCCGGTCGGTTCGACCTGCAAGGTGATCGGCAGCAGCATCGCGACCGCGGTCGCCGGCCCGATGCCGGGCAGCACGCCGATCGCGGTGCCGATCGTGCAGCCGGCCAGTGCCCACAGCAGGTTGACCGGCGTGCCGGCGGTGAGGAAGCCCTGGATCAGTTGGTCCCAGATGTCCATCGCGGTTCCGTCAAAGCCAGCCGCCGGCGGTCAGGCCCGGCAGGTTGATCGCAAGCAGCTTGGTGAACATCCAGTACACCGGCGCGGCGATGCAGGCGCCGACCAGCGCATCCTTCGCGAACGCCTTCGGCGACCAGTCGGGCGCGCCCTGCGAGGCCTTGTAGCCACGCACCGCGAGCACGAAGCACAGCGTGCAGCTCAGGATGAAGCCGATGTGGGTGATCAGCAGCGCGTTGAGCAGCATGCCGGCCGTGACCCAGCCGAAGCCCGGCCAGTAGCCGCGCGCGTCGCCGGAAGGTTCTTCCATTTCGCGGAAGCCGCCGCTGACCGATTCCCAGGTCAGAAAGCCGCCGCACAGCGCGAGCGCGACCGCGACCACCCACGGCACGAAGTTCGGCCCGACGCCGCCGTAGCCGGCCTCGGAACTGATCTGCACGGCGCCGACCGCCATCACGACCGCGAGCACGATGGTCCCGACGCCGATCAGCGTCTGCGGCAGCTTCGCCACGATCAAACCATGCCCGACTTGACCATCACCGCGCGCAGCGAGGCGAACTCGTCGTCGACGAACTTGTCGAAGGCCGGGCCGGTCAGCAGCGCGGGCGTCCAGCCGTTGCGCTCGATCGCCTCGGCCCAGGACTTGTGCTTCGACGCCGTGACGATCAGCTCGGTGAGCACCTTGCGCTGTTCCGGCGTGATGCCGGCGGCGCCGTACACGCCGCGCCAGTTGCCGATCACGACGTTGTAGCCCTGTTCCTTCATCGTCGGAATTTCGACGCCCTTCAGGCGCGTCTCCGAGGTCATCGCGATCGCGCGCATCTTGCCGGTCTTGATGTATTCGGAGAATTCCGACAGGCCGCTGCCGCCGACCGTGACGTTGCCGCCGAGGATCGCCGCGATGGCTTCACCGCCGCCGCGGAACGCCACGTAGTTGATCTTCGCCGGGTCGACGCCGACCTCGCGCGCCAGCATCGCCGCGGCGATGTGCTCGGTCGATCCGCGCGAGCCGCCGCCCCACTTGACACTGCCCGGATCCTTCTTCAGCTGGTCGACGACGTCCTTCATCGTCTTCAGCGGCGAACTCGCCGGCAGCACGAACACGTTGTACTCGCTCGACAGGCGCGCGATCGGCGTCGCCTGCGAAAGCTGCACCGGCGGCTTGCCGGTGATGATGCCGCCGAGCATCACCGCCCCCATCACCATCAGCGCGTTGCCGTCGCCCTTGTTGCTGTTGACGAACTGCGCCAGGCCGATCGTGCCGGCGGCGCCACCCTTGTTGTCGTAGCTGACCGTGCTCGCGGCGCCGGAATCCATCAGCGCCTTGCCGAGCGCCCGGCCGGTCGTGTCCCAGCCGCCGCCGGGATTCGCCGGGATCATCATCTTCAGGCTCGCCACGGCCCAGGCCGGAAGCGGCAGCGCGCTCGCGGCGGCGAGCGCGGCGAGAGACTTGAGGAAGGCATCGCGACGCATGGTTCGATCTCCGTGATTCTGGAATGGCACGATGGTCGATGCTGGCGCGCCAGCCTGTCAATCGGCTGTCGACCCGCCTAGGGGAAACACGAAGCCCGAGCCTGCTACCGTTGCCGCATGAAGATTCTGCTGGTCGAAGACAACCTCGCGATGCAGACGACTTTGCAGCGCACGTTCCAGCGCCGCGGCATGCAGGTCGTCACCTGCGCCGACGGCGCGCGGGCGCTGGACCGCTGGCAGGCGAGCGTGCCCGACGTGGTGCTGCTCGACCTGAGCCTTCCGGGCCTCGACGGCCTGCAGGTGCTGGCCCAGGCACGTGCGGCCGGGCTGAAGACGCCGGTGCTGATCCTGACGGCGCGCGGCACCGTCGGCGACCGCATCCTCGGCCTGAACAGCGGCGCCGACGACTACCTGCCGAAGCCCTTCGACCTCGACGAGCTCGAAGCCCGCGTGCGCGCGCTGGCGCGCCGCTTTGCGCCGCCGGCCGACGCCGCGGCCGACCCCGCCAACGAGTTCAGCGGCCTGCGCTGCGATACCGACAGCGGCGCGATCTACTTTCGCGGCGAGCCCCTCGAACTCGCGCCGCGCGAGACCGCACTGCTGCGGGCGGTGCTCGCCAAGGCCGGCCAGGCGGTCGCGAAGGAGCGACTGTCGGAGCTGGTGTTCCCCGGCGAGTCGCAGGTGCAGTCCGATGCGATCGAGGTCGTCGCCTACCGCCTGCGCAAGAAGCTGGCACACACCGGCGCGCAGCTCGTCACCTTGCGCGGACTGGGCTACCTGCTGAAGGCGTCGGCTTGAAGATCGGCGAGCGCTTGTCGCTGCGCAGCCGGCTGCTGCTCGGCATCCTGTTGCCGGTGCTCGGCTTCGTGCTGGTCAACGCCGTGAGCCTGTACAGGCAGGCGCTGCGCTCGGTCGACACGGCCTATGACCGCACCTTGCTCGCGTCGGCCAAGTCGATCGGCGAAGACCTCGAGGTGATCGGTGGCGACGCCGGCGCCCACCTCGGGGCGACCGTGCCCTACTCGGCGCTCGAACCCTTCGAGGCCGACAACCGAAGCCGCATGTTCTACAAGGTCAGCGGCTTCCGCGGCGAGATGGTGTCGGGGTTCCAGGACCTGCCGACCTGGCACGGCAAGGTGCCCGACAAGGGGCCATATGCCGCGCTGGTCGACTTCTACGACGACGCGTACCAGGGCCAGCCGGTGCGTGTCGCGGTGCTGCTGCAGCCGGTGTCGGGAGCCGCCGGGCTCGGCGTCGCGACGATCCAGGTGGCCGAGACCCTGGAATTGCGCGAGACGCTCGCGCGCCAGATCCTGATCGACACGGTCTGGCGCCAGGTGGCGCTGCTGGCGCTGATCGCCGGCGTCGTGGTCGTCGTCGTGCAGCGCGCGACCCGGCCGGTGCGCGCGCTGAGCGCGCGCATCAACGCGCGCAGCGCGAACGACCTGAAGCCGATCGAGCTCAGCGGCGCACCGCGCGAACTGGCGCCACTGGTGGCCGCCACCAACCAGGTGATGGAGCGCCTCGGCCACCTGCTCGAACACCAGAAGCGCTTTGTGCGCGACACCTCGCACCAGCTGCGCACGCCGCTGGCGGTGCTGAAGACCCAGGTCCAGTCGGCGCTGCGCGGCGACGTGGAACCCGGGCAGGCGCTGCTCGAGATCGACCACACGGTACGGCGTGCGACCGAACTCGCGAACCAGATGCTCGCGCTCGCGAAGGTCGAACAGCTGCGCCAGCAGGGCGACGCCCCGGTCGTCGACTGGGCCGAGACCGTTCGCGCCGTCGCACTCGACGTCGCGCCGCTGATCGCCGAGCACCGGCTCGATTTCTCGCTCGACGTGGTGCGAGCGCCCGTGCGGGCCCACGAATGGGCGCTGCGCGAGCTGGTGCGCAACCTGTTGCACAACGCGGTCAAGAACTCGCCGGACGATTCGTCGCTCGCGGTGACGATGGCGCGCGATTCGCACCACGTCGCGCTGACGATCGCCGACGGCGGCCCGGGCATCCCGGCCGAGCAGCGCGGGCGCCTGTTCCAGCCCTTCGCGGCCGGTGCGCCGGCGAGCGACCTGCAGCGCGGCGCCGGACTCGGTCTGGCGATCTGCCACGAGATCGTCGCGTCGCTTGGCGGCAGCATCGCGCTTGAGAATCGCGTGTTGCGCGCCCATGTGCAGGGTCTCGATGCCACGGTTCGGCTGCCCTTGACCGACAATCCGCCCTGATGAAGGAAATCTCGACCAAGCCGACCGACAGCAAGGTCCGGCTCGACAAATGGCTCTGGGCCGCCCGCTTCTTCAAGACCCGCAGCCTGAGCGCCGACGAGATCGGGCGCGGCCGGGTGCAGGTCAATGGCCAGGCCGCAAAGCCCTCGCGTGAAGTGCGCGTCGGCGACAGGATCGAGCTCCGGCAAGGTCACGTCGCCCGTACCGTCGTCGTCACCGCCGCCGGCGAACAGCGCGGCCCAGCGACGCACGCGGCGACGATGTTCGAGGAAACGCCCGAGAGCATCGAGCAACGCACGAAGCAGGCGCTGGAGCGGCGCATGAACGCCGAGCCGTCGCTGGCCATCGAGCAGGGCCGCCCGACCAAGCGCGACCGGCGCCAGCTGGCCGACTGGAACCGCTGGAGCGCGTCGGTCGAGCCCGAATAGCCCGGTCCGGCCGAGCGACCGGCCCGGAAAAATTCTTCCAATCCCCTCTTGAACCTGAGGGCAATCGCCTCACATGGGGCGCTACGGAAAACATCCAACGCCATGACGAACATCGACCCGACCCAACCGAACCCGGAGCCAGGCGACGCCGCGAGCGCCGCCCAGGAGACCGCCGCGACCTTCAACGCCGAAGCAAAACTGCAGGAACTCGAAGCCAAGCACGCCGAGGTCTCGGACGCCTACCTGCGCGCCAAGGCCGAGGCCGAGAACACCCGGCGTCGCGCCGAGGACGAGATCGCGAAGGCCCGCAAGTACGCGGTCGAAGGCTTCGCCGACAGCTTGCTGCCGGTCAAGGACAGCCTTGAAGCCGCGATCGCACTGCCCGAGGCCTCGCCCGAGCAGATGCTCGAAGGCGTGCATGCCACGTTGCGCCAGCTGGTCTCGGCGCTCGAGCGCAACAAGGTCGTCGAGATCAACCCGAACGCCGGCACCAAGTTCGACCCGCACCAGCACCAGGCGATCAGCGTCGTGCCGGCGGCGCAGGAGCCGAACACCGTCGTCGCGGTGCTGCAAAAGGGCTACCTGATCGCCGACCGGGTGCTGCGCCCGGCGCTGGTCACGGTGGCGGCGGCGTCCTGAAGTACTCCACAGGTTCAGGCTTGAAAGCCCACACCTTATCCACACGTTAAGAACAACCCAATCCCAGTCTCAGGAGCACACCACATGGCCAAAATCATCGGCATCGACCTCGGCACCACGAACTCGTGCGTGTCGATCATGGAAGGCAACACCACCAAGGTGATCGAGAACAGCGAAGGGGCACGCACCACGCCGTCGATCGTGGCCTACCAGGAAGACGGCGAGATCCTCGTCGGCGCCTCGGCGAAACGCCAGGCCGTCACGAACCCGAAGAACACGCTGTACGCGGTGAAGCGCCTGATCGGCCGCAAGTTCACCGAGAAGGAAGTGCAGAAGGACATCGACCTGATGCCCTACAAGATCGTCGCGGCCGACAACGGCGACGCCTGGGTCGAGGTGCGCGGCAACAAGCTCGCGCCGCAGCAGGTCAGCGCCGAGACGCTGCGCAAGATGAAGCGCACCGCCGAAGACTACCTCGGCGAGACCGTCACCGAAGCGGTGATCACGGTGCCGGCCTACTTCAACGACGCACAGCGCCAGGCCACCAAAGACGCCGGCCGCATCGCCGGCCTCGACGTCAAGCGCATCATCAACGAGCCGACCGCGGCCGCGCTCGCGTTCGGCCTCGACAAGACCGAGAAGGGCGACCGCAAGATCGCCGTCTACGACCTGGGCGGCGGCACCTTCGACATCTCGATCATCGAGATCGCCGATGTCGACGGCGAGAAGCAGTTCGAGGTGCTGTCGACCAACGGCGACACCTTCCTGGGCGGCGAAGACTTCGACCAGCGCATCATCGATTACATCGTCACCGAGTTCAAGAAGGACCAGGGCGTCGATCTGACGAAGGACGTGCTCGCGCTGCAGCGCCTGAAGGAGGCCGCCGAGAAGGCGAAGATCGAACTCTCGAGCAGCACGCAGACCGACATCAACCTGCCCTACGTAACCGCGGATGCCTCGGGTCCGAAGCACCTGAACATCAAGCTCACGCGCGCCAAGCTCGAGGCGCTGGTCGAAGACCTGATCGAGCGCACGATCGCACCGTGCCGCACCGCGATCAAGGATGCCGGCGTCGCTGTCGGCGCGATCAACGACGTGATCCTGGTCGGCGGCATGACGCGCATGCCGAAGGTGCAGGAGAAGGTCAAGGAGCTGTTCGGCAAGGAGCCGCGCAAGGACGTGAACCCCGATGAGGCGGTCGCGGTCGGCGCCGCGATCCAGGGCCAGGTACTGGCCGGCGATCGCAAGGACGTGCTGCTGCTCGACGTGACCCCGCTGTCGCTGGGCATCGAGACGCTCGGCGGCGTGATGACCAAGATGATCAAGAAGAACACGACGATCCCGACCAAGTTCGCGCAGGTGTTCTCGACCGCCGACGACAACCAGCCGGCCGTGACGATCAAGGTCTACCAGGGCGAGCGCGAGATGGCCTCGGGCAACAAGAGCCTGGGCGAGTTCAACCTCGAAGGCATCCCGCCGTCGCCGCGCGGCATGCCGCAGATCGAGGTCAGCTTCGACATCGACGCGAACGGCATCCTGCACGTCGGCGCGAAAGACAAGGGCACCGGCAAGGAAAACAAGATCACGATCAAGGCCAACTCGGGCCTGACCGAGGCCGAGATCGAACAGATGGTCAAGGACGCCGAAATGAACGCGGCCGAGGACAAGAAGAAACTCGAGCTGATCCAGGCCCGCAACTCGGCCGACGCGATGATCCACAGCGTCAAGAAGAGCCTGACCGAGCACGGCGACAAGCTCGAAGCCGGCGAGAAGGAGAAGGTCGAAGCGGCGATCAAGGAATCCGAAGAATCGCTGAAGAGCGAGGACAAGGCCGAGATCGAAGCCAAGACCGAGGCGCTGATGACGGCGAGCCAGAAGCTTGGCGAGAAAATCTACGCCGAGTCGCAGGCCGCCGCGGCGGCAGCGGGCACGGGCGCCGAACAGCCGCAATCGGAAGCCGCTTCGGCCAAGTCCGCGGCCGACGACGAAAACGTCGTCGACGCCGAGTTCAAGGAAGTCAAGAAGGGCTGATTCCCTTCCCCCGACCATCGCCGGTTTCGGACGGAGTTGCCTTGCGCGAGGCAGGCTCCGGCTGAAACCGGCGTTGGTGTTTGAAGCAGACGAGAGATCGATTCGACCGGAGCCTGGATTTCATGGCCAAACGCGACTACTACGACACACTCGGCGTCCCGAAGAACGCCAGCGAAGACGACATCAAGAAGGCCTATCGCAAGCTCGCGATGAAGCATCACCCCGATCGCAACCAGGGTGACGATGCGAAGAAGTCGGAAGAGAAGTTCAAGGAGGCCAAGGAGGCCTACGAGATGCTGACCGACGCGCAAAAGCGTGCCGCGTACGACCAGTACGGGCACGCCGGCGTCGATCCGAACATGAGCCGCGGCGGCGGCCCGGGTGCCGAGGGCTTCGGCGGTTTCGCCGAGGCGTTCGGCGACATCTTCGGCGACATCTTCGGCGGTGCGGCCGGCGGCCAGCGCCGCGCCAGCGGTCAGCAGGTGTTCCGCGGCAGCGACCTGAGCTACGCGATGGAGATCACGCTCGAAGAGGCCGCACACGGCAAGGAAACGCAGATCCGCATCCCGTCGTACGAGACCTGCGAGACCTGCAAGGGCAGCGGCGCGAAGCCGGGTACGAGCCCGAAGGTCTGCAGCACATGCAGTGGCCAGGGCACGGTGCACATGCGCCAGGGCTTCTTCAGCATCCAGCAGACCTGCCCGCACTGCCACGGCACCGGCAAGATCATCCCCGAGCCATGCACGACCTGCGCCGGCCAGGGGCGGATCAAGAAGAACAAGACGCTCGAGGTCAAGATCCCCGCCGGCATCAACGAAGGCATGCGCATCCGCTCGAGCGGCAACGGCGAGCCGGGCACGAACGGCGGCCCGGCCGGCGACCTCTACATCGAGATCCGCATCAAGCAACACGAAATCTTCGAGCGCGACGGCGACGACCTGCACTGCACGGTGCCGGTCGGGCTGACGAGCGCCGCGCTCGGCGGCAGCATCGAGGTGCCTACGCTCGGCGGCAAGGCCGAGATCGAACTGCCCGAAGGCACGCAGCACGGCAAGACCTTCCGCCTGCGCGGCAAGGGCATCAAGGGCGTGCGCTCGAGCTACCCGGGCGATCTGTATTGCCATGTCAGCGTCGAGACGCCGATCAAGCTCACCGAGCACCAGCGCAAGCTGCTGAAGGAACTCGACGACGCGTTCCGCAAGTCGGGTGACCGGCATTCGCCGAACGCCAAGACCTGGACCGATCGGGTCAAAGACATCTTCAAGTGAGCCCGGGCCGGCGGCTGCGGCCTCACCTGCGCCGACAATGCCGCACATGATGATGCAGCGCAGGACATTCGCCGGCCTCTCCGATGCGCACGCGGGCTGGAACCCGCTGACGCTGGCCGTGCTCGCTGGCGTGTGGATTGCCGCGCTGCCGAACTGGCCGCTGTGGCGCACATTGCTCGCGCTGCCCGAGAGCGCGTCGCCGCGCGGCCTGCTGTTCATCGCCGGCTTCGGCGCGATGATCGCGGCGCTCAGCGCGCTGCTGCTGGCGCTGCTCGCATGGCGCCGAACGATCAAGCCGGCGATCGCGCTGCTGCTGATCGCCGCGGCGCTGGGCGCGCACTTCATGGGCAACTACGGCGTCGTGATCGACACGACGATGATGACCAATGTCGTGCAGACCGACCCGCGCGAGGTGCGCGATCTGCTGAACCCGCGGCTGCTCGGCAGCCTCGCGCTGCTCGCCGGCCTGCCGCTGCTGCTGCTCTGGCGCGTTCCGGTGCGGGCCTTGAGCTTCTGGCGTCAGGGCGGACGCAACCTGCTCGGGATCGTTGCGCTGGCGCTCGTGCTCGCGGCACTGATGTTCGCGCTGTTCGCCGATCTCTCGGCGACGATGCGCAACCACCGCACGGTGCGCTACCTGATCAACCCGCTGAACTCGCTGTATGCGCTGGTCGATCTGGGCCTGCAGTCGCGCGCCCGGCCGAGCGGGCCGCCGCTGCCGATCGGCGCCGACGCACGCGTGCTGCCACGCCCGGCGGGCGCAAAATCGCCGCTGCTGGTGCTCGTTGTCGGCGAAACCGCGCGCGCCGACCACTTCGCGTTGAACGGCTATGCGCGGCCGACGGACCCGGAGCTATCGAGCCTCGACGTGCTGAGTTTTCGCCAGGTGATGTCCTGCGGCACGAACACCGCGGCGTCGTTGCCCTGCATGTTTTCGCACCTCGGCAAGCGCACGTTCGAGTCGCGCGACCAGGATCACGAGAACCTGCTCGACCTCGTTCAGCGCGCCGGGCTCGCGGTGCTGTGGCTCGACAACCAGGCCGGCTGCAAGGGCCTGTGCGAACGCGTACCGCATGCCTATGCGCGGGAGCCGGTCGCCGGCGGGCCGGCGTTGCCCGCCGCGCTGTGCGATGGCGACGAGTGCCTCGACGAAGCGCTGCTGCACGGCATCGACGCACGCCTCGCCGCGCTGCCCGATGCGGCCCGCGAGCGCGGGGTGCTGCTGGTACTGCACCAGATGGGCAGTCACGGACCGGCCTATTTCAAGCGCAGCCCGCCCGCGCGCAAGCCGTTCCAACCCGAGTGCACGACCAACGTGCTGCAGCAGTGCGAGCACCAGGCGCTGATCAACGCCTACGACAACTCGATCGCCTACACCGACCACATGCTGGCGCAGACGATCCGCTGGCTGACGCTGCAGCAGCCGCGCTACGACACCGCGATGCTCTACGTCTCGGACCATGGCGAATCGCTGGGCGAAAACAACCTCTACCTGCACGGCCTGCCCTACGCGGTGGCGCCGGTCGAGCAGAAGCACGTGCCGATGCTGCTGTGGCTCGGCGCGGGAGCGCAAGCCGATGCGCGCTTGCAGCCAGCCTGCCTGCGTGCCCAGCGTGACGCCGCGCTGACGCACGACAACCTGTTCCACTCGACGCTCGGGCTGCTGGGCGTGCGCGCTGCCGAGTACAAGCCGCAGCTCGATTTTTTCGCGCCCTGCCGCGCACCCTGAACGCGGGGCGTTCGGGCCGGCCAAAAAATCCCGGGGAGAACCATGTCCGCTCAAGCCGACTCGCTCAAGTCGATCCTGTTCGCGCTCGGCGCCAACTTCGCGATCGCCCTCGCGAAGAGTGCCGGCGCGGTCTTCACCGGGTCGGCCTCGATGCTGGCCGAGGCGATCCATTCGTTCGCCGATTGCGCCAATCAGGCCTTGCTGCTCTGGGGCCTGAAGGAGGCGAAGCGCAGCGCCTCGGCCGACCATCCGCTGGGTTACGGCCGCGCGATCTACTTCTGGAGCTTCATCGTCGCGCTGATGCTGTTCAGCATGGGCGGGCTCTTCTCGATCTACGAAGGCGTGCACAAGCTGCACGCGACCGAGCCGATCCAGTATGCGTGGGTGGCAGTCGGCATCCTCGCGTTCGGCGTCGCGGCCGAGTCGGTCTCGCTGTGGGGCGCGCTGCGCGAGATCAACAAGGAGCGCGGCGCGCAAGGCCTGTGGCAATGGTTCCGCACATCGCGCCAGAGCGAGCTCCTGGTGATCTTCGGCGAAGACCTCGCCGCACTCGGCGGACTGCTGCTGGCGCTGGCCTTTGTTCTGCTCGCGATGGTCACCGGCAACCCGATGTGGGATGCGATCGGCTCGATCTGCATCGGCGTGCTGCTGGTGCTGGTGGCGATCCTGGTCGGCGTCGAGGTCAAGGCCCTGCTCGTCGGCCAGAGCGCGGAGCCGCGGGTGGTCGCGCGGATGCGCGCGCATCTCGAAGCCGAGGCGCAGGTCGAACAGGTCTACAGCCTGATCACGCAGCAGCTGGGCGGCGAGGTCATGGTCGCAGTGAAGGCCAGGATGCGCCCGCAGGCCTCGGATGTCGCTTTGATCGGCGCAGTCAACATCGTCGAGCGCGGGCTTCATGTCGCGTTCCCGCAGGTGCGCTGGGTCTTCTTCGAGCCCGATCTGCGCGACTGACGCCGCGAGCCGGCACGCCGCTCAGCCGAACAGATCGATCTGCCCGTCGCGGCGCGGTGCCAGCGGCCGCTTGAACTGCGTCAGGTCGAGCTCGATGCGCGTGCGGTTCAGGCCGAGCCGCGCCGCCGTCTTCCGGAAGCGCTGCTCGAGCAGCTGGGCCCAGACGCCCTCGCCTTTCATCCGTGTGCCGAAGCTCGCGTCGTAGTCGCGCCCGCCGCGCATCTCGCGCACGCGCGCCATCACGCGCGCCGCGCGCTGCGGAAAGTGCTGTTCCAGCCACTGCTGGAACAGTGGGTTCACCTCCCAGGGCAGCCGCAGCACGATGCTGAACGCCGAGCTGGCGCCCGCCTCGGCCGCCGCTTCGAGGATGTGCTCGAGCTCGGGCTCGTTGATGAACGGGATGACCGGTGACACGCTGACCCCGACCGGCACACCGGCCTTCGCCAGCGCCTCGATCGTGCGCAGCCGCCGCTGCGGCGATGCCGCGCGCGGCTCCAGGATGCGCGCGAGCGCCGGGTCGAGCGAGGTCACCGAGATGTAGACCGCCGCCAGCCCGCGCTGCGCCATCGGCGCGATCAGATCCAGGTCGCGCTCGACGCCCGACGACTTGCTGACCAGCGAGAACGGGTGCGCGCACTCGGCCAGCAGTTCGATCAGCGCGCGCGTGATGCACAGCTTGCGTTCGATGGGCTGGTAGGCGTCGGTCGCGGAGCCGAGGTTCAGCAACGATGGCCGGTAGCTGCGGCTCGCGAAGGCTTCGCGCAGGCGTTCCGCGGCGTTCACCTTCGCGACGATGCGGGTCTCGAAGTCGAGCCCGGGCGACATGTTCAGGTAGCTGTGCGTCGGCCGCGCGAAACAGTAGATGCAGCCGTGCTCGCAGCCGCGGTACGGGTTCACCGACAGGTCGAACGAGATGTCGGGCGAATCGTTGCGCGACAGGATCGACTTGGCGTGCTCTTCGATGATCGTCGTCGTTGGCGCGAGCTTTTCCTCGGTGGCCTGCTGATCCAGCGTGCCCCAGCCGTCGTCGTAGGCCTCGCCGAGCCGATGCGTGAACCGATGCTCGATCGCCCAAACCGTGCCGCGGCCCTTTTGGGGTTCCCGCGCGTTCGCCGCGGGATCGTCCCGCTCCGATGCATCGATTCGTCGGCTTCCTTTCATACTGTGAATATACACAGTCTCGACGCGTCCGCAAGCGAGCGCTGCCCCGAGGTCGCACGCGCAGGTCTTGCAGGGGCTATTCTTCGCACCAAAGGTCAATCGAATGTCAATCCAACACATCAACTCCGGATCGACGCAGGGCTATCAAGTCCGCGTCGGCCCGCGACACGCCTCGATGACGAAGTTCTTCGCGGTGCGCAAGTACGGCGGCGTGCGCAAGGCGCTCGCGCAGGCGCGAGCCGCCGAGGCCGAACTGAAGAAACTCGCACCGCCGACCACACCGCGAAAGGGTGCGCGCGTCGTCGCCCAGACGAACAACACCAGCGGTGTGATCGGCATCCGGCCGCGCCTCGTGCGGTTTTCGGAGCACCCCTACCTGTATTTCGTCGCCTCCTGGAGCGTCAACGGCAAGCCGCGCTCGACCAGCTACTCGGCCGAGCGCCATGGCAGGCTCGATGCACTCAGGATGGCCATGGAACGGCGCGAGAAGGCGACCGGGATCAAGTACGAGATGACGCCGAAGCAGGCGTTGAACCGGATGAAGCACCTGCTCAGCGCGCGCTGAGCTGCCGGTCATCACGCTCGCGCCGCGCGCGCGTGATGAAGTGCACGCGCCGCGCAGCCACGGCCCTGAACAGCAGCGCTAGAGTGATCGCGGGCGCATTCCGTCCGCCACCCGAACCGCACCGATGACCTTCCCCTGCAGACACCACCGATCGCACCCGGCAACGCGCCGCGAAGGCACCCGATGCTGAACGCGCTGATCGGCGTCGGCCTGTCGCTGCTCGCCGCGGTGCTCGTCGCGATCGGGGCGGTCTGGACGCTTCGGCGCCGCGCGCGCGACGGCGCTGACCTGCCGGCAACGCCAGGCCGCGCCGCGACCTCGCTCGACGGCATGGACGCGCGTGAATTCGAAGCCCTGGTCGGCGAGGCGTTCAAGCTGCAGGGCTACCAGATCATCGAAGCTGGCCGCGACCGCTCGGCCGCCCTGATGCTGCGTCGCGAGCGCCAGACCTTCATCGTGCTTTCAAAGCATTGGCAGGTGGCCAAGGTCGGTATCGATGCGGTTCAAGCCTTGCACCGGACGATGACCGCGCACGGTGCGGAGGGCGGCTTCGCGCTCACGATCGGCCGCTTCAGCCGCGAGGCCACGATCTTCGCGGCGACCTGCGGCATCCGCTTGATCGAAGGATCGGCGCTCGTCAGCCTGATCGACAAGGCCCGCGCCGCCACGCGACGCGAGTCGACGCTCGGCGCGGCGCAACCCCGCTGAAGGCTTTCCTCGAAGCGGGCGGGCGCGATTCAGAATGAGGAACGGACCCCGAGGGGCCTGTGTTCATGTTCGTCCGGGCTCGCACGCGGTGCCACGCAGGTAAAGGGGGTCCAGCACCTTGCTGCGGCATACTGCCCCGGAACTCGCGAGGCAGCATGGCTTCTCCCCAAAATCAGTGGTCGGACCGCACCGAAGTGCTGGGCGAGACGCTCGCTCGCGTCGCGCTCAGCGATCGTGCGGCCTTTGCCACGCTCTACAAGGCGACCAGCGCGCATCTCTTCGGCGTGATCCTGCGTATCAACCCGGATCGAGGCCATGCCGAGGACATCTTGCAGGACATCTTTGTGAACATCTGGCATGCCGCACAGGGATTCGACCCGGCACGCGCCCAGCCGATGACCTGGCTCACGAGCATCGCGCGCAACCGCGCGATCGACAGCCTGCGCCGGCGCAAGACCCAGATCGCGACCGTCACGGTGCGGTCGGGCGCCGGCGACGGCGATGCGACGAGCGACCTGCTGGACACGATGCCGAGCGAGGACAAGGGCCCGCTCGAACTGTTGCTGCAAGCGGCGCGCATGCGTGAGGTATCGCATTGCATCGGCGAGTTGTCGCCGGAGCAGCAGCAATGCGTCGCGATGGCGTACTACCAGGGACTGTCGCATTCCGAGGTCGCTCAACTGCTGGCCCAGCCGCTGGGCACCGTGAAGAGCTGGGTGCGCCGCGCACTGATCGCGCTGAAGGAATGTCTCGGGCGTCCGCCGGCGCATGGCTCGGCGCCGGTCTAGGGCCTGTTAACGCCATGGGAGGGCTCGCGTGACTCAGCAAACAGACCCTAGCATGAAGCACGCCCCTTTCAGGCTGGCTGCCGCCGTGCATAGGAATTGAGATGGACTACGGCCGCCGAGAACTCGCGGACCGCCTGGCGGCGGAGTACGTGCTGGGCACGCTGCAAGGCCCGGCACGACGGCGTTTCGACGCGCTGCTCGGAGCCCACCCCGGGATGCGCGACGCGGTGACGCAGTGGCAACAGCGGTTGGCACCGCTGACGGCCAGCGTGCCGGCCGTGACGCCGCCAGACCGGGTCTGGCACGGCATCGAAAATCGGCTGTTCGTCCACTCGACGCCGCACGACGCGGCGCCGCGCTGGTGGCAGCGCCTGGGGGTCTGGCGCACCGTCAGCGGCGTCGCCGGCGCAGCGGCCCTGGCGATGTTTCTGATCGCGGGGCAGGCGCCTTCTCCGCAGGCCCCGATCGTCATCGTGCTGGGCGCGAATCCCGAGGCCGCCGAGGTCCTGAACACGAGCTTCGTCGCCAGCGTCAGCGCAGACGGACGGGCGCTGGTGCTGAAGCCGCTCAAAGAGATCGCGATGACGCCGGGTCGCACGCTCGAACTTTGGGCCGTGCCTGCACAAGGCGCGCCGCGCTCGCTGGGCCTGGTGCAGGCAACCGGGGCAACTACGCTGCTGCGCTCGCAGCTGCTGCGCGACACGGCGGCCTTCGCGGTCAGCGTCGAGCCCGCCGGCGGCTCGACGACCGGCGCGCCCACCGGGCCCATCGTCGCGGTCGGCAAGCTGCAGACCTGAAGCTGCGCTTGGGTCGACCCGAGCGCATCCGATCGGGCCACGCTTGCGTAAGTGGGACCAGACGCCGTCAGTGCGGCGTCGTTCATCAGCGCAACCCTGCGCTGCCCACTGCTCGAAGGAGACCCATCGTGAAACTACCGAACCGCTACAGCGGGCTTGCCGCCGTCCCGCTGGCCCTCGCCGTGATGGCGGGCAGCGTCTGCGCCTCGAGTCACCGCGAAGCGCCCTTCATCACGACCGTGCCGAAGGTCGACGCGACCGACTTCTACATGTTCCGCAGCTACGAATCCGGCCGCGCGGACTACGTGACGCTGATCGCCAACTACTTGCCGCTGCAGGACGCGTACGGCGGCCCGAACTACTTCTCGCTCGACCCCAACGCGCTGTACGAAATCCACATCGACAACAACGGCGACGCCAAGGAAGACCTGACGTTCCAGTTCCGCTTCAAGAACACGCTCGCGGGTGGCGGCGCCGGCGTCAATCTGAACATCGGCGGCAAGTCGGTCGCCATCCCGCTGATCCAGGCTGGCCCGGTGGCCAACGTGAACGACGCGAACCTGCAAGTCGCCGAGAGCTACACCGTGAGCGTCGTTCGCGGTGATCGACGCGCCGGCAGCGCACAAGCGGTCACGAACGCGGCCAACAACAGCGCCACGTTCGCCAAGCCGGTAGACAACATCGGCGTGAAGACGATTGCCGACTACGCTGCGTACGCCGCCAAGCACCTGTACAACGTCAACATTCCCGGCTGCAATCTGCCCGGCCGCGTCTTCGTCGGGCAACGACAGGATCCGTTCGCCGTCAACCTCGGCACCATCTTCGACCTGGTCAACGCGCCGGTGTCCGTGCTCACCGATCCGGCTCTGATCGGCGCCGTACCCAACACCATCGGCGACAAGAACATCACCACGCTCGCGCTGGAGGTGCACAAGAGTTGCCTGATCCGTGGCGACGATGTCATCGGGGGCTGGACGACGGCCAGTCTGCGCCAGGCCCGTTTGCTCAATGGCAAGCCGCCGTCGGGACACCATGCCAGCGAGAAGCCGGGTGGTGCCTGGGTCCAGGTGTCGCGCCTGGGCATGCCGCTGGTCAACGAGGTCGTTATCGGCCTGAAGGACAAGGACAAGTTCAACGCCTCGAAGCCCTCGGGTGACGCGCAGTTTGCCGACTACGTGACCAACCCGACGCTGCCCGCGTTGCTGGAGATCGCGCTGAACCTGCCCAACACCGCGCCGACGAACTTTCCACGCAACGACCTGGTCACCACGTTCCTGACCGGCATCAAGGGCGTGAACCAGCCGATCAACGTCATTCCATCCGAGATGCTGCGCTTGAACACCGCGATCCTGCCGGTGCCCTTCGCGCAGCAGAACCGTCTCGGGATCGTCGGCAACATCCTGGCCGGCGGCAGCGACAACGCCGGCTTTCCGAACGGCCGCCGGCCGAAGGACGACGTCGTCGACGTCTCGCTGGTCGCGATGATGGGCGGTCTGTGCGTCGCCAACGGCAACAACGATGCGCTCGGCTTCGGCGCGGCCTGCAAGCCGTCGGCGGTGCCGCTGGGCGCGACATCGTTGAAATTGCACGACGCGGTCGATCAGGCGGTCGTGCCGCTGTTGGCCGGCTTTCCGTACCTGAACACGCCGATTCCCGGCAGCAAGTGAGGCCGACCATGAAACGCACATCCTGGGTGTTCATCAGTGCCGTCGCGGTCCTGACCGGCTGCGGGGGCGGCCACGCCGACGATTCGTTCGGCAACGACCCGGCGTTCAGCGGCGAGGTCCCGGCCAACGCAAGCGCATCGTCGCAGGCCTACACGACCTACGTCGGATCGCTGCTGGCCGACGATCGGGCGCTGCCGCTCGACATCGACAAGGTGGTTCGGCCGACGTCGGAGACCACCGAGCCGATCGACGTGAATTGAGCGGGGCCGGGTCAAGTCGACCCTCGACTCGACCGTTCTGCCGGGCGGCGCCTGCGTCGCCCGGCATCGCAGGAGCGATCCATGAAGACGCTTTGGAGCCGAGCCGCCGTGGCGCTGTTGGCGGTCGCCGGCGCGCCACTGTGGGCTGCGCCTTTCACGCCGGCGAACGATCAGGAGATCGTCCAGCGACTGCCGACCCGCTGGGACAGCGCCGCGCGTGCGCAGCGGGCCGAACTGGCGCGTGAACCCCGCAACCTGCCGCTCGCGTTGGCCACCGCACGCGCCGCGCTGGAGCGCGCGCGCCACGAGGGCGATCCGCGCGAGCTCGGCGTGGCGCAGGCCGCGCTGGCACCCTGGTGGGCACTGCCCAACCCTCCGCACCCGGTGCGGCTGCTGCGCGCGACGGTCCGGCAAAGCGAGCATCGATTCGAGGCGGCGCTGGTCGACCTGGAAGCGCTGACGAACGACCCGGCGGCGCCGTTGGCCCTGCAGGCACAAGCCGGCCTGACCCGTGCCGCGGTGCTGCAGGTGACGGGCCGTCTGACCGACGCGGAACAAGCCTGCGCGTCCTTGCGCACCGCGCGTTTCGAAGCGCTGGGCCAGGCTCTGTCGATCCCCGCGCGCGCCTGCTCTGCGGAGCTGCGCGGCCTGACCGGGCATCCGCACGAAGCGGCGGCCGGACTTGCGGCGCTGGCGCGCGAAGCGCCGCATGACCGGTGGCTGTCGTTGGTGCGGGGCGAACTGGCGCAGCGCATGGGCGACCACGCCGCTGCCCAGGCCCGCTTCGCGGAGGCGGCCGCCACGGACGCCGACGTCTACACCCTGGCAGCGTATGCCGACTGGCTCTTGGAGCGGGGGCGCAATGCTGACGCGCTGGCGTTGACGCAAACGGCCGACCGCGACGCCGACGCGCTGCTGCTGCGTCGTGCCATTGCGCTGCACCGTCTGCACGACCCGCTGGCGGCGCAGACCGCAAGCGCGATGAACGCGCGCTTTGCAAGTGCACGCCTGCGCGGTGAGAGCCTGCACGCCCGTGAAGAGGCGCGGCTCGCGCTCGACGTGTTCGCCGACCCAGCCCGGGCGCTCGTGTTGGCGCGCGAGAACTGGGGCCGCCAGAAGGAGCCGGCCGACGCGGTGCTGCTGTGGCGCGCCGCGCACGCCGCGGGGCAGCCCTCGGCCGCCGATCCGGTGCGCGCCTGGGCCGGGAATGCCGGCCGAATCGATGTCCGTCTGGCCGACACCACGGGCGGTCGACCATGAGAACGAATCATCGGCGTGCCGCAGGCCTGATATTCGCCCTCGCCTTGGCCGGAACCGCGCAGGCGCACAAGGCGAGCGACGCCTACCTGAGCTGGCGCATCGACGGTGCGACGGTCGAGCAGCGGACGGACATCGCGTTGCGCGACCTCGATCGCGATCTGAACCTGGATGCAGACGACGACGGCGCGCTGAGCTGGGGAGAGGTCCGGCGTCGCTGGGACGAGATCGAGCGCCTCGCGGCCAATGGCGTGCGCGTAACGATGGACGGCGACGCATGCCGCCCGATCCGTTCGTCGGCGCCGCAGATCGTCGAGCACACCGACGGCCGCTACGCGGTGTTGCAGCGCACGCTGCAATGTTCGCAGCCGGTGCAACGGTTTGAACTCGACTACCGCCTGTTCGGCGACAGCGATCCGACGCACCGTGGCATCGCGCGCATCGTCGCGCCACGACACGAGGTCAGCGCGGTGCTCGTGCCGAGCGCCGGGGTGCAGCGCTTCGACGTGAGCGAGGCCGCGCCGCAAGGTCGTCCGTCGTTTCTCGGCTTCGTGACCGAGGGCACGCGGCACATCGCGGCGGGGCTCGACCACATCCTGTTCCTGGTCACGCTGCTGCTGGTCGCGGTCTGGCGCCGCGACGGCAAGCGGTGGGTGCCGCGGTCGAGCGCCGCCTCGTCCTGGAAGGAAACCCTGCGCCTGGTGACGGCCTTCACGCTGGCCCATTCGTTGACACTGGCTCTGGCCGCATCGGGCGTGCTGGCGCCACCATCGCGTTGGGTCGAGTCGATGATCGCCGCGAGCGTGCTGGTGGCCGCCATCGACAACCTGTGGCCCTTCGCGCGCGGTCCACGCTGGCTGATGGTGGCCTTCTTCGGCCTGATGCATGGCTTCGGCTTCGCCGGTCCGCTGCAGGACCTGGGACTGCGCAACGGCGACATCCTGATGCCGCTGCTCGGATTCAACCTCGGCGTCGAGCTCGGCCAACTAGCCCTGGTCGCGCTGTTGCTTCCGCTGGCATGTGCGCTGCGAAGCGCGCCCTGGTACCGCCTGGCCGCGGTGCGAGGTGGTTCTGCCGCGATCGCGACGCTGGCGCTGGCGTGGACGATCGAACGCAGCTTGCAGGTTAGCCTGCTGCCATGAACCGCGGCCCCTTTGGGGGCCTTCTCATGGCATCACTTGGCGGAGCCGGAGGGATTCGAACCCTCGATGCAGGTTTTGCCCACATACTCCCTTAGCAGGGGAGCACCTTCGGCCACTCGGTCACAGCTCCGTAAACAGCGCGCATTCTAACCTGCGAACGGCCGCGTCTTCAGGTCGCGGGCTGCTCCAGATCGAAGGCCTTGTGCAGCGCGCGCACCGCGAGCTCCATGTACTTCTCGTCGATCACGACGCTGGTCTTGATCTCGCTCGTCGTGATCATCTGGATGTTGATGCCCTCTTCGCTCAGCACACTGAACATGCGGCTCGCGACGCCGACATGCGAGCGCATTCCGATGCCGACGATGCTGACCTTGCAGATCTTCGCGTCGCCGATCAGATCGGTCGCGCCGGTGACCGGCAGCACCTTGGTCTTCAGCAGATCCATCGTGCGCGCGTAGTCGTTGCGATGCACGGTGAACGAGAAGTCGGTGCGGCCATCGTGCGAGACGTTCTGGATGATGACATCGACATCGATGTTGGCCTCGGCGACCGGACCGAGGATCATGAACGCGATGCCCGGCTTGTCGGTCACGCCGAGCAGGCTGATCTTGGCTTCATCGCGATTGAACGCGATGCCCGAGACAACGGCTTGTTCCATTTTTACGTCTTCCTCAAAGGTGATCAGGGTGCCCGACTTGGCCTCTTCGGCGATGTCGATGTCCCAGGGCGTGAAGCTCGACAACACGCGCAAGGGCACGCGGTACTTGCCGGCGAATTCGACCGAGCGAATCTGCAGCACCTTCGAACCGAGGCTGGCCATCTCGAGCATCTCTTCGAAGCTGATCGTCTTCAAACGGCGCGCTTCGGCGACGATGCGCGGATCGGTGGTGTAGACGCCGTCGACATCGGTGTAGATCAGGCACTCGTCGGCCTTCAGCGCGGCTGCCACCGCGACCGCCGAAGTATCCGAGCCGCCCCGGCCCAGTGTCGTGATGTGGCCATGTTCGTCGACGCCCTGGAAGCCGGTGACGATCACGACCTTGCCGGCCGCCAGATCGGCGCGCACGCGCTGGTCGTCGATGCTCTGGATGCGTGCCTTGGTGTAGGCCGAGTCGGTGCGGATCGGCACCTGCCAGCCGGCGTAGCTGACGGCCTCGATGCCTTCGGTCTGCAACGCAATCGACAGCAGCCCGACCGAGACCTGCTCGCCGGTCGACGCGATCATGTCGAGCTCGCGTTGCAGCGCAGGCGTGACGCTCTCGGGCGCAAGTTCCTTCGCCAGACCGAGCAGGCGGTTCGTCTCGCCGCTCATCGCCGACGGGACGACCACCATCTGGTGCCCGGCGCGAGCCCATTTGGCGACGCGCTTGGCGACGCTGCGGATACGCTCCGGCGAGCCCATCGAGGTGCCGCCGTACTTGTGGACTGTGAGAGCCATGGGGTGAATCAGGTCGCAGAGGGAGTCGAAATGCCCGCACGAGGGCGAGCCCGCGATTCTAACTTCGGTGGTTCAGCGGACCGGCGTCAGCCGTTGTCGGCGTGCGCCACCCAGCGCAGGCCGGCCAGCAGCTGGCCCGGCAGACCGAGCATCCGCGCGTCCAGGCCCAGCCCGGGAACGAAGACGAGCTGACCGCCGCTGTAGACCAGCGGTCCGTCGCGTTCAGAGGGTGGGATGCCGGCATCCTGGTATTGCTTCTTCAGGCTGCGCGGCGGCCGGCCCCGGCCGGCCTGGAACTGCTCGCCACCGCGGCGGGCGCGCAGCTCGAGTTGTGCGAGCCACGCGAGCGGCACGCCCGCTTCGCGCACGCGTTCGACCTGCAGCGCGCCCGACCATCCCGGCAACACGTAGAGGCCGGCGCGGCGAATGCTCAGGTGCGTCTCGCGTTCGACTGCGCCACTGGCACGGGCCGACTCGGCGGCGCAGCGCAGTACGCCGCGGTACACGAGCAACTCGCCGCCATCCAACGGCCAGCGCGCGCTGCGGCGCGCCGGCAGTTCATCGAGCAGGCGCGCGATCAGACTCGCGGGTGCTCTGTCGCCGCGCTGCTGCTTGATCCACGCACGCAGCACATTGCTGCGCCGCGCCGGCGACAACGTGAGCCAGGCCGTGACAAGCAGCCCGTCGGCGCTGGCCACTTGCGCCAGATCGAGTGCGGCGACTTCGCCGAGCACCGCATCGGCCTCCTGCGCCCACGCGGCGGCGGTCGCCAGCGAGGCTTCGGCATTCTCGAACGCGCCGATCAATGCCGGCCACGCCTGCAGGCGCAGCCGGTTGCGCGCGAAACGCGGGTCGGCGTTGCTCTCGTCGTCGATGTGCTTGAGGCGATGGCGGCGCACATAGGCGTCAATCTCGGTGCGCGACCTGTCGAGCCAGGGGCGTTGCCAGGTCAGACCATCGCGCTCGACGCTGCGCGGCATGCCGGACAACCCAGCGACGCCGGCGCCGCGCAGCGCCTGCAGCACGAAGGTCTCCGCCTGGTCACGACGGTGGTGCGCGAGCAGCACGATCGAGCTTCCGTGGGCGAGCGCCATCGCGCGCAGCGCCTGGTAGCGCGCCTGCCGCGCCCAGGCCTCGACGCTCTCGCCGCGCGCCGGGCGATCGGTCAGACACTGTGACGCGAAGACGATCGGCTTGCCGGCCCGCGCCCAGCGCCGGCATTGCGCCTCGCAATGCGCGAGCCATGCGTCGGCGTTCGGGCTCAGGCCATGGTGAACATGCAACGCGACGACCTCGACGCCCCGGCCGCTCGCCTCCGCCAGCGTCGCATGCAGCAGCGCCGTCGAATCGCGCCCGCCGCTGTAGGCGACCGCGATGCGATGCATCATCCTCAGGCCAGCGCCGGGCCGCCGTGGGCCACGAAGAGGCCCGCTTCGTGGACCTCTGCGGCCTGAGCTCCCCGCGGGGGAAGGTGCCGCAGGCGCCTAGGGGTCGACATCTAGCGTTCTTTGGTGTCGCTGAAGCGACCGTACGACTGCAAGCGCTCGTAGCGTCGCTGCAGCAGCTCTTTCGGCTTCAGGTCGTTGACCTGGCGCAGCGCGTCGTTCAGCGCCCGCTTCAGGAACGCGGCCATCTGCTTCGCATCGCGATGCGCGCCGCCGACCGGCTCGTTGATGATCTTGTCGACCAGGCCGAGCGCCTTCAGCCGGTGCGCGGTGATGCCCAGCGCATCGGCCGCATCGGAAGCGCGCTCCGAGGTCTTCCACAGGATCGACGCGCAGCCTTCCGGCGAGATCACCGAATAGATCGAATACTGCAGCATCAGCAGCTGATCGCCGACGCTGATCGCGAGCGCGCCGCCCGAGCCGCCCTCGCCGATGATCGTCACGATGATCGGCACCTCGAGCTGTGCCATCTCGAAGATGTTGCGGCCGATCGCCTCCGATTGGCCGCGTTCTTCGGCACCAATGCCGGGGTACGCCCCCGGCGTGTCGACGAAGGTGAAGACCGGCAGGCCGAACTTCTCGGCCAGCTTCATCAGGCGCAGTGCCTTGCGATAGCCCTCGGGGCGCGACATGCCGAAGTTGCGCAGCCCGCGCTCCTTCGTGTCGCGGCCCTTCTGGTGGCCGAGCACCATGCAGGCCTGGCCGTTGAAACGCGCGAGGCCACCGACGATCGATTGATCATCCGCGAATGCGCGGTCGCCGTGCAGTTCCTGGAAGTCGGTGAAGATTTCGCTGACGTAGTCGAGCGTGTAGGGTCGCTGCGGGTGTCGTGCGATCTGCGTCACCTGCCAGGGCGACAGGCTCGAGTAGATGTCTTTGGTGAGCTGCAGGCTCTTCTTGCCGAGGCGGTCGATCTCTTCGGAGATGTCGACCGCCGATTCACTCTGCACATAGCGCAGTTCTTCGATCTTCGATTCGAGCTCGGAAACAGGCTGCTCGAACTCGAGGAAATGACGTTTGCTCATTCGTGGGTTCCTTCGTGGGAAGGCGGCTACCGCAGTATTCAGTAGTCTACCGGCAGCGGGTCGAGGCTGCGCCAGATGTACCAGGTCGCAACCGAACGAAACGGCGCCCAGGCATCGCCGACCTCGCGCGCTTCGGCGCGCGACACCGGCTCGCCGCTGAAATAGTTGACGCTGATGCCGTTGAGCAGGCCAAGGTCGTCGAGCGGCAGCACGTTCGGGCGCATCAGGTGGAAGATCAGGAACATCTCGGCGGTCCAGCGGCCGATGCCGCGGATCGCGATCAGCTCATCGACGATCGCTTCGTCGTCCATCTGCTGCCATTGGCCGACGTGCACCGCGCCCGATTCGAAGTGGGCCGCGAGATCGCAAAGGTACTCGCACTTGCGCGCCGAGAGCCCGGCGGCGCGCATCGTTGCGGTCTCGAGTGCGAGCACCGAGGTCGGCGCGAGCCGGGTCGGCGGCTCGCTCATCAGCGCCGCGAAGCGGCCCCATACCGACTGCGCGGCCTTTACCGAAATCTGCTGGCCGACGATCGACCGCGCGAGCGTCGTGAACGCATCGCCGCGGCTTTGCAGCCGGCCTTCGCCGCACTGCGGGATCAGCTTGCGCATCACGCGGTCGCGCTTCGCGAGGTGCTTGCAGGCTTCGTCCCAGTATTGCGGTGTGACGTGCGGCACCACGTGCAGCAGTGCCGCGGCGGCGTCGGCCGCCGGAGCCTCCGGCTTGCTGGCGCGCGTGGGCATCAGGCCTTCACCCAGGTCGTGCCGCTGGCCGAATCCTTCAGCGCGATCCCTTGCGCGAGCAGCTCTGCGCGAATCCGGTCCGCGAGCGCGAAATCGCGCGCCTTCTTCGCGGCATCGCGTGCCGCAATGCGCTCGGCGATGTGGGCTTCGTCGAACGCGCCGCCGCCCTGCAGGAAGCCGCGCGGCGCCTGCTGCAGCACGCCGAGCGTTGCGGCCAGGCCCTTGAGCAACGCGGCCGTGTCGAGCGAGCGCGTTCGATTCAGCTCGTTCGCGAGCTCGAACAACACCGCGAACGCCACCGGCGTGTTGAAGTCGTCGTTCATCGCGGTGCGGAAGGCCGTGGCCTGCGGCTGCTCCCAGTCGACCGCGCGCTCGGGCACGTCCAGGCCGTCGAGCGCCGTGTACAGGCGCCGCAGCGATGCCCGCGCGTCGTCCAGGTTGACATCGCTGAAGTTGAACGGGCTGCGGTAGTGCGTGCGCAGCATGAAGAAGCGGATCGTCTCGCCGTCGTAGCGCTCGAGCACCTCGCGGATCGTGAAGAAGTTGCCGAGCGACTTCGACATCTTCACGTGGTCGAGCTGCAGCAGGCCGTTGTGGACCCAGATCGTCGCGGGCGGCCGCCCGGTCGCGCCTTCGCTCTGAGCGATCTCGTTCTCGTGGTGCGGGAACTGCAGGTCGGCGCCGCCGCCGTGCAGGTCGAACTGCTCGCCGAGCAGCGCACAGGCCATCGCCGAGCATTCGATGTGCCAGCCGGGACGGCCGCTGCCGTAGCCCGACGCGTACTTCGCGTCGTCGGGTTCGTCGGGCTTGGCCGCCTTCCAGAGCACGAAGTCGAGCGGGTCGTCCTTGCCCTCGAGCACCGCGACGCGCTCGCCGGAGCGCAACTCGTCGACCGATTTGCCCGAGAGCTTGCCGTAGCCAGGGAACTTGCGCACCGCGTAGTTCACGTCGCCGTTCGACGACTGGTAGGCCAGGCCCTTGGTCTCGAGCGCCTCGATCATCGACAGCATCTGCGGCACGTACTCGGTCGCGCGCGGCTCATGCGTCGGCAGATCGATGCCGAGCGCGCCCAGATCGGTGTGCATCGCGCCGAGCATTTCGTCGGTCAGCTGCCGGATCGGGATCTTGCGCTCCAGCGCACGCCGAATGATCTTGTCGTCGATGTCGGTGACGTTGCGCACATAGGTGACGCGATATCCGAGCACCCGCAGCCAGCGGTAGATCAGGTCGAACGCGATCATCATCCGCGCGTGGCCCACGTGACACAGGTCGTAGATGGTGATGCCGCACACGTACATGCGAACGTGGTTCGGCTCGATGGGCGTGAAGGTCTCGATCTGCCTCGAGAGCGTGTTGTGGATTCGAAGCGTCATGGGCCGATGGCAATTTCAGAGCCGTGGCATCGAATGCCCGGGCCCCGCAGGCGGGAAACTTGGGGTGTCGTGAGGCCCAGCGACAGGACCGCAGCGCGGCTGCGGCTGGCGTCGGCAGCGTCCTGGCGAAAGGGCCTGCACTACAATCATTTCAGTATACCGGGCTGTCCCGCGCATCGGCCGCGGCCGATCACGCGCCGGCCGTCTGCACCGCCACTCATCCCCCTTTTTGCCGATGCCCTGCCCGAACCCGCCGCTGCGCGTCTTCCTGCTTCGCCTGCTCCTCGCGCTGGCCGGCACGAGCGCATCGTTCGCGGTCTCGGCGGACGATCTCGGCGATGTGCAGCGCCTGTACTACTCGGGCCAGGCCGCCACGGCGATGCAGCGCGCCGACCAGTTCCTCGCGACCAGGCCGGGCGATCCGCAGATGCGCTTCATGAAGGGCGTGATGCTGGCTGATGCGAAGCGCGATGCCGAGGCGATCGCGCTGTTCCAGAAGCTGACCGAGGACTACCCCGACCTCGCCGAGCCCTACAACAACCTCGCGGCGCTGTACGCGGTCACCGGTGACTATACGAAGGCCCGGGCAACGCTCGAGCAGGCGCTGCGCACCAACCCCGGCTACGCGACCGCGCACGAGAACCTCGGCGATGTCTATTCCGCGCTGGCCGCGCAGTCCTATGCGCGCGCGCTGAAACTCGACCCGGCCAACGCCACGGTGCCGCCGAAGCTGGCGCTGGTGCGCGGCCTGTACAAGCCGCGCGCCGCAGAGGCACCCGCCTCGGCGGCCGCGAAGTGATCGTCAATCGTCCGATGAGGAACCTGCCCATGACACATTCCCGTTCACGCTGGATCGGCTGCGGCGCGCTCGCGCTGGCGCTGTGCGTCAGCGCCTCGGCCCATGCGCAGAAGGTCAAGCTCGCGACCTCGGCCGGCGACATCGTAGTCGAGCTCGATGCCGCGAAGGCGCCGAAGACGGTCGACAACTTCGTCACGTACGTGAAGGCCGGCCACTACAACGGCACGATCTTCCACCGCGTGATCCCGACCTTCATGGTCCAGGGCGGCGGCATGACGGCCGACATGAAAGAGAAGTCGACGCGCGCGCCGATCCCGCTCGAGAGCCGCAACGGCCTGAGCAATGTTCGTGGCAGCGTCTCGATGGCGCGCACCGGCGACCCGAACTCGGCGACCTCGCAGTTCTTCATCAACGTCGTCGACAACGACCGCCTCGACGCGGCGAACGCCCGTGACGGCAACGGCTACGCGGTGTTCGGCAAGGTCATCGCGGGCATGGACGTGGTCGACAAGATCCGCGCCGTGCCCACCGGCAGCAAGGGGCCGCACGAGGACGTGCCGACCACGCCGATCACGATCAACAAGGCAACACTGGAGAAATAGCATGGGTACCCAGGTCGATATCGAAACCAGCAAGGGCACGATCCGCGTCGAACTCGACGAAGCGAAAGCGCCGATCTCGTCGAAGAACTTTCTCGACTACGTCGACGCCGGCCACTACGACGGCACCGTGTTCCACCGCGTGATCCCGGGCTTCATGATCCAGGGCGGCGGCTTCGAGCCCGGCATGCGCCAGAAAGCGACGAAGGCGACGATCACGAACGAGGCCAACAACGGCCTGAAGAACGATCGCTACACGCTTGCGATGGCGCGCACCTCGGCGCCGCATTCGGCCAGCTCGCAGTTCTTCATCAACGCGACCGACAACAACTTCCTGAATTTCACGTCCGAGACCGCTTCGGGCTGGGGCTACGCGGTGTTCGCGAAGGTCGTCTCCGGCAACGAGGTCGTCGATGCGATCGAGAAGGTCAAGACCGGCAGCAAGGGCGGCCACGGCGACGTGCCGCACGACGACGTGCTGATTGTGAAGGCCTCGCGCGTCGCCTGAGCGAACGCAGGTCGCGTCGTGCCGCGTTCGCCCGCGCCGCCCGAGATCGTTGCACCGGCCGAGTGGCGGTGCATCGACCTCATCAGCGACCTGCACCTGGCCGAGGACACGCCGCGCGCGTTTGCGGCCTGGCGCGATTACCTGCGGGACACGCGCGCCGACGCGGTCTTCATCCTCGGCGACCTTTTCGAGGCCTGGATCGGCGATGACGCACGTCATGAAGGCTTCGAGGCGCGCGCTGCCGCGGTGCTGGCCGAAGCGGCCGCACGGCGCCCCCTGTTCTTCATGGTCGGCAATCGCGACTTCCTGCTCGGTGCCGAGATGCTCGCCGCGTGCGGCGTCGAGGGACTCGCCGACCCGACCGTGCTCTGCGCTTTCGGCGAGCGCGTGCTGCTGACCCATGGCGATGCCTGGTGCATCGCCGATGTCGGCTACCAGCAGTTCCGCGCGCAGGTGCGCAACCCGGCATGGCGGGCACAGGTGCTCGCGCGCCCGCTCGCCGAGCGCCGCACCATGGCGCGTGGGCTGCGCTCCGAGAGCGAGCGCCTATCGGCCGCACACCAGGGAGAGTGGTTCGACGTCGACGCGCCGACCGCACTGCGCGAGATGGCCGCCAGCCACGCGCCGACACTGGTGCACGGTCACACGCACCGGCCCGCCACCGAGCCGCTCGCGCCCGGATTCGTGCGCCACGTGCTGAGTGACTGGGCTCTCGATCACGGCCACGGCCACGGGCCGCGCGCCGAGGTGCTGCGTTGGGAGGACGGCCGCTGGGCGCGCCTGGCGCCCGATGCCGCCGCCGCAGCGGCGGCCTGAGCGTGCCGGCCTGGCTGAGACGCTGGCGCGAGTCGCGCACGCTGCGGCGGCGCGCGATCCCCGATCCGCTCTGGCAGCTGACGCTGGCCCGCTTTCCGTTCCTCGGCTGGCGCAGCGCGGCCGACATCGCCCAGCTGCACGAAATGGCGACGCTGTTCCTGGCCGACAAAGAGTTCACCGGCACGCAAGGCCTGCAGGTCGACGACGCGATGGCCGTCGCGATCGCCGCGCAGGCCTGCCTGCCGGCGCTGAAGCTGGGCTTGAACTGGTACGACGGCTTCAAGGGCATCGTCGTGCATGCCGACGCGGTGGTCGCGCAGCGCGAGTTCGTCGACGACGCCGGCGTCGTTCACGCGTACGAGGAAGAACTGTCGGGCGAGGCGATGCACGGCGGGCCGGTGATGCTGGCCTGGCGCGATGTCGACGAGGCCGGCGATTCTGCCGAGCTCGGCTACAACGTCGTGATCCACGAGTTCGTGCACGTGATGGACATGCGCGACGGCGTCGCGGACGGCGTGCCGCCGCTGCCCGACCGCGCCGCGCGGACCGCATGGATCGAGGTGCTGACGAGCGAGTACGACGCGTTCTGCGAGCGCGTTGACGCAAACGACGACACGCTGCTCGATCCCTACGCGAGCGAGGCGCCCGAAGAGTTCTTCGCGGTCGCGTCCGAGGCCTTCTTCGTCGCGCCGCTCGAACTGCAGGCCGAGCACCCGCGCCTGTATGCACTGCTGCGCGGCTTCTTCCAGCAGGATCCGGCCGCTTGTCGCTGAGGGTCGGTCGGATCGGCGCATGAAGAAGGGGCCCGCAGGCCCCTTCTCGTACAGATCGCGACGCGCTACGCCGTCGCGGCTTCCGCCTTCGGCTTGTCGATCTTCTTCACCGGCTGGATGTCGAGCACCGGCTTGCCGTCGGCATCGACATCGACCGTGAGCCGGCCGCCGTCGACCAGGCGCCCGAACAGCAACTCGTCGGCCAGTGCACGACGGATCGTGTCCTGGATCAGGCGCTGCATCGGCCGCGCGCCCATCAGCGGATCGAAGCCCTTCTTGGCGAGCTGCTTGCGCAGCGCGTCGGTGAACGTGACCTCGACCTTCTTCTCGCTCAACTGGCTCTCGAGCTGCAGCAGGAACTTGTCGACCACGCGCAGGATGATCTCTTCGTCGAGCGCCTTGAAGCTGACGGTCGCATCGAGCCGATTCCGGAACTCGGGCGTGAACAGACGCTTGATGTCGGCCATCTCGTCGCCCTGCTCGCGCGCGTTGGTAAAGCCGATCGTCGCCTTGTTCATCGTCTCAGCGCCGGCATTCGTCGTCATGATGATGATGACGCTGCGGAAGTCGGCCTTGCGCCCGTTGTTGTCGGTCAAGGTGCCGTGGTCCATGACCTGCAGCAGCACGTTGAAGACATCCGGGTGCGCCTTCTCGATCTCGTCGAGCAGCAACACCGCGTGCGGCTTCTTCGAGATCGCCTCGGTCAGCAGGCCGCCCTGATCGAAGCCGACATAGCCCGGTGGCGCGCCGATCAACCGGCTCACCGCATGGCGTTCCATGTACTCGCTCATGTCGAAGCGGATCAGTTCGACGCCGAGGATGTAGGCGAGCTGCTTCGCGACCTCGGTCTTGCCGACGCCGGTCGGGCCGCTGAACAGGAACGACCCGATCGGCTTGTCGGGCCGGCCGAGGCCGGAACGCGCCATCTTGATGGCGGCAGAGATGGCCTCGACCGCCGGCTCCTGGCCGAACACGACGCTGTTCAGGTCGCGGTCGAGCGTCTTCAGCTTCGAACGGTCATCGTTCGACACCGCCGCGGGCGGGATGCGCGCAATCTTCGCGACGATCTCTTCGACCTCGCTGCGCGTGATCGTCTTCTTCTGCTTGCTCTTCGGCAGGATGCGCTGCGCCGCCCCGGCCTCGTCGATCACGTCGATTGCCTTGTCGGGCAGATGCCGGTCGTTGATGAACTTGGCCGACAATTCGGCCGCGGCCTGCAACGCGCCGACCGCGTACTTGACGCTGTGGTGCTCCTCGAAACGCGACTTCAGGCCTTTCAGGATCTCGACGGTCTGCTCCACCGAGGGTTCGATCACGTCGACCTTCTGGAAGCGCCGCGACAGCGCCGCATCCTTCTCGAAGATGCCGCGGTACTCGGTGAACGTGGTCGCGCCGATGCACTTCATCGCGCCGGAACTCAGCGCGGGCTTCAGCAGGTTGCTCGCATCGAGCGTGCCGCCCGAGGCCGCGCCGGCGCCGATCAGCGTGTGGATCTCGTCGATGAACAGCACCGCGTTCGGCTGGTCCTTCAGCTGCTTGAGCACGCCCTTCAGGCGCTGCTCGAAGTCGCCGCGGTACTTGGTGCCGGCCAGCAGCGCGCCCATGTCGAGCGAGTAGACGACCGAATCGGCCAGAACCTCGGGCACGTCTTTCTGCGTGATGCGCCAGGCCAGGCCCTCGGCGATCGCGGTCTTGCCGACGCCGGCCTCGCCGACCAGCAGCGGGTTGTTCTTGCGCCGGCGGCACAGAATCTGGATCACGCGCTCGACCTCGTGCTCGCGGCCGATCAGCGGATCGATCTTGCCGTCGCGTGCCAGCTGGTTCAGGTTCTGCGTGAACTGATCCAGCGGCGAGCCCTTGCCATCGCCCTCTTCCTTCTCGCTGTCGCTGGCGCTCGAGCCACTCTCGCTGGGCTTCGCAGGCTCCGGCGGGTCGCTCTTGCGGATGCCGTGCGCGATGAAGTTGACCACATCGAGCCGCGTCACGCCCTGCTGGTGCAGGTAGTAGACCGCGTGCGAATCCTTCTCGCCGAAGATCGCGACCAGCACGTTCGCGCCGGTCACTTCCTTCTTGCCGCTGCCGGTCGACTGCACGTGCATGATCGCGCGCTGGATCACGCGCTGGAAACCCAGCGTCGGCTGCGTGTCGACCTCGTCGGTGCCGCCGACCGTGGGCGTGTTCTCCTTGATGAAGCCGAGCAGGCTCTTGCGCAGGTCATCGGCGTTTGCCGAGCAGGCGCGCAGCACTTCGGCCGCCGACGGGTTGTCGAGCAGCGCCATCAGCAGGTGTTCGACCGTGATGAACTCGTGGCGCTGCTGGCGCGCCTCGACGAATGCCATGTGCAGGCTGACTTCAAGTTCTTGGGCGATCATGCGGCCTCCATAATGCATTGCAACGGGTGGCCGCCACGGCGAGCGGCGGCCAGCACCAATTCAACCTTCGTCGCTGCGACGTCCTTCGTGTAGACGCCGCAAACGCCTCGCCCGTCATGGTGAATCTTCAGCATGATCTGGGTCGCTGTTTCGAGGTCGTGTTTGAAATATTCCTGCAGCACCATCACGACGAACTCCATCGGCGTGTAGTCGTCGTTGAGCAGGACCACCTGGTACATGCGGGGTGGTTCCGTCTTTGCAACCTTGCGCTCGACAACGACCGCGCCCTGGCCGTCGTCGGGCTGGGGTCGCGCCACCGGAGGCGCGGGAGGGGTCGATTCGTCGGGCATGGATTCATTCTATCGAGTTGACGCGCGGGCGTTTCACTCGATCCCATATTGCACCCGTGCCCTGATCTGCAAGGGCCGAATTGCGTCACGCCGGCCGTTCTTATCCGGGGGTGTTCCCGTTCTTGACAGCCAATTTCCAGCGGCGGGAAAATGTGACGCGCGTCACGTACGCTGCCGCGCTGGGGGAGCACAAGCATGGCCACAGGCACTGTCAAGTGGTTCAACGACGCGAAGGGCTTCGGGTTCATCGAACCGGAGGCCGGCGGCGAGGACATCTTCGCGCACTTCTCGGCGATCCAGATGGAGGGCTTCCGCACCTTGAAGCAAGGCGGGCGCGTGCGATTCGAGATCGTCCAGGGGCCGAAGGGCCAGCTGGCGCAGAACATTGCGGCGATCGATGCGCCCGACAGCGCGCCGGCGAGCCCGCTGCCCGGCGCCGAGTGAATCGGCCGGCGCCAACAAGAAAGCCCGCCGAGCGGGCGGGCTTTTTGATCGGCAGTGCCGCGCGAGGGCGGCGCCGCCAACCTCACATCTGGTCGATCATCACCTGCCCGAAGCCGGAGCACGACACCTGGGTCGCACCCTCCATCAGGCGCGCGAAATCGTAGGTCACCTTCTTCGACAGGATCGCCTTCTCCATCGAGCTGATGATCAGGTCGGCAGCGGCAGTCCAGCCCATGTGGCGCAGCATCATCTCGGCCGAGAGGATTTCAGAGCCCGGATTGACGTAGTCCTTGCCGGCGTACTTCGGCGCGGTGCCGTGCGTCGCCTCGAACATCGCGATCGAGTCCGAGAGATTCGCGCCCGGCGCGATGCCGATGCCGCCGACCTGCGCAGCCAGCGCGTCCGAGACGTAGTCGCCGTTCAGGTTCAGCGTGGCGATCACCGAGTATTCGGCCGGGCGCAGCAGGATCTGCTGCAGGAACGCGTCGGCGATCACGTCCTTGACGACGATCTCCTTGCCGCTCTTCGGGTTCTTGAACTTCATCCACGGGCCGCCGTCGATCAGCTCGGCACCGAATTCCTTCTGGGCCAGCGCGTAGCCCCAGTCACGGAAGCCACCTTCGGTGAACTTCATGATGTTGCCCTTGTGCACCAGCGTCACCGACGACTTGTCGTTGTCGATCGCGTACTGGATCGCCTTGCGCACCAGGCGCTCGGTGCCTTCGCTCGAGACCGGCTTGATGCCGATGCCCGAGGTGTTCGGGAAGCGGATCTTCTTGACGCCCATTTCCTTGATCAGGAAGTCGATCAGCTTCTTGGCCTTGTCGCTGCCCGACTCGAATTCGATGCCGGCGTAGATGTCTTCGGAGTTCTCGCGGAAGATCACCATGTTGGTCTTCTCGGGCGCCTTCACGGGCGACGGCACGCCGGTGAAATACTGGATCGGCCGCAAGCAGACATAGAGATCGAGTTCCTGGCGCAGTGCGACGTTCAGCGAGCGGATGCCGCCGCCGACCGGCGTCGTCAGCGGGCCCTTGATCGAGACGACGTACTCCTTCACCGCCTCCAGCGTCTCACCCGGCATCCAGACATCCGGGCCGTAGACCTTGGTCGATTTCTCACCGGCGTAGACCTCCATCCAGTGGATCTTCTTCTTGCCACCGTAGGCCTTGGCCACCGCCGCATCGACCACCTTGATCATCACCGGCGTGATGTCGGCGCCCGTACCGTCGCCCTCGATGAACGGGATGATCGGCTGGTCGGGAACGTTGAGCGAAAAATCGGCATTGACGCTGATCTTCTGCCCGCCTTCGGGCACCTTGATGTGCTGGTACATGGGGATGAGGCTCCGCTCGCTGAGGTGATGAATCGGTGAGGTCAGGGTGAATTTTTGATTCTATGCCAGCCCCTTTGTCGGCCGGGCGCGGCGGGGCAGGCGTTGATAATCCGAGCATCACTTCGAGCCGCTGCCATGACCCGTCTTGCCACCTTGCGAGCCCTCCTCGCCTCGACCACCCTCGCGCTGCTGGCCAGTGCCGCGACCGCGCAGGACGCCCCGCAGAAGCTCCCGTCGATCAAGCTGAGTGCCGGCATGCACGTGATCCAGGCCGAGGTCGCGCAGTCACCGCAGGAGCACAGCATCGGCCTGATGTTTCGCCCGACGATGCCAACGAACGACGGCATGCTGTTCATCTTCGAACGCCCGGGCCAGCAGTGCTTCTGGATGAAGAACACGCTGTTGCCGCTGTCGGTCGCGTTCGTCGGCGACGACGGCAGCATCACGAACATCGAGGCGATGAAGCCGCAGACACTCGACAGCCACTGCTCGACGAAGGAAGTGCGCTTCGTGCTCGAGATGAACGAAGGCTGGTTCGCGAAGCGCGGCCTCAAGCCGGGCATGAGAATCCAGGGCGCGCCGTTCAGGCAGTAGCGACGCGCAAAGCAAGAAGGCCGGTCGATGACCGGCCTTCTTCGTTGGGTTCAGCGCTTACGCGAAATTCTTCTCGGCGAACTCCCAGTTCACCAGCGAGTTCAGGAAGGTCTCGACGAATTTCGGGCGCAGGTTGCGATAGTCGATGTAGTAGGCGTGCTCCCAGACGTCGATCGTCAGCAGCGCCTTGTCGGCGGTGGTCAGCGGTGTGCCGGCGGCGCCCATGTTGACGATGTCGACGCTGCCATCGGCCTTCTTCACGAGCCAGGTCCAGCCGGAGCCGAAATTGCCGACCGCGCTCTTCGTGAACGCATCCTTGAATGCGGCGTAGTTGCCCCACTTCGCGGTGATCGCCGCGGCCAGCGCGCCCTTCGGCTCGCCGCCGCCGGCCGGTTTCATGCAGTTCCAGAAGAAGGTGTGGTTCCAGATCTGCGCTGCGTTGTTGTAGACGCCGCCGGTCGCCTTCTTGATGATCTCTTCGAGGGTCATCGATTCGAACTCGGTGCCCTTTTGCAGGTTGTTCAGGTTCACCACGTACGCGTTGTGGTGCTTGCCATGGTGGTATTCGAGCGTCTCCTTGCTGGTCGCGGGCGCGAGCGCGTCGAGGGCGTAGGGCAGTGCAGGCAAGGTGTGTTCCATCGTGAACCTCTTCCGGGTAGTTGCGGGGTTGGATCATTGTAGGCAGCTTGCCGCGGCGCTGTCGTCGCATGCGGCGTCGACCACAACGCATCAATCGGCCGTCCGACCTCGGACGGCCGTCACCACGACATCGGCCGCGCCGTCGTGCAGCACGGCCTGCAGCGCGGCGCCGGTCGAGACCTGCTGCACCGAAGTCACCGGGCGACCACCGGCATTGCTCAGCCATGCGTACCCACGCGCCAGCACCTGCTGCGGATCGAGCGCGCGCAACCGTGCCGCGAGAGCGTCGAGGCGTTGTGCGTCGCCGACCAGGCGCCGCACAACGCCGCGCCGCAGTTCGCCATCGAGCTTCGCCAGCCGCGTCTGCTGCGCGAGGGTCACGCGCGGCAGGTGCCCGCCGAGCCGATGCGACAGCAGCGCCAGCCGCTCGCCCTGCCGCCGCAGCAGCTGGCCCGGCCGCGCGAGCCGCAGCGCGCATCGGTCGAGGCGCTGCGCCTGGGTGTCGAGCGCGTCGTGGACACGCCGCAGCAGCAGCGCAGCGAAGGCATCGAGCACGCTCAGGCAGGCTTCGCGGGTCGGCGCGGCGAGTTCAGCGGCCGCGGTCGGGGTCGGCCCACGCAGATCGGCGGCGAGATCGGCCAGCGTCACGTCGGTCTCGTGGCCAACGCCGCAGACGACCGGCATCGAAGCCGCGACGATCGCGCGCACGACCTGCTCGTCGTTGAACGCCCAGAGGTCTTCGAGCGAGCCGCCGCCGCGGCACACGATCAACGTCTCGACTTCGCCCCGGCGCGAGGCGAGCCCGATCGCGTCGGCCAATGCGGCCGGCGCGCCCGGCCCTTGGACTGCACTCGGGTAGACGACCACGCGCACCTGCGGCGCGCGCCGCGCCAGCGCCGTCAGCACGTCGCGCAACGCTGCGGCACTGAGCGAGGTAACGACACCGATTGCACGCGGATAGCGCGGCAGTTCGCGCTTGCGCGCGGCATCGAAGAGGCCTTGCGCCTCGAGCCTCGCCTTGATCCGCAGAAACTGCTCGTACAGCGCGCCCGCGCCCGCCGCTTGCATCCCCTCGACGACCAGCTGCAGCTCGCCGCGCGGTTCGTACACGCCGAGCCGGCCGCGAACCTCGACGAGTTGCCCGTCTGCCGGCGCGAATGCGAGCAGGCTCGCGGCGCGCCGGAACATCGCACAGCGCAGCAGCGCGCCGCCACCATCGGCGTCCTTCAGGTTGAAGTAGCAGTGACCGCTGGCCGCGCGCGAGAAGCCCGATACCTCGCCACGCACCGCGCAGGCGCTGAAGCGTCCGACGAGCAGGTCGCCGACCTCGCGCAGCAGCGCGGCGACACCCCACGCGGCGCGCGCCGGGATCGCGCCGAAGGACTCAAACACCCGCAAACCCAATGCCGGCGCGGGGCGAGAACTCCACAACCGCGCCAGCCAACGCGCGAACCGACGTTGCCCCCGTCACAGGCCCGTCACAATTACCCAAGTCATTGATTTTCAAGGTTTTTTATCTGCCTAAACATTAAGCAATGTGTTCGCAGCCCTGCAAATTCGGGCCTTCGCAGCGAAGCTCACCGGCTTGTCCACAAAGTTGTCCACACCTGCGGTGGATGTCCGGGCGGCGTCTGGGCATGGCTGAAAACGCCGGGCGGATGCGCCGCCGCAACGTCGGCGCCACGGATGCTTGGCGACGAGTCCTTCGGGCCATAATCGCCGGTCCCGAAATCCCTGGTCGCCACCGAATCGCCGTCGAAAGGGCACGATTGTTTTCGATCATACAAGCCGCTGGCTGGCCGATCTGGCCACTGCTCCTGTGTTCCATTGGCGCACTCGCCCTGGTGCTCGAACGTCTCTCCAGCCTGCGTGCCGTGCGCGTCGCGCCGGCACGGTTGCTCGATGAGGTGATCTCGGTCACGCGCGCGCATCTGCCGGCTGCCGACGTCGTCAACAAGCTGTCCGACAACTCGGTGCTCGGCACCGTGCTCGCGACCGGCCTGCGTGCCGTGATTGCCGACCCGCGCATCACCGAACCGCAGTTGCGCGGCACCTTCGAGTCGGCAGGCCGTGCCGCGGTGCACCGGCTCGAGCGCTACCTGAACACGCTCGGCACGATCGCCTCGGCCGCGCCGCTGCTGGGCCTGATGGGCACGGTGATCGGCATGATCGAGATCTTCGGCTCGCAGGCACCGACCGGCAACAACCCGGCGCTGCTGGCGCACGGCATCTCGGTCGCGCTGTACAACACCGCGTTCGGGTTGATGATCGCGATCCCCTCGCTGATGTTCTATCGCTATTTCCGCGGCCTGGTCGATGCCTACACGATCGACATGGAACAGGCCGCCGACCGTCTGGTGCCGCACCTGATGCGCTTCGCCGCGCCGCGTGGTGCGGGCGCCTGAACGGCGAGGATCGCGATGAACTTTCGCAAGCCGCGCCCCGAAGACCCCGAGATCAACCTGATCCCGTTCATCGACGTGCTGCTGGTCGTGCTCATCTTCCTGATGCTGTCGACGACCTACTCGAAGTTCACCGAGCTGCAGATCACGCTGCCGACGGCGGACGCCGAGAAGCTGCGCGACCGGCAGCGCGAAGTGATCGTCGCGGTGTCGGCCGACGGGCGCTATGCGGTGAACCGCAAGCCGGTCGAAGGCCGCAGCGTCGAGGCCCTCACCGCTGAACTCGGCGCGGCGGCGGCCGGCGCGACCGACGCGGTCGTGATCGTCTCGGCCGATGCGACCGCGGCGCACCAGAGCGTGATCAACGTGATGGACGCGGCGCGGCGCGCGAACCTGCCGCGCCTGACCTTCGCGACCCAGACCTCGGCCGGCGGCGACGCGCGCTGACGTCGGGTGCGGCGCAGCGCGTTGGCCTCGGCGCCCGCCCCCGGCTTCGGGCAACGTCTGCAGCTGGCGTGGCTCGGGCGAGGCGCACTGGCGCACGCGATGCTCCCGCTGGCCGCCGCGTTCGGCGCGATCACCGCGTTGCGGCGCGTGCTGTATCGCATCGGCCTGCTGCGCACGCATGCGCTGCCGGCGCCGGTCATCGTCGTCGGCAACCTGGTCGCCGGCGGTGCCGGCAAGACGCCGACCGTGATCGCGATCGTCGCGGCACTGCGCCGCCGCGGCTACACACCCGGCGTCGTCTCGCGCGGCTACGGCGGCAGTCATGCCGACCTGCTCGACGTGACGCGCGCGGTGCCGGCCGCGCGCAGTGGCGACGAGCCGCTGCTGATCCATCTGCGCACCGGCGCACCTCTGGTCGTTGGCCGCAAACGCGTTGCCGCGGCGCGTCGCTTGCTGGAGTTGCATCCCGACACCGACGTGATCGTCAGCGACGACGGGCTGCAGCACCTCGCACTGGCGCGCGACGCGCAGGTGATCGTGTTCGATGAGCGCGGCGCCGGCAACGGCTGGCTGTTGCCGGCCGGACCGCTGCGCGAGTGCCTGCCGAACGAGGTTCCGGCGCGCAGCCTCGTCGTGTACAACGCCGCCACGCCGTCGACCCCACTGCCCGGCACGACGGCGTGGCGCTCGTTCGCCGGCGTCGTCGAACTGGCCGACTGGTGGCGCGGCCAACCGGCCAGCGCCGACGCGCTCGTGGCGCTGCGCGCCCGGCCAATCGTCGCAGCGGCCGGGCTGGCGCGGCCGCAGCGCTTCTTCGAGATGCTGCGCGGGCAAAGCCTGACGATCACGCCGCAGCCGCTGCCCGACCATCATGACTACGCCGCCCTGCCCTGGCCCGACGACACGACCGATGTCGTGCTGACCGAGAAAGACGCGGTCAAGCTCGACCCGCAGCGCATCGCTGGCACGACGCGGATCTGGGTCGCGCCGCTAGACTTCGAACTCGATGCGGCCTTCGAGACCGCACTGCTTGCCCTGCTGCCACCGCCCGGACCTCGCCATGGAAACACGCCTGCTTAATCTGCTCGTCTGCCCGCTCTGCAAGGGCCCGCTCGAACACCTGCGGCCGCCGCAGCAGGCGCAGGTCGAGCTCGTCTGCCACGCCGATGGCCTGGCGTTCCCGGTGCGAGACGGCATCCCGGTGATGCTCGAGGCCGAGGCACGTTCGCTCGACGCGACGCCGGCCGCGCCCAGCGCATGAACTTCACGGTGTTGGTGCCGGCTCGGTTGGCGTCGACGCGCCTGCCGGGCAAACCCCTCGCCGACATCGCCGGGCTGCCGATGATCGTGCGCGTCGCGCGCAACGCGGCGCGCTCGGCCGCCAGCCGCGTCGTCGTTGCCGCCGATGACGCGAGCATCGTTGCAGCCTGCACCGCACACGGCGTCGAAGCCTTGCTGACGCGCACCGACCACGCGACCGGCAGCGACCGCCTCGCCGAGGCCTGCACGCTGCTCGGGCTCGACGGCGCCGACCTGGTCGTCAACGTGCAGGGCGACGAGCCGTTGCTCGACCCGCAGATGATCGACGCCTGCGCTGCGCTGCTCGCCCAGCACCCCGACTGCGTGATGAGCACGGCCGCGCATCCGATCGACGCGGTCGATGAACTCGACAACCCGAACGTCGTGAAGGTCGTGCTCGACGCCGCCGGCCGCGCGTTGTACTTCTCGCGCGCACCGATTCCATGGTGGCGCGACGCGCGCGCGTCGGGCGCCTCGCCGATCCCGAGCGATGCGCCGCTGCGCCATATCGGGCTCTACGCTTACCAGGCGGGATTCCTGCGATGCTTTCCGCGGCTTGCCGCCAGCCCGCTCGAGCACATCGAGGCGCTCGAACAGTTGCGCGTGCTTTGGCACGGCGAACGCATCGCGGTCCACGTCAGCGATTCGCGGCCCGGGCCGGGTGTCGACACGCCCGAAGACCTGGCCCGCGTGCGCGCACTTTTCGCCTGATTTCCCGCCCCGCGGAGCACACGTTTTCCCCGGTCCTCGCGTCAGTGTCACGTGGGGGTCGCATGTTATTCTCGATGCGATTCACGCCGTGGCGCGAGCCGCGCACTGCGTACACAAGACACGAGAACGAGGACACCCATGAGACTCATCCTGCTGGGCGCCCCTGGCGCGGGCAAAGGGACCCAGGCCGCCTTCATCTGCGAGCGATTCGGCATCCCGCAGATCTCGACCGGCGACATGCTGCGCGCGGCCGTCAAGGCGGGCACGGCGATGGGGGTTGCCGCCAAGAAGGTGATGGACGCGGGCGCGCTCGTCAGCGACGACATCATCATCGGCCTGGTGAAGGAACGCATCGCGCAGCCCGACTGCGCGAACGGCTTCCTGTTCGACGGCTTCCCGCGCACGATCCCGCAGGCCGACGCGATGAAGCAAGCCGGCGTCAAGCTCGACCTCGTGCTCGAGATCGACGTGCCCAACGAAGCCATCATCGAGCGCATGAGCGGCCGCCGCGTGCATCCGGCATCGGGACGCAGCTATCACCTGAAGTTCAATCCACCGAAGGTGGCGGGCAAGGACGACGTGACCGGCGAAGACCTGATCCAGCGCGCGGACGACGAAGAGGCGACGGTGCGCAACCGCCTCGCGGTCTACAAGAACCAGACGCGCCCGCTGGTCGACTACTACTCGAGCTGGGCCGCCGGCGGAGACCCCGCAGCGCCGCGTTACCGCAAGATCAGCGGCACCGGCAGCGTCGAAGAAATCACCGCGCGCGCCCTCGCCGCGCTGGCCTGAGGAACGAATCCATGGACATCGCAGGCAAGGTCTTCATCGTCACCGGCGCCGCGTCGGGTCTTGGCGAAGGCACCGCGCGCATGCTCGCCGCGAACGGCGCGAAGGTCGTCATCGCGGATCTGCAGGTCGACAAGGGCGAAGCGCTTGCCGCCGAACTCGGCGGCGCCTTCGTGAAGTGCGATGTGAGCCAGGAGGCCGATGGCCAGGCGGTCGTCGCGAAGGCAGTCGCACTCGGCAAGCTGGTCGGGCTCGTCAACTGTGCCGGCATCGCGCCAGCCGCGAAGACGGTCGGCAAGGAAGGCGCGCATGCGCTGACCACCTTCGCGAAGGTGGTCACTGTCAACCTCGTCGGCAGCTTCAATATGATCCGCCTCGCGGCCGAGGCGATGAGCAAGAACGACCCCGAGCCCACCGGCGAGCGCGGCGTGCTGATCTCCACCGCGAGCGTCGCCGCCTTCGACGGCCAGATCGGCCAGGCGGCGTATTCGGCGTCGAAGGGTGGCGTCGTCGGCATGACCTTGCCGATCGCGCGCGACCTGGCGCGCAATGGCATCCGCAACATGACGATCGCGCCGGGCATCTTCGGCACGCCGATGCTGTTCACGATGCCGCAGGAGGTGCAGGATGCGCTGGCCGCCAGCGTGCCGTTCCCAAGCCGCCTGGGCACGCCGGCCGATTACGCGAAGCTCGTGCACCAGATCGTCACCAACGAGATGCTGAACGGCGAGGTGATCCGTCTCGATGGTGCGATCCGGCTCGCACCCAAGTGAACGGCGACGCCTGAACGACAACGCGGCCTCGAAGGGCCGCGTTTTTCGTTGAGGGCTCGGGATACCCTGCGTCGATTCGTCGCCTCAGGAAGCCTTCGCGCGCCGCGCGTACAGCGCCCAGAGGCGCGCCAGATCGCCGGTGCCGTCGTTGCCCGACACCGTCTTCAATACGGCCTGCGCCTTGGCGTTGTCGCCGGCGTTGAGCTGCGCGATCGCGAAGTGCAGCTTCGCATCCTCGGGGCGCTTCAGGCCGCCCTTGGCGATGCCCTGCTGCATCAGTTGCAGGCCCTTGGCCTTCTGGCCCTCGAAGACCCGGTTCAGGCCGATCGTCACCAGCTCGTTGCCGTCCTTCGCGGCGAGCGCGGTCTTCTCATCGTCGGCCTCGGTCTTCTTCGCTTCGTCGATGCGCTTGTTGACCAGGTCGCGCAGACGCTTGTCGCGCTCGGCCTGCGGCCCGGCACCAAGGACGCCGGCCGCGAAGCCCTTGTCGATCACCTGCTTCGCCTCGGCGCGCGAGCCGGCCTGCAGCGCCAGCTGCGCCAGCTCGGAGTAGTCGCTTGCCGCGCTCATGCTGCCGGTGGCGAGCGAAAGGCGGTAGGTGTCGAGCGACAGGCGATCCGAGAAGGTCGGCTTGCTCTGCAAGCGGCTCATCAGCGTGACCCAGTATTCCTTCTTCGGGTAGTAGGTGACGAGGCGTTCGAGCGCGAAGGTCTCGCCGTTCACGTCCTTCTGCTTGACCGCCGCGTTCATCAGCAGGTTGATGCGGTCCTCGGCCGGCACGGCGCCACTGCGTTCGGCGCCCTGGATCTCGGCCATCAGTTCCTTCGAAGCCCCCGCCAGGTCGCCGGACAGGTACTGCGTCTGGATCATCAGCGTGCGGTTCGCGCTGCTGGTGCCGCCTTCCTTGAAGTAGCGTGCGTACCATTGCTGCGCCTTCGCGTATTCCTTCGCGCGGTAGTAGCTGCCGGCGATCGACTCGATCATGCGCAGCTTGTCGGGGCCGGCGACGCTGCCGCTGACCGCCTCGAACGCGCGCGCCGCGGTGTCGGCATCGCCGGCGCCGGAGGCCGCAGCGAGGCGCATGCGCTCGACCATGGTCGACTCGGCAGCGGTCTTGCCGCCCACCGCGTCGGCCTCGCGAACTTTGGCCAGCGCCTCGCGGAACTTGCCGGCCTTGATCATGTCCTGGGCGGCCTGCAGCGGCTTGCCGACTTCGGGGCGCATTCCGCCCTGCCCGTGCGCAGCGCCGAAGATCAGCGCGGCGCCGACTGCGACGATCAGCCGATTCATCAGTCTGTTCATACGCTCACTTCACGAACTGCTCGTTGCCCACCATGCCGAGCTTGGTCACGCCCAGACGCTGCGATTCGGCGAGGACTTCGGCGACGAACTTGTATTCGACCAGCTTGTTCGGCCGCACGTGCACCTCGGGCTGATCGGGCATGGCCGCCGCATCGCGCAGCTTCACCTCGAGCGCCTGACGATTTGGCATCGCCTCGCCGTTCCACAGGATCGTGCCGTCGAAATCGACGTCGATCGTCACGACCACCGGCTCCTTGATCGGCGGCGGCGGGCTGCCTGCCGGCATGTTCAGGTTCACCGCGTGCAGCTGCACCGGAATCGTGATGATCAGCATGATGATCAGCACCAGCATCACGTCGATCAACGGCGTGGTGTTGATGTCCATCATCACTTCGGGCTCGCCCGAGCCGCTGCCCGAGCCTACGTTCATTGCCATGATGTTTCCTTGAGCCCTCGTAAGGGCCACGGGTCACCCTTTGGGTGGAGGTTCGGTGACGAAGCTGATCTTGGCAATCGCCGCGCGCTGGCAGGCGAAGACCACGCGTCCGATCGACTCGTAGCGCGCGTGCTCGTCGCCGCGGATGTGCACCTCGGGCTGCGGCGTGAGCACCGCGATCTTCTTGAGGCGGTTGAACAGCGCGTCGTTGTCGGGCAGCAGCTGCGCGTTCCAGAACACGTCGCCGTCCTTGTTGACCGAGATCTCGATGTTCTCGGGCTTGGTCTTGCGCGCGATGTTGACCTCTTTGGGCAGGCTCATCTGCACCGTCTGCGTGACCACGGGAATCGTGATCAGGAAGATGATGAGCAGCACCAGCATCACGTCCACCAGTGGGGTGGTATTGATGGTGGAGACGACGTCGTCTTCGTCGCCTCCACCGCCTAGGTTCATTGCCATGGCCGGATTCCTGTCTCGATGGAGGAGTGGCTCGCGCTCAGCGCGCGGTCGCCTTCATGCGCGCGCCCATCAGCACGCCATGCAGATCGGCGCCGAAGTTGCGCACCGACTCCATGTTGACCTTGTTGCGGCGCACCAGCCAGTTGTAGCCGAGCACCGCCGGCACCGCGACGAACAGACCGATCGCGGTCATGTACAGCGCCTCGCCGACCGGTCCGGCAACCTTGTCGATCGATGCCTGACCCGCCACGGCGATCGTGGTCAGCGCGTTCAGGATGCCCCAGACGGTGCCGAACAGGCCGATGAACGGTGCGGTGGAACCGACGGTCGCGAGCACGGCCAACCCATCCTGCAGACGGCTTTGAACGTCGTCGATGCTGCGCTGCACCGAGCTGGTGACCCAGGTGTTGCGGTCGATGTTCTCGGTCAGTGCGCCTTCATGATGGTCGCTGGCGGCAATGCCGCTTTCGGCGATGAAGCGGAAGGCGCTGCCGTCCTTGAGGGTCTTGACGGCATCGTTGATCGTCACGGCCTTGAAGAAGCCGTTCCGGGCCGCCCTGGCCTGGCTGCTGATCTTGAAGCTCTCGTAGAGCTTCGTGATCAGGATGTACCAGCTGCCCATGCTCATGACGACCAGGATGAACAAGGTGCCGCGGGCGACGAAGTCACCCTGGGCCCACAAGGCGCCGAGGCCATAAGGGTTGTCGACGGTTTCCTTCGTGGTAACCGCATCGGCGATCGGCGCCGGGGCCGCGGCGGGCGCCGGGGTCACGGCCGAGGCTTCGGCAGCCGGAGCGGAGGCTTGCGCGCTGGCGATCTGCGGAGCGGCAACGAGGCTGGCAGCGAGGGTAATCGCCGCAACGAGGGCTTGAAGACGGGTGGTCATCTGAGGGACTCCTGGCAAAAATTCTGAAAACAATTCGGGTTGTTCTGAAGAAGCAGAGCAGATGCCCCGCTGCGCGGGGAGCATCCGCTCGGCGGAGGGGTTACTCGAGCTTGAAGTCGAAGGTCTGGTCGGCCTTCAGCTCCTCGTCGCCAGCGGCGGAGCATCCGTACTGCATCATCGCGTTGCGCACCGCCGAGTCGAAGACGCCGCGCGGCTGCGAAGACACGATTTCGACGGCGACGACCTTGCCGCCCTTGATGGTGGCGCGGGCTCGCACGGTTCCGGTAATTCCCTCGCGGGCAGCCTTGGGCGGCATGATGGGTTGAACCTGCGTTGCGCAGGCCACCCCGATCGCCACGGTCGTCGGGCGCGGTGCAGGCGGGGCGGGGGCGACGGCCACCGGCGGCGTCGGCGTCATCGGTGTCGGCGGAGGCGGCACTGGCGACGGCGCCACCGAGATCGTCGGTTGCGGCGGCGGCGGCGTGGCGATCTGCACTTCCGGCGGCGGGATGTACGGCGGCGGCGGCGCCTCGAGCTTCGGCGGCGGCGGCAGCACGATTTCGGGTGGCGGCGGCGGCTTCTTGATCTCTTCGATCACCTTGGTCTCGATCGGTGCCCGCACCACATCGACGACCTTCTTGGCCAAGCCAGTGATCAACGCGTAAACAATCAACGCGTGGAACAGGATGACAAGCGATAGGCCCACCAGATGTCGGCGCGGGTCCGCTTGTCGCTGAGAAAAATTCATGGTCTGGGATCTCCAGATTGGGTGAGCGGGGACAGAAAATAAAACAGCGAACCTTAGCACCTGCCAGCTCGTGACCGGTGGCGGCGGCATCTGGAGAACCGCGCCATTGTGCAGGCCCGCATTCTAGCCATGAGCAAGAGTCGTTCCGACCCACCTCACACCGAGGAAAACCCGAAGGACACAGCTCGCGGCGCACGCAAAAAAAAGTGGCAGCTTGCGCTGCCACCTTCTAGTTGCGGAGTTTCTCCGGATCAGAACGTGTACTTCGCGCCCAGGCTGTAAAAGCGACCGACCGCACCGCTGTAGTCAAGCGGGTTGTAGGAGACGGCGCCGTAGGTCAGCGGGTCGAGCGGGGCCACGCGGTTCAGGACATTCTGAACACCGCCGAACACCTCGAGCTGCTTGGTCGCCTTCCAACGGAAGGTCAGGTCCAGCGTCGTGAAGGACGCGATCTTGCAACCGGCCGGCGCATCGGTACCGTCGGCAAACGTGGACGCACAGCCCTCCTCGCCCTTGAAGTTCCGGTTCTCGATACTGGCGCGATAGTTCACCACGCCAGCGACCTTCACCGGGCCGAGTTCCCACGTCGCGCCGAGGTTCACGCGATCTGCCGGAGTGCCGATGCAGTTGGTCACATCGCAGTTGCCATGGGTACCAGCGAAGTCATGCCGGGTCCCGTCCGTTTCTTGGCGTTCCAGCTTGAGCAAGTGGGTCCACTTCGCATCCAGTGTCAGCTTGCCAGCGGACCCCAGAGCGAAACTCTGCTTCGCATCGATGTCGAAACCCTGAACCGTGGTCTTGGTCGAGTTGACGTACTTGGCCAGGATCGCGACGATCGGCCCCGGATCGCCCGGAGTGGTCGTAGCGCTGCCCGGGTCACGCGCGACGTGGCCGGCCGCGATCGCCGCACCCGACTCTTCCTGATTGATTTCGTTCTCGCGAACGATACGGAACAGGTCCACGGCAATACTGGTCGTCGGCGTCGGATCGAAGACGAGGCCCAGCGTGTAGGTTCGCGACTTTTCCGGCACCAGATCAGGATTGGGTGACGTGATGATGGCGACGTTGGCCGGGGCGCAGGCCGTTGCGATCCCGAGAGCGCAGCGAACCGGATCGTCGGAGGTCGTGAAGGCCGCCAATCCACCCTTGCCGTTCTCCGCGGGGCTAGGCGCACGGAAGCCTTGGGAGTACGTGCCGCGCAGTGCGAACTCCTTGAACGGGGTCCACTTGGCGCCGAATTTGGGCGTCACCGAGGAGCCGACGTCCGAGTAGTAGTCATAGCGCAGCGCCGTGCTCAGTTCGACAGTCTTGGTGATCGGCATCGCCAGTTCGGCATAGGCACCGAACAGGTTGCGTTGACCATCGTAGGCGGAATAGCCCAAGCCGATGATGTTGCCTCTGTCGGTTCCAGACGTCGGCTCGAGCTTCACCGACTCGTGCCGGAATTCGGTGCCCAAAGCCAGGCCCAACGGCCCGCCTTCGAGATTGCCGAGCTCGCGCGAAGCCTTGAAATCCACCTGTGTGGTTTGCGACTTCGCGTCGTTCGAGATCATGGGAGAAAGCGCCGCATACAGCGCGGCCGAATTCAGCCCCGCATTCTCGGCAATGCGCCAGAGACTGCCGGCCGGAAGTGCGGCGTAGGCGGCGCTGTTTTGCGCTGCCCATGCGGCATTGGAGACGGTCGGCTGATTGGGCACATTGAAGCCGGTCGGATTCAACAGCGCAAAGGTCACGTCGCGTTGCAGATACCCGGTGCGCTCGTTCGACACCTTGTTCTGCGAGAACAGGAAGGCACTGTCGATATCCCAAACGTCGACGGTGCCTTTGACCCCGGCCACCACGCGCGTGAACGTCGAATCCACATTGCTGACTCGCGGGCCAACATCCGCAGCCAGATAGCGCAAACGCGCAGATGACGTGTACGGGTTATCAGGGTGCGCTCCGCCAAGGCGAATGTCGTTGTTCGCCACGGGCCCGCCCGGATACCCGGTCGAGGCGCTGACGCCAGACGGCGTGGTCGACGAGACCGACTTGTTGTTGTAGAGGTTAACCTCAGCGTACCCGGTCAGATTACTCGACAGTTGCAAGGTGCCGCGGGTAAAGAAATTGACCGATTCCTGCTTGGGCTGAATCTGGCTATAGACCTGCGGGGCGTCGATCAGGCAGCCGGTACCGCCAGCGAATCCAGGGTCGCCTTGCTGGTGGCTGGTGAAGTTGGCGCAAGCCGCACCGGGCTGGGGGCGGGTGAACGCTGCAAGCGGGTCTGTATTGCCACGCCCATAGTAGTTGTTGGTTCCGGGCTGGCGCACGTTGCCGTTGATGGCACTGCCGGCCGCATTGTTGCCGGTGATGGCACCGGTGCCACCCAGGGCTTCCTGCGCGCTGAAACCGAGGTCGCGCAAATCGGCCCGGCCAATTTGGTCACGCCCGGCGCGATCGCGGTTCCAAATTTCGCCTTTCCTCGCGACCTCGAGGTTGAACAGGATGTTGTAGCGGTCCTTGTCGAGGTCACCGAAGCCCGCGGTGATCGAGCCGCGCTTCTCGATGCCGTCGCCATAGCTGGAACGACCGTAGGTGGCCTTGACGGCGATGCCCTTGTAATCCTTCCTCAGGATGATGTTGACCACGCCGGCGATCGCATCGGAGCCATAGATCGCCGAGCCACCGTCCTTCAGAATTTCAACGCGCTCGACCGCTTCCAGCGGAATCATGTTCAGGTCGACGAAGACCTTTTGGCCGTCATCGGCCAATCCGTAGGGCGCCACGCGCCGGCCGTTCACCAGCACCAGGGTCGAGGCGGTGCCCAGACCACGCAGTGAGATCCCAGACGCGCCAGAGGCGAATCCGTTGCCGAAGGTCGTTGGCACTGAGCCCTGGTTGTCTACCGACAGAGTCTGCAGCAACTCGGCAACGCTTGCCTTGCCCGAACGATCGATGTCTTCGCGCGTCAGTGTTTGAACTGGCGCGGCCGTCTCCGACTGAACTCGCCGGATGTTCGAGCCGGTCACTTCGACGCGTTGCAATTCTTGAACGGGCGCCTGCTGCGCGAAAACCGCAGTTCCGGAAAGAGCGGCGGTTCCGCCAAATGCAATGAGCAGGCTCTTGGCCAGCATAGTTCTGTTCAACATCGGGACTCCTGTTGGGGGGAAGGTTGATCTGGAGGTAAAGACCAAGTCCTGCAGCAAGGCACATACCAGCTTTGTGAACTGGGTATGTCTCATCTACGAAGACATGTCGAGGAATTGTCATTGAATGCAACAACCGCGCCCGCTAGGGATTTCCTCCTGACCACGAATGCCGGCGCGTTCCCTGGCCGCCTCGATCGACCGCAAAGCAAGCATTCATCAGGGTTCAGAGCATTCGCGACATCAGATCCGGGACGAGGTCAGAATTCGCGCTCAGGCTTCCGCTGTTGGCAGAGCACAACAATTTGGCCGCTCGTCATGGGCTCCGTCGCGGAAGAAGCGACCAGATTGAATTGGTCGGCTCCATCTTGGTTTGCACCATGGGCAGGCAGTCGACCCTCAATCAGAACGTGTATTTCATGCCGACGTTGTACGTCCGGCCCAGAGCACCAATCTGGTTGTAGCTGGCGTTGTAGTGAGTGATACCGTAGAAGGCCGACTTGTCGTAGGGAGCGATGCGGTCGAACACGTTGAGAATCGAGCCGTAGAGCTGAAAGTTCTTGGTGAAGTCGTACTTCGCGCTCAGATCGAACGTCGTGAACGAAGCGCCCTTGCAACCCGCCGGGGCGTCCGTGCCATCGTCAAAGGTCAGCAAGCACCCGAGCGGGTCGTCCTTGTATTCGACGTTCTTCAATCCGGACACGTAGTTCACGAGACCTGTCACCGAGAGCGGCCCCCGATCCCACGTGACGCCGAACGTTGCCTTGTCCTTGGGCATCCCGGATGAACTGCTCAGCGAGGTCGGCCCGTATGTCCCAGCGTATTCGCGCACTGACCCGTCCTCCAGCGTGCGCTTGAACGAATTGACATGCGACCAAGTCAGGCTACCGGTCAGTTTGCCAACCTCGCCGAGGTTGAAACGCTGGCGAAGGTCAATGTCGACACCGTTGGTCTTCGTGCTCGGCCCGTTCACATAGGGCGTCGAAACCGCCAGCAGCGTCCCGGGGCCACCGACGACCGGGAGTCCGGTCACGGCGTCGATCGGATCGTCATTGACCTGACGAACGATCTTGGCATCGGGGAAGCCGCTCGGGTTCGCGAGAATGGCCGACAAGTCGGCCTGCAGGATTTCGTTCTTGCGGCGGATTTCCCACAGGTCGATCGAGAGGCTCGTGTCCCTCGTCGGCTCGATGATCAGGCCAACCGTGTAGCTCTTGGACTTCTCGGGCTTCACGCTCGGGCTGCCGGAAGTGATGATCACCGCCGACCCCGAGCCGCAGTCCGCGTCTGCGCCAGTGATCGGGCAGCGAAGCGGATCGACATAGGAAGTGAAGCCCGCCGAGGCGCTGTTGCCATTCTCGGCGGGGCCAGGCGCACGGAATCCTTGCGCATAGGTGCCGCGCACGGCCACCTCCCGAATCGGCGTGTACTTGAATCCAAACTTCGGCGTCGTCGATGTGCCGACATCGGAGTAGCGGTCGACACGCAGCGCGGCGCTCAACTCGAGGTTCTTGAGCACCGGGGCAGACACTTCGGCAAATGCCGCCGTGATGTTTCGCGACGCTTTGAAGGCAGAAAATCCCAGGCCGATGATGTCGGCCGTGTCGGTGAACGGTGTTGCCGGTCGATCGGCCTTCTCGCGACGAAACTCGGCGCCGAGCGCCAACTGCAACGGGCCGCCACTCAACTGCATCAGCTCCCTGTTCGCCTTGACATCCAGCGAAGTGACCGACGCTGTCGGCGAGTCCTTCAAAGATGGTGAGATCGCGTCGCGTGTAGCTTGGCTGTTCAATCCAGCGTTCGCCCCGAGGCGGTAGTACGTCAGCGTCGGGTTCATTCCGCTGTCGTTGGTCGCGTTCAAGAAGTCTTGCAGAACGCTGTCACGCAACTGTCCGTTATTGATCTGATCGGTCTTGCTCTTGGTGTAGAGCAGGCCGGCCTCCCAGTCCCATCCGGCTGCATTGCCCTTGAGGCCGCCGAGAAAGCGGCTGACCAAGGTGTCGGATTTCGTCGTCCGTCCGCCCAAGTCGGCCGTGACATAGCGCAGGCGCGAGTAGCTACCCGGGTTCGGGTTGTCCGGATGATTAGGCCCGATCGTGATGAACGTGTTGTCCTTGATCGTGCTGTTTTGGGCGTCTGGCCATGTGAAGGCAGGATTGTTCGGTGTAATCGTCGCGAAAACTTTCGAGCTGAACAGGCCGACCTCGCCGAACGCCGTGAGGCTGGGGTTGATCTCCAGCGTGCCACGCGTGACGAAATTGACCTTCTCTTCCTGCGGCTGCAATTGCTGGTAGGCCAGCGAGTCCCACGGGCAGCCCGTGTAGCCAGTGGGCATTGGCAAATTCGACGGACATCCGCTGGCAGGCACTGCGATCTGCTTGTACACCGACCCGGGCACGGGATCTGGGCTGTTGCGGCCGGTGACGGCACGGGCCCAGCCCCAGATGCTCGAGCTGACGCTCGTGGGGCCACCGGCGCGGGGACGGCCATAGCCCAGGATTTCGCCCGACTCGAAGCCGTAGCCTTGCGCAAGTGCGTTCGGATTGCCAATGTCGCCGCGGTCGGCGCGATCACTCTGCCGGACTTCGCCGATCTTCTGCGCCTCGAGCGTGAAGAAGACGTTGTACTTGTCGCTACCTAGGTTGCCGAAGCCGGCAGTCACCGAGGCCTTCGGCGTGCGGCCATCGCCGTATCGAGTGACGCCGTAGGAGACGTTGGCGATGACACCGCGGAAGTCGACGCGGGTGATGATGTTGACCACACCGCCAATCGCGTCGGATCCGTAGATTGCCGAAGCCCCGTCCTTCACGACTTCGATGCGATCGACCGCTTCGAGCGGAATGGTGCTCAGGTCGACGAAGGTGCGCTGTCCGTCATCGGCCAAGCCATAGGGCGCCATGCGACGGCCGTTGAGCAACACCAAGGTGGCGTTCGAGCCGAGACCGCGAAGCGACACGCCTGAGGCGCCCGACGCAAAGCCGTAACCGCTCCACGACATCGGGATCGAACCATTGCTATTGGCATTCAAGCCGAGGACGACGTCGGCAACCGTGGTCTTGCCCGACTTTTCGATGTCCTGGCGAGTGACCACCTGCACCGGCGACGCTGTCTCGGTATCCGTGCGCTTGATGTTGGAACCGGTCACCGTGACGCGTTGCAGTTCCGTTGTCGGCGCATCCTGTGCAAGTCCGGGGGTGCCGTACAGGGCCGCTGTTCCGCTGAAGGCGAGTAGCAGACTCTTCGAAAGGACCGTTCTTCTCAGCATCGGAGACTCCTGAAAGAAGGTTGATCGCCAGCCCCGGCTTTCGAGCAAGTCACATACCACTTTGTGAACCGGTCGTGACCTGTCTGCGAAGGGGTGTAAAGGAATTGTCACTGAGCTTTTTGCGCAGACCGGCTCAGGGTAAACCTCTAGTGCCTCGCGAGCGTTCGTTTCCCCTGCACCGCGTCGTCGTGCCGATCGCGCGCAAAGCCTTTGTGGGTGCGGCTCTCAGCCGATCGACGCGGCTCGTCGGGGTGCTGCGCTCACGTGGTTCAGCACAGCGGCAGGCGCCTGCCCGAGGCGCTTTACGTTCGACGTTGGATGTCCGCAACAACTGCGTTGTCGCGAGGGATACGTGCCCCGATCCGCGGCACCGCTGCCAGCAAGCTGCGCGTGTAGTCGCTGCGCGGATGCGCGAGCAGCGCGCGCGCCGGCCCGATCTCTTCGATGCGCCCGCGATGCATCACCGCGACGTGGTCGGCGATGTACTCGACGACACCGATGTTGTGCGTGATGAACAGGTACGACACGCCGAGTTCGCGCTGCAGCTGGCGCAACAGATTCAGGATCTGCGCCTGCACCGAGACATCGAGCGCCGAGGTCGGCTCGTCGCAGACGATCAGCTTCGGCGCGACCGCCAGCGCGCGCGCGATCGCGATGCGCTGGCGCTGGCCGCCCGAGAACTCGTGCGGGTAGCGCTGCAGCGCATCGCGCCGCAGGCCTACCTGGTCGACCAGGCGTTCGATGGTCGCGCGCCGCGCGGCACCCGCGATCTCGGGACGAAGCGCTTGCAGTCCCTCTTCGAGAATGTCGAGCACGCGCATGCGCGGGTTCAGCGATGCGAACGGATCCTGGAAGATGATCTGCACCTGGCGCCGCGCCGCGAGCAGCGCATCGCCCTCGAGCGCGAAGAGGTCTTCTGCACAGAACAGCGCTTCGCCGCCGACCACCGCCTGCCCGCGCAGCAGTTGCACGATGGCCTTGCCGGTCGTCGTCTTGCCGCAACCGGATTCGCCGACCAGCGCGAGCGTCTGGCCGGGGCTGATCGCGAACGACACGTCATCGACCGCGACGAACGTGCCGACACTGCGCTGCAGCAGTCCCTTGCGGATCGGGAAACGCACGCTCAGCCCGCGCACCTCGAGCAGCGGCGCACCCGCCGGCGGCACGGTCCGCGGTGCCTCGAACCGCAGCGCCGAATCGGCACCGTTGCCGCGTACCGCATCCGGCGAGGCACCTTCGCGATAGAGCAGGCAGCGCACGCCGCTCGCCCCGCTGTCGATCAATTCGGGGCGCGTCGTCGAGCAGGCGTCGAATGCGCGATCGCAGCGCGGCGCGAAACGGCAGCCATCGAAGGTCTGCCACAGCGGCGGCACCATACCGGGGATCGCGGCGAGCGCGGCGCCGCGCTTCTCGCTGTCCGGCAACGCGCGCAGCAGCAGCCGCGCGTACGGGTGCTTCGGCGCGGCGAAGAACTCGGCGGCTTCGGCAACCTCGATGATCTGGCCCGCGTACATCAGCGCGACCCGGTGCGCGACGCCGGCAACGACCGCCAGGTCGTGCGTGATCAGCAGCAGCCCCATGCCCTGCTCTTGCTGCAATTGCTTCAGCAGATCGAGGATCTGCGCCTGGATCGTCACGTCGAGCGCGGTCGTCGGCTCGTCGGCGATCAGGAAGTCGGGCTCGCAGGCCAGCGTCATCGCGATCATCACGCGCTGCTTCTGCCCGCCCGACAGGCGGAACGGATATTCGTCGATGCGGCGCTCGGGTTCCGGGATGCCGACCTTGCCGAGCCACTCGATCGCCTTCGCGCGCGCCGCGGCGCCGCGCAACGCGGTGTGCGTCTCGATGGCCTCGACGATCTGGTCGCCGATACGCATCACCGGGTTCAGGCTGGTCGATGGCTCCTGAAAGATCATCCCGATGCGCCCGCCACGCACCGCACGCATGCCGGATTCGGGCAGCGCCAGCACATCGGTCTGGTCGAGCATGACCTGGCCCTGCGTGACGCGGCCGTTGTCCGGCAGCAGCCGCATCAGCGCGAGCGCGGTCATGCTCTTGCCGCAGCCGGATTCGCCGACCAGTGCGAAGGTCTCGCCGCGCTGGATCGCGAGCGTGAGCCCGTCGATCGCCCTGACGAGCCCGGCCTCGGCATCGAGCGCGACTTTCAGGTCACGGGCGTTCAGCATGCGCCGGCCCTCACGCGGGAATCGCCTTGCGCAGCTTCGGCCGGAAGCTGCGCGCGCGCGGATCGAAGGCATCGCGCACGCCATCGGCAAACAGGTTCGCGGCGAGCACCAATGTCACCATGAAACCGAAGGCCGCCGCGAACGACCACCAGACCAGCGGGTCGCGGCTCATCTCGGTTCGGGCGAGGTTGATCATGCCGCCGAAACTGTTCATCGACGGATCGACGCCGACGCCGACATACGACAGCACCGCCTCGTAGAGAATCAGCGCCGAGAAATCGAGCACCGTCGTGATGATGATCAGGTGCACCACATTCGGGAAGATGTGCCTCACCATGATGCGGCCCTTGCGCACGCCGAAGGCCGTCGCGGCCTGCACGTACTCGAGTTGCGAGAGCTTCATCGTCTCGGCGCGCAGCAGGCGGCACAACGTGGCCCAACCGGTCAACCCGAGGATCACGCAGAGCATGAACAGCCGCACATCGGCGCGCTCGGCACCGGTCTCGAACAGGTCGGGGTGGGTGTCGATGAAGACCTGCATCATCAGCACGCAGGCCGCGATCAGCAGCACGTTCGGGATCGACGACAGCAAGGTGTACAGGTACTGCACGAGCTCGTCGACCCAGCCGCGCAGGTAGCCCGAGACGAGCCCGAGGCCGACCGCGAGCGGCAGCGTCGCGATCGTCGACAGCGTGCCGATCACGAACGCGGTACGGATGCTCTTCAGCGCCTGGTAGAAGACGTCGTTGCCGGTGCGATCGGTACCGAACACGTGGTAGTGCTGGGCCAGCGAGAGGATCGGGCCGAAGAACAGGCACAGCAGCAGCGCGGTCACGAGCGCGGCGCGCCAGGGCACATCGGACTGGTTGCGCGCGATCCGCTGCGCCGCGCTGCCGAGGCTTTCGTCATTGACGCGCGCGACCACGACGGCCACGCCCAGCGCCACGACCAGCGCTGCCAGGGCGCCGAACGCAGCGCCGAGGAATCCGCGCTGCAGCACGTCGGCAAGCCACTCCGATTCGTCCTTCAGCCGCTCGCCACCATGCAGCAGCCGCGGGTGGATGCGCTCGATCGTGCCGTCCACATCGACCGAATCCTTCGTGAAGCCGCGGGTCGCGAGCGGCGCCGAATACGAGGTCTCGCGGCCGTCGATCTGCCGCGCCAGCGTCACATCGAGCATCGACTCGGTGCGCGTGCCGTAGGCCTGGCGCTGCTGCGCGCCGGCGCTGGGCGCGTTGGCGAGCGCGCGGCGGAAGTGCAGGCTGTCGATCACCGCAACCGCGAAGAACAGCACCAGCACCACGCCCGAGCAGAGCGCCGCGCGGTCGCGCATCACTTTCAGCCAGGTCGCACGCAGGTTGGCGCTGGCGCGGATGCGGAGCCCGTACAGCGCGAGCAAGAGCAGCGTCGCGAGCACAACGACATCGGACCACAGGATCACGATCTTGGGCATCGGTGTCCCGGTCAGGCCAGGCGGACCCGCGGGTCCACGAGGGTGTAGGCCACGTCGATCACGATGTAGCTGGCGATGTAGATCAGCGAGCCGACGAAGACCATCGAGCGCACGATCGCAAAATCTTGACCCGTGATCGCCTCGATCACGTACGAGCCCAGGCCGGGGATGCCGAAGAAGCTCTCGAACACGAGGCTGCCCAGGAACACGTACGGCAGGTAGCTGCCGGCGCTGGTCAGGATCGGGATCAGCGCATTGCGCAGCACATGGTCGAACAGCAGCTTCGGCTCGGACAAGCCCTTCGCGCGCGCGGTGCGCACGTAGTCGCGCCCGAGCTCCTCGAGGAACATCGCGCGGTACAGGCGCCCTTCACTGCCAAGGCGCGAGAGCAGCGAGAGCAAGACCGGCAACACCAGGAAGCGCACCGCATCCCAGCCCGACTCGAAGCCCGAGATCGGCACCAGGTGGAACACGCGCGAGAACAGGAACTGGCCGACGATGATGTAGAACAGTGCGCTGATCGACAGCATCAGCACACAGGCGACGACGCCCCAGAAGTCGATCGGCGAATTCTTGAAGAACACCAGCAGCAGCGCGAACGCGACGCTCGCGACGATCTGCAGCAGGAACAGCGGCACCGCGAGCTGCAGGCTGATCAGCATGCGGGTCTTGATCTCGTGGCCGATGTCGGTCGCGCTCTTCGAATCGGAGCGGCCGAACTCGAGCGCCATCAGCGAGACCGAGCGATCCCAGAACACCGTGTCGGTCAGCTGGCGCACGCCCGCGGCCTGCGCGTTCCAGTACAGCGGCTTGTCGTAGCCGCGCTCGGTCTTCCACTTCTGGATCTGCTCCTGCGTGACGCGCTTGCCGCCGACGTTCAGCCGCGCCATGTCGTCCGGCGTGTTGACGGTGAAGAACAGCATGAAGGTCACGAGGTTGACCCCGATCAGCACCAGCACGCTGTACAAGCAGCGGCGAACGACGTAGTTCAGCATGCGTCAGGCCTCGAGCGCCGGCCCGGCGAGCGCGGTCATGCGCTCACGGGCCCTGAACGCGCGGCGCGCGATCCAGGCGAGCAGCAATGCCGCCGCCGCGAGCAGCGCGAGCGGCCAGGCGTGAGGCGGGTTCCACTCGGCCTGCCTGCGCGCACGCAGCGGCGCATCGACCTTGTAGAACAGCGCCCGGTCGTTCGTGAACAGGCCGTATTTCGCATCGCCGACCCATTGCTGGTAGGCGCCCGCCGAGTACGGGAAATAGCCGAAGGCCCAGGGCGCGTCGCGCCGCAGGATGTCGACCATCTCGTCGATCAGCTGCTGCTTCGCCGGCCCGTCGTCGAGCAGCGCGAGCTGCTTGTAGCGGCGGTCGTATTCGGGGTTCTCGTAGTTCGCGGTGTTCTCGCCCTCGACCTTGGCCTTCGAGTTCGGGCCGTAGAACAGGAACAGGAAGTTCTCGGCATCCGGATAGTCGGCGTACCAGCCCCACCAGAAGATCTGCTGCTTGCCCTTCAGCATCTTCTCCTGGAACTGGTTGTAGTCGGTCGCGCGGATCTCGAGCTGCACGTTGAGCTTCGCGAACTGCTTGACCATCCAGTCGAGCTCGGCGCGGTACTCGGGCGTCGGCACGCGCTGGTAGTCGTAGTTCAGCACCAGCGGCTTGCCGGTCTTCGCATCGCGGCCGTCGGGGTAGCCGGCCTCGGCAAGGAGCTGCTTTGCCTCGTCGATCGAACGCCGCACGACCTTGCCGTTGACCAGCTTGTGCGTGGCCGGGTTGATGTCTCCCGGCATGCCGTGGCGCGAGCCGATGATCCCACCCGGCAGCGGCCCCATCGCGGCCTCGCCGGCCTTCTGCGTGAAGACGCGGCCATAGCCCTCCTCCCAGTCGATCGCGATCGACAGCGCATGGCGCAGCTTGCGGTTCTTCAGCTGCTGCTCGGGCGTGTCGCCCTTGCCGACGACCGGGTCGAGCCAGTTGAAGCCGAGGTACCAGTTCTGCGGTTCGACGCTCTTCGGGAATCGCATGCCGCGCTCCTCGAAGCGCTTCTTGACCTCGTCGGAATCATCCGCGTCGGCGAGGAAATCCGGGCCCCAGTCGTTGCGCTCGATTTCGGGCACGTCGAGAAAACCCTGCGTGAACTTCGAGCGCAGCGGCGTCTTGTCCTTCTCGGTGTTGAAGACCAGCTTGTCGAGGAACGGCAGCGTTTTGCCGCAGTCGTCGAGCAGGCCCAGCTCCTTGTCGCCCGGCATGCCCTCACATGGGTAGGTCGCCCCATGGTAGTTCGGATTGCGCACCAGCACGTGGCGGCGATCGGCGTCGTATTCGACCGCCATGAACGGGCCGCTGCCGACCGGCCAGACGTCCGAGGTCAGGCTGTTCTTCGCCATGCCGGGCTGCGCGTAGAACTTGTCGGCCTCCCACGGCACCGGCGCCGTGAAGGTCATCGTCATCCAGTACTTCCACTGCGGGTACTTGCCCTTGATGCGAATGCGGTAGGTGTACTTGTCGAGCGCCACGGCGCCGGCCAGCGGGTACTGCCGGAAGTCGAGAAACGGCTTGTCGAGCGCGGCCGGATCGCCGCCGTGGCGCAGCTTCAGGTCTTCTTCGCGGATCAGTTTGCCGTAGTCCTTCAGGCCGATCACGTACTCCGAGAAGATGCCGAAGATCGGCGTCTCGATGCGTGGTGTCGCGTGGCGCTTCAGCGCATAGACGAAATCCTCGGCGACGACCTCGCGCGTGCCGGTCTGGGCGAAGTCGAGCGGCGAGTGCTTGTCGCGCGTCTGCGCCGCGGTCATCGCGTGGTAGAGGTACGCGCCGTTCGCGTCCTTGGCGAGCGCCGGATGCGGCGCGTAGCGCATGCCGGGGCGGATGTGCACGTCGTAGACGCTCTCGGCGACGCGTTCGCCGGGCACATCGGCGGGCAACGGCTGGCCGTCCTTGTCGAGATACTGCGGCTCTGCCAGCGCCTCGGCCGCCTTGGGCACGACGACGTAGGGCCGCTTCAGGTAGTGGTACGCGTACGGCGCCTCGTAGATCGAGTACATGTACGGCACCTCGTTGACCGCGTACGAGGCGGTCGGATCGAGGTGGCGCGGCGAGCGCTCCTGGAACGCGATGAACAGCGTGTTGGTCGACTCGCTACCCTTCGGGTTCGGGCTGTTGTCGCAGCCGCCGAGCAGCGCCGCGAGTGCCACGAAGAGGCCCAGCCATCCGCGCGCGCGCCGAGCCGTCGCTGCCCGCGCATTCAACTCCCCACCGCGCATGACCGTCATCCCTTCTTCGCAGACTCGGCGCAGGCTTGCGCGCCGGACCCCAAAAGCAATCTGCCCACGCCGAGCCCTCGGCTTGTGGCCGGGTCAACGCGAGGCAGCGGCGGATTGTACGAGTGCGCGCGCACCGCCTTCAGCCGGGATGCGCGGCGTGGACGTGGTCGTGGTGGCGACCGCCGGCGTGCTGGTGATCCCAGCCGATCAGCACATCCCGGCCCTGCACCAGCAAGGTCACCCGCGCGCCGACCGGCAGCGTCACCTTGGTCGGCACGTGGCCGAACGGCAGGCCGGTCAGGATCGGCGTCTTCGTCAGCGTGCGCAGATGCTGCACGACGGTCTTCAGCGAGTAGCCACGATCGTGCGGCGACTTGCGCCAGGCGCTGAACTCCCCGAGCACGATGGCCTTCTGCGCATCGAGCACGCCGGCCTGGTGCAGCTGCAGCAGATTGCGCTCGATGCGGTACGGATGCTCGTTCACGTCTTCGAGGAACAGCACGCCGCCCTTGATGCGCGGCAGGTACTTCGTGCCGAGCAGCGAGTTGACCATGCACAGATTGCCGCCCCACAGCGTGCCGCGTGCCTCCAGCCCGTCGAAGCCGGCCTCGGTGCGAAAGCCCACCGCCTCGAGCGCGCCGCTCATCGCCTCGAGAAAGCAGTCGCGCGTGATCTCGTCGAGGCCGCCGGCGTCGTCCGCACGACCGAAGTCGTCACAGGCGAGCGGGCCGGCCCATGTGACCGCCTGCGCGCCGAATTTGGGTTGCGCCAGCAGGCCGAGCTGCAGGATCGTCATGTCGGATTGCCCGACCCAGCGCGTGCCGCGCTCGATGCTGTGCGCGACCAGCTTCCAGTCGATGCGCTCGAGCAGCCGGGTCAGGCCATAGCCCCCGCGGGTCGCGAGCGCGACGCTCGGTGCCTCGAAGGCGACGCGGTGCAGCGCGGCCAGGCGCATCTCGTCGTCGCCGGCAAAACGCTGGTGCCGCGCCGTGGCCGAAGCATCGGTATGCACGTCGAAGCCGAGCGCCTTCAGCCGTTTCGCGGCGAGCTTCAGCGCTGCGGTCTTGACCAGCACGCCGGCGGGGGAAAACAAGGTCAGCAAGGTCATCGCGGGCTCATCGTGAAGGCGGCGGTGGCGGCGTGACCACGATCTCGGTGGCCTCGCCGGCAGGGATCTCGGGTTCGTCTTCGGGTGCGGGCGGCGCAGGGTCGGCGCTCGCGCGGCGCTGCCGGTACTGCTCGCGCCGCTCGGCGAAGAAGTCGCGCAGCAGCGCGCCGCATTCGTCGGCGAGCACGCCGCCTTCGACCATGGTGTGGTGGTTCAGCTGCGCACTCGCGAACAGGTCGACGACCGAGCCGGCCGCGCCGGTTTTCGGGTCGCGTGCGCCGAACACGACGCGTTTGAAACGTGCGTGCATCAGCGCCATCGCGCACATCGCGCAGGGCTCGAGCGTCACGTACAGCTCGCACTCGGGCAGCCGGTAGTTCGACAGCAGCGTCGCCGCATGGCGCAGCGCGACGATCTCGGCGTGCGCGGTCGGGTCGTGCTCGGTGATCGGGCGGTTGTAGCCGGTCGCGATGACCTGGCCGGCGCGCATGATGACCGCGCCGACCGGCACCTCGCCGACCAGCCACGCGTTGTGCGCCTGGTCGAGGGCGATGCGCATCGCCTGCTCGTCCGCTGGGCTCATCAGATCAGGGCGAAGATCGAGCGTTGCGATCGACACCCTGCTGCAGCGCGCGCTCGGTGCTTTGCTTGAACTGCTGCTGGATGTTCTGCGCCTGCTGCGGCACGGTCAGCCCGGTCGTGTCGGCGGCCACGCCGCCCGGCATGCCACCGGGGATCGCGAGCGTCGCGCCATCGCGGTCGCCGGTCGCGGCGCCGCCTTGCGGCGTGCTCGCCATCTGGCTGATGCGCGTCGAGACCCCGCTGGTGCTCAAGGCCTGCAACTGCTTCTTCGCGACCGTGCCCATGATCGCCAGCACGACCAGCAGCGACAACACTCCGAAGATCATTCTCATGTTCCGACTCCTGTGGGCGCCCGCGATGGTTCGGGGGGTATTCTGCCTCGCGGGCTCACCGATCACCGTGGCCCGACTGTCTACTTTGCAACGGCCATCGACGGAGCGCGACGTGTCGCCCTTGTCCGATCAGGCTGTGCATCAGCACCAGCTCGGTCGCGGTCCACTGGATCGGTTCGATCGGTCGCGTCTCGACCGCGTGATCGCCGTACATCAAGGTCAGGTGCGGCGCGAACGGACGCCTGGATTCGAGGGCCAGGCCGGCCTGCGCCAAGGCCTGGCCGAGCGTCCGGTGGAAGCGGACCACACTTCCGGAACTTTCGTCGGCCAGCAGCACGAAGGGGGCGCTGCCGCGCGCACGGTGAAAGCTGCCGGCGCGGTCGAGCACGATCTCGACCGGCGGCAGCGAGAGCGCCGCGGCCACGCGCGATGCCGAATCGACGACATCGAGCGGCATCGCCGCGAAGTCGCCGAGGTGGATCAGCGTGACATGCCAGCGCGCTGCGTCGATCGACCGGCCGCTCAGCCGGTGTTCGGCGCGCAGGCGCGGCGCCATCGCCGCGATCGAGGCTGCCGCGCCCGCGCTCGGCAGGAACGCGAAGAACAGCCGATCCTTCACGCGGCAGGCGGGTCGAGCAAGGCGAACTGCGCCCGACCCCTCAACTTCTCACTCCCACTCGATCGTCGCCGGCGGCTTGCTCGAGACGTCGTAGGTCACGCGGTTGATGCCGCGCACCTCGTTGATGATGCGGCCCGAGACCTTCTTCAGCAGCGCGTACGGCAGCTCGGCCCAGTCGGCGGTCATGAAGTCGCTGGTCTGCACCGCGCGCAGCGCGACGACGTAGTCGTAGGTGCGGCCGTCGCCCATCACGCCGACGCTCTTGACCGGCAGGAACACCGCGAAGGCCTGGCTTGTCAGCTCATACCAGCTCTTGCCGCTGGCCGAATCGACGGTGTTGCGCAACTCCTCGATGAAGATCGCATCGGCGCGCCGCAGCAGGTCGGCAAACTCCGGCTTGACCTCGCCGAGGATGCGCACGCCCAGGCCCGGGCCGGGGAACGGGTGGCGGTACACCATGTCGTGCGGCAGACCGAGCGCGACACCGAGTTCGCGCACCTCGTCCTTGAACAGCTCGCGCAACGGCTCGAGCAGCTTCAGGCCAAGCGTTTCGGGCAGGCCGCCGACGTTGTGGTGGCTCTTGATCGACATCGCCTTCTTCGACTTCGCGCCGCCGCTCTCGATCACGTCCGGGTAGATCGTGCCCTGCGCGAGCCACCGGGCGCCGCCGGCGTCCGTTCCTGCCCTTGCCTGCTTGAGCTTCGCGGCCTCGGCCTGGAACACCTCGACGAACTCGCGGCCGATGATCTTGCGCTTGGCCTCGGGGTCGGTCACGCCGCTCAGGTGGCCGAGGAACTGCGCACTGGCGTCGACTGCGATCACTTTCGCGTGCAGGCGCCCGGCGAACATCTCCATGACCATCGCGCCTTCGTTCAGGCGCAGCAGACCGTGGTCGACGAACACGCAGGTCAGCTGGTCGCCGATCGCGCGATGGATCAGCGCCGCGGCCACGCTCGAATCGACGCCGCCCGACAGCCCGAGGATCACCTCTTCGTCGCCGACCTGCGCGCGGATGCGCGTGACCGCCTCGTCGACGTAGTTGCCCATCACCCAGTCGGGCTTCGCGTTCGCGATCTCGAGCACGAAACGGTTCAGCAACTCGCGGCCCTGTTTGGTGTGCGTGACCTCGGGGTGGAACTGCACGCCGTAATAGCCGCGCGCCTCGTCGGCCATGCCGGCGATCGGGCAGCTCGGCGTGCTGGCCATCAGCTTGAAACCCGGCGGCAACGCGGTGACCTTGTCGCCGTGGCTCATCCAGACCTTCAGCATGCCGTGGCCCTGCGCGGTGCTGAAGTCTTCGATGCCGGCAAGCAGCTTCGTGTGGCCGTGCGCGCGCACCTCGGCGTAGCCGAACTCGCGATGGTCCGCGGCCTCGACCTTGCCGCCCTGCTGCACCGCCATCGTGAACATGCCGTAGCAGATGCCGAGCACCGGCACGCCGAGATCCCATACCGCCTGCGGCGCGCGCAACTCGTGCTCTTCGTAGGTGCTGGCGTGGCTGCCGGAGAGAATGATCCCCTTCGGCGCGAACTCGCGGATGAACGCGTCGCTGACGTCGTTCGGGTGGATCTCGCAGAACACGTGTGCCTCGCGCACGCGCCGGGCGATCAGCTGCGTGACCTGGGAGCCGAAGTCGAGAATCAGGATCTTGTCGTGCATGGGATGGGGCGGAAGAAGTGTCAGGTCGTCGTGGCGGCCGCGGTCGCAAGCGTCTGCCGCGTCAGCCGCGCGCGCCTGAAGTGGCGCACCGCGATCAGCGTCGACGCAGCCTGCAGCAGCGCGCAGAAGTAGAACGGCGCGCCGATGCGCCAGTCGCCGTGCGGCAGGTGCGAGACGGTCGCCAGCAGCGGCGCACCGATCGCCGGTGCGACGACCGCCATCATGCTGTTGAGCGAGCCGACCGCCCCTGCGGTGCGGCCCTGCGTCTTCGGGTCGGCGGCGTTCGAGATCAAGCTTTGGATCGAGGCCGAGACGGCGAAGCCGAGCACGTTCGCGAAGATCACCGCATAGAGCATCCAGCCCTCGGTCGCCATGCCCCACAGCACGAAGCACAGGCTCGACGAGATCAGCCCCATGATCGCGAGCCGCTGCGGCGAGAAGCGCTTCAGCAGCCGGCTCAGGAACACGCCCTGCACCAGCACCGACATCAGCCCGATCGCGAACAGCGACCAGCCGTTCTGCGTCGGTCCCCAGCCGAACTTGAAGGTCGTGTAGAGCACCCACGAGGTGTGGGTCATGAACTGCGCCAGGCCGCTCAGGCCGACGACGACCACGAGCGAGCCGACGCCCTTCAACGCAGTCAGCCCGCGCAGCGAATTGACCGGGTTCGCCTCGCGCAGCACGAAGGGCTGGCGCCGCTCGCGCGGCAGCGATTCGGGCAGCACGAAGTAGCCGTAGAGCCAGTTCACGCAGGCGAGGCCCCCGGCGACGAAGAACGGCAACTGCAGGCTGATGCCGCCGAGCAGGCCGCCGATCACCGGGCCGAGAATGAAGCCCATGCCGAGCATTGCGCCGAGCTGGCCGAAAGCCTTCGCGCGGCCGGCCGGCGGCGTGATGTCGGCCACGTAGGCGTTGGCGACCGCGATGTTCGACTGCATCGCGCCGCTGAACAGCCGCACCAGCACCAGCATCCACAAGGCCGTGGCCATGCCGGTCACGAAGAAGCTCAGCGCGAGGCCGCTGAAGCCGATCAGCAGCACCGGCCGGCGGCCGTAGCGATCCGAGAGTCGGCCGAGGATCGGCGAGCCGAAGAAGTTCGCGATCCCGAACACGATCGTGATCGCGCCGTACCAGAAGGCCTGCTCCGACTGCGATCGCGTGAACGTGCCGATCAGCGGCGCGAGCACCGGGATGATCAGGCCGATCGAGACCATGTCGATCAGCACCGTCGCCATGATGAACGGCATGGCCGCCTGGCGGCCGCTTCGGGCTACCGATGTCGCGCCTTCGATCGGGGCCGAAGTGCCCGTGGGTTGCGTCATGCGCTCTTCATTCCATCCGGTAGTTCGGCGCTTCCTTCGTGATCTGCACGTCATGGACATGGCTCTCGCGCATGCCGGCCGACGAGATCTCGACGAACTCGGCCTTCTCGTGCATTTCGTCGATGCTCGCGCAGCCGCAGTAGTGCATCGACGCGCGCAACCCGCCGGCCATCTGGAAGATCACCGCGACGACCGAGCCCTTGTACGGCACCTGACCCTCGATGCCCTCCGGCACCAGCTTGGTCGTGTTCGGGTTGTTGCCGGACTCCTGGAAGTAGCGGTCCGCCGAGCCCTGCTGCATCGCGCCGATCGAGCCCATGCCGCGGTAGCTCTTGTAGGTGCGGCCCTGGTACAGGATCGTCTCGCCCGGCGCCTCCTCGGTGCCGGCGAACGCGCCACCCATCATCACGGTGTCGGCGCCGGCGGCGATCGCCTTCGCCAGATCGCCCGAGTAGCGCACGCCGCCGTCGCCGATCAGCGGCACGCCGCTGCCCTTGAGTGCCTTGCCGACCTGCTCGATCGCGAAGATCTGCGGCACGCCCACGCCGGTGACGATGCGCGTCGTGCAGATCGAGCCGGGCCCGATCCCGACCTTGACGGCATCGGCGCCGGCCTCGACCAGCGCGCGCGCGGCGGCGCCGGTCGCGATGTTGCCGCCGATCACGTCGACCTGCGGGAAGTTCTTCTTGACCCAGCGCACCCGCTCGATCACGCCGGCGCTGTGGCCGTGCGCGGTGTCGACGACGATCGCGTCGACGCCGGCACGCACCAGCAGCTCGACGCGCTCTTCGGTGCCCTCTCCGACGCCGACCGCGGCGCCGACGCGCAGCTTGCCGTGGGCATCGCGCGCGGCGTTCGGGAAGCTGGTCTGCTTGGTGATGTCTTTCACCGTCATCAGCCCGCGCAGCTCGAAATCGTCGTTGACGACGAGCACGCGTTCGAGCTTGTGGCGGTGCATCAGCGCCTTGCCGTCTTCGATCGTCGCGCCCTCGCCGACCGTGATCAGGCGCTCGCGCGGCGTCATGATCTCGCTGACGGGCACGTCGAAGCGCGACTCGAAACGCAGGTCGCGGTTCGTGACGATACCGACGACGGTCTTGCCGGCCAGCACCGGAAAGCCGGAAACGCCGTGCTGGCGCGAGAGCTCCATCACCGCGCGCACCGGCGTGTCGGGGGTCACCGTGATCGGGTCACGCAGCACGCCCGATTCATAGCGCTTGACCCGCGCGACCTCGGCGGCCTGCTGCTTCGGCGTCAGGTTCTTGTGGACGATGCCAATGCCGCCCTCCTGGGCCAGCGCGATCGCGAGGCGCGCCTCGGTGACCGTGTCCATCGCGGCGGACACCAGCGGCAGGTTGAGGCGGATGTTGCGGGAGAGAGGGGTCGAAAGGTCGGTGTCGCGGGGCAACACGTGGGAGAACGCTGGCACCAACAACACGTCGTCGAAGGTGAGCGCTTTGCCAAGAAGGCGCATGGAAGAAGCTCCTGACGCAAAAGCGAATTATACGGATGTGCGCCACAACCTCACGGATGGCCACCCCGCACCTGGCCCCTTCCCGCCTCGCCGCATACACTGCGAACCCATGACAAGTTCACGAACGAACGCGATGAAACGCTGGAGCCTCGTCGCATTGGCGGCATTTCTGGGCCTGACGCTGGCGCTGCCGGCCTCGGCCCAATGGAAGTGGCGCGACAAGGCTGGTCAGACCCAGTACAGCGACCTGCCGCCGCCGCCGGGCATCCCCGAGAGCGACATCCTGCAGCGCCCGACCTCCAATGCGGCGCGCCGCGCCGCGGCAGCCGCGGCACCCGCACCGGCTTCGGCCGCGTCGGCCGCACCGCTTGCCGGCACCCGCGCCTCCGACCCCGAGCTCGAGGCGAAACGCAAGAAGGCCGAGCAGGAAGTGGCGGACAAGAAGAAGGCCGAAGAAGCCAAGATCGCCGCAGCGAGGGCCGACAACTGCACCCGCGCGAAGGCTCAGCTGCGCACGATCGACAGTGGCATGCGCATCGCACGCACCACCGAGAAGGGCGAGCGCGAAATCCTCGACGATGCGCAGCGCGCCGCCGAAGCCAAGCGCACGCGCGACATCATCGCCTCCGACTGCCAGTGATGCCCGAGGCGGCCCGCTTCAGCGCGGCCGCTTGAACTTGCCCTGCGTGCGGTAGCGCCGGCGCCGCGCCTCCTTCGGATCGACCCGCAACGGCCGGTACAGTTCGACCCGGTCACGGTCGCGCAGCAACATGTCGCGCCCGCAAAACGCGCCCCAGATGCCGACCGGCAACGTGTCGAGCGCCAGCCCCGGGTGACGCGCCTGCAGTCCGCTTTCGCGCAGCGCGTCGGCAACCGTCGCGCCCGGTGCGAGCCGCAGCGCCACCTCGTCGACTTCGCCGGCGCGCGGGCTGTACGCGACGCTGATGTTCAGCCGCGCGTCGGCGTCAGCGGGGTCCATATACCTGCTCGGCGCGCTGGACGAAGGAATCGACGAAGGTGTTCGCGATGCGGTCGAAGACCGGGCTGATCAGCGCGTCGAGCGCGCCTCTTGCGAAGCTGTAGCGCAGATCGAACTCGATCTTGCAAGCCTTGGCGCCGGCGCCGTCGGCCAGCGGCACCGGGATGAAGCACCAGGTGCCGTCGAGCACCGAGAACGGGCCATCGACAAGGTTCAGCACCACGCTCTCGTCCACGACATGCTCGTTGCGTGTCGTGAATGCCTGGTGAACCCCGAGGTACGACAGGTGCAGCCGCGCCGTGATGCCGCGCTCGTGCTGCTCCAGGACCTCGGCCCGCTCGCACCACGGCAGGAACTTCGGGTAGTCCGACACGGCCGTGACGAGCGCGTACATCTCGTGCGGCGAGTACCAAAGCAAGACCGACTTCTTGACGTGCTTCATACAATGGCAAATTGTATTGGGCGCTTCTTGCCCCAGATGAGTGCCCATGTCCATCGCCGAGAACCGCCGCGCCTTTTTTGACTACCACCTCGAGGAACGCCACGAGGCCGGCATGGTGCTGCAGGGCTGGGAGATCAAGGCGATCCGCGCCGGCCAGGTGCAGCTGACCGACGGCTACGTCGTGATCCGCGACGGCGAGCTGTACCTGATCGGCTGCCGCATCAACGCGCTGCGCAGCGCCTCGACCCATGTGAGCCCCGAGGCCGACCGCACCAAGAAGCTGCTGATGCACAAGGAAGAGATCAAGCGGCTGATCGGCAAGGTCGAGCAAAAGGGCTTCACGCTGGTGCCGCTGAACCTGCACTACAAGGGCGGGCGCGTGAAAGCCGAGATCGCGCTGGCCAAGGGCAAGGCCGAGCACGACAAGCGCAATACCGAGAAGAAGAAGGATTGGGAAAGGGAGAAGGGGCGTTTGATGCGGCACAAGGTCTCGTCGAAACCGAGCCACTGATCGAAGCGGAGGCAGCGATGGACGTCGACACCCCCACCACGACAGCGCTGCGCGAGATTGCCGACCTGCCCGGCCCGCGCGGCCTGCCGATCGTCGGCAACGCGCTGCAGGTCGAGCGCGGCCGGCTGCACCAGCGCGTCGAAGCCTGGAGTCGCGAATTCGGGCCGTTCTTCCGCTTCAAGCTCGGTCCGCGCACGCTGCTCGGGATCGCCGACCACGAGGCGCTGAGCGCGGTGCTGCGCGACCGCCCCGACGGCTTTCGCCGCACCAAGCACCTGGAGACGATCGGCCTCGAGATGGGCCTGACACCGGGCGTGTTCGGTGCGAACGGCGAAGCCTGGAGGCGCCAGCGGCGGATGGTGATGGCCGGCTTCGACCCGGCGCACGTGCGGGCCTACTTTCCCTCGCTGCTGAAGGTCGCACAGCGCCTGCGCGGGCGCTGGCTGCGCACGGTGCGTGCCGGCGCGGACATCGAGTTGCAGCCCGAGCTGATGCGCTTCACGGTCGACGCGATCGCCGGGCTCGCCTTCGGTGCCGATGTCAACACGCTCGAATCCGACGAAGAGGTGATCCAGCAGCACCTCGACAAGATCTTCCCCGCGCTGTCGCGGCGCGTGTTCTCGCTGGTCCCATGGTGGCGCTGGTTTCCGCGCGCCGCCGATCGCGCGCTCGAGCGCAGCGTCGTCGCGGTGAACGAAGCGATCGCCGGTTTCATCGCGCAGGCGCGTGCCCGGCTCGAGGCCGATCCGCCGCGCCGCGCGCAGCCGCCGAACCTGCTCGAGGCGATGATCGTCGCGGCCGACGCGGGCGGCAGCGTCAGCGACCGCGAGGTCGCCGGCAACGTGCTGACGATGCTGCTGGCCGGCGAAGACACCACCGCGAACACGCTCGCGTGGATGATCTACCTGCTGCAGCGCCATCCCGCCGCGCTGACGCGCGCGCAGGACGAGGTCCGCGCGCTGGCGCTCGATTCGCGCGAGTTCACGCCCGAGCACATCGCCGCGCTCGACTACCTCGAAGCCTGCGCGCACGAGACGATGCGGCTGAAGCCGGTCGGGCCGTTCCAGGTCATCGAGGCACTGCGCGACACGGTCGTCGCGGGCATCCGCGTTCCGGCCGGGACCAGCGTCTGGTGCGTGATGCGCGGCGACAGCCTGAGCGAGCGCCACTTCCCCGATCCGCAGGCGTTCCGGCCCGAACGCTGGCTCGCCGACGGCGCGCCGGGCCAGGCCGCGAGTTCGGCCAAGCGCGTCTCGATGCCCTTCGGCGCCGGCCCGCGCGTCTGCCCGGGCCGCTACCTCGCGCTGCTCGAGATCAAGATGGCGATGGCGATGCTGCTGAGCCACTTCGAGATCGAGGCTGTCACGACGCCCGGCGGCGGCGAGGCGGTCGAGCATCTCGCGTTCACGATGATGCCGGTCGGCCTGCGGATGCGCCTGCGCGAGCGCCCCTGACGCGCTCGGCGGCGACGTTCAGCGCTGCAACGCGGCGAGCGCCTGCAGCGAATCGGCGATCAGGTCGTCGACCGCCTCCAGCCCCACCGAGAAGCGCACCAGCATGCCGCGCCAGGCCGGCTGCCTGCGCATCGTCGTCAGGTCGTAGGGCACGGCGAGGCTGACCGGGCCGGCCCACGAGAAGCCGATCTTGAAGAGCCGCAGCGCGTCGACGAAGGCATCGACCTGCCGGGCGTCGTAGCGCGCATCGAAGACGATCGAGAACAGGCCGGCCGACTGCGTGCACAGGCGCTGCCAGTGTTCATGGCCGGGCGATCCGGCCAGTGCCGGGTGCAGCACCTGCGCAATCTCGGGCCGCTGCGACCACCACTGCGCGAGCGTGCGACCCGCGCCATCGGCCGCGGCGTAGCGCAGCGGCAGCGACGGCAGTGCGCGCAGCACGGTCTCGGCGTCGTCCGCCGCGATGCCCCAGCCCATGCGCATGTGCGCGGCGTTGAGCTTCAGGTGCAGTGCCGGGTCGCGCGTCGTCGCCGCGCCCATCAGCACGTCACCGCCGCCGGACGGGTACTTGGTCAGCGCATGCACCGAGACGTCGACCCCGAGCGCCTCTTTGTCGTCGCCTTCGAGCCGGAACGGATTGAACGCGAGCCCCGCGCCCCAGGTGTTGTCGAGCGCGACCAGCGCGCCTTTCGAGCGCGCCGCACGCACGAGGTTCGGCACGTCGGGGAATTCCATCGTCACCGAACCGGGCGGCTCGATCCAGACCAGCCGGGTCCGCTCGGTCAGCATCGCGGCGAGCGCGTTCGCATCGAGCGGGTCGTAGAAGCGGTGCGCGATACCCCAGCCGGCGAGCTCGTGGCGCGCAAGCTCCTTGTTCGGGTTGTAGGCGTTGTCGGGGATCAGCAGCTCGTCGCCGGCGCGCAGCAGCGCGATGTCGGTCAGCGCGATCGACGCCAGCCCGCTCGGCACGAGCACCGTGTGCAGCCCGCCCTCGAGCGTCGCAATGCGCTCCTCGAGCGTGAAGGTCGTCGGCGTGCCGTGCAGCCCGTAGGTGTAGCCGGTCTTCTCTCTCCAGTTGCGCGCACGCATCGCGGCGGTGTTCGCGAAGATCACCGTCGAGGCCTTGAACACGCCCGGCTGCGGCGCCGCGAAGCCCGCCGGCGCCTGGTACGGGTGATGGATCAGCGTCGTCGCAATGGCGTCGGTGGGCGGGAAAACGGCGCGCTCGGTCATCGGGTTCTCGTGGTCAACATGGTCAAGGCAGGCAACGCCGCAGTTTAGGTGAGCGGCTCCAGCGCCGCGAACAGCGTGGGCAGCAGCTCGGTCACGGTCGGATGGATCCACATCGTCTGCGTGATCCGCGTGTACGGCAGATCGGCGGCCATCGCGAGCAGCAGCAGCTGCACGACCTCATCGGCCTCGATCCCGAGCAGCGCGGCGCCGAGGATGCGCTGCGTCTGCGCGTCGACCAGCACCTTCATGAAGCCGGTCGTCTCGCCGCGCTCGCGCGCGCGGCCGACGCGCGCCATCGGCAGGCTCGCGACCAGCGCCGCGCGGCCGCTGGCGCGCACCTCGGCCTCGCTCATGCCGATGCGGCCGAGCGGCGGGTCGGTGAAGAGCGCGTAGGTCGAGACACGATCCGAGACGCGACGCGAGCCGCCGTCGAGCAGGTTCGCCGCGACGATCTCGAATTCGTTGTACGAGGTGTGCGTGAAGGCGCCCCTGCCGTTGACGTCGCCGAGCGCCCAGATGCCCGGTACGCTGGTGCGCAACTCGTCGTCGACCGCAATGAAGCCGCGTGCGTCGACCTTGATGCCGGCCGCATCGAGCCCGAGCCCGTCGGTGTTGGGCCGGCGCCCGATCGCAACGAGCAGATCGCTGCCGACGACCGACTGCGCGGCGGCGCCCTCGAGGTCGAACCCGACGCGCACGTCGGCACCGGCGCGCGCCATCGCGAGATTCTTCGCGCCGAGGTGGATCGCGATGCCTTCCTGCTCGAGCATCGCGCGCACCGCGTCCGAGACTTCGGCGTCCTCGCGCGCGATCAGCCGCGACGCGGCCTCGATCACCGTGACGCGGCTGCCGAAGCGCCGGTACATCTGCGCGAACTCGAGGCCGATGTAGCTGCCGCCGACGACGACCAGGTGCTCGGGCAAGGTGTCGAGCGCCATCATCGAGGTGTTGGTCAGGTACGGCACATCGCGCAGGCCCGGCCAGTCGGGCACGGTCGGGCTGCCGCCGGCGTTGATGAAGATCTGCGGCGCGCTGAGTTCGTCGTCGTCGACGCGCACGCGGTTCGGGCCCGCGAAGCGCGCCGCGCCGCGGATCAGCGTCAAGCCCGGCAGCCCGCCGAGCCACGTCGTCAGGCTGGCGATCGACTCGTTGACGACCTCGTCCTTGCGGGCTTTCACGGCGCGCATGTCGACCTTGAAGTCGCCGGCGACGGTCACGCCGAAATCGGCCGCATGGCGCACGACATGCGCGGCGCGCGCGCTCGCGACCAGGGTCTTGGTCGGGATGCAGCCGTCGTTGACGCAGGTGCCGCCCAGGTGCTCGCGCTCGATCAGCGCGACGCGCTTGCCGGCCTGCGCGAAGCGCGCGGCGAGAGACGGCCCGGATTGACCGGCACCGATGACGATCGCGTCGAAGTGCTTCTGCATGACGGCTCCCGGATTCGAGCCGCCCACTCTACGCCCGGCAAGTCAGATCGGCACGCCGACGAGATCGTGACCCTCGGTGCCGACGATCCGCACGCGCGTGAACTCGCCGACGCGCAAGACCTTCGACGCCTTCTCGGGCGGCAGCAGCTTGACGCTGCCGTCGATCTCGGGCGCATCGGCATACGAGCGCCCGACCCCGCCCTTGCGCCCGAGCGCCGGCGCCGAATCGACCAGCACCTGCATCGTCGCGCCGACGCGTTGCGCGAGCTTCGCCGCCGACACGCCTTCCGCGACCGCCATGAAGCGTGCGCGGCGCTCCTCGCGCAGCTCGACCGGCAGCATGCCGGGCAACTCGTTCGCGGTGGCGCCGTTCACCGCCGAGTACGCGAAGCAGCCGGCACGGTCGATCTGCGCCTCGCGCATGAAGTCGAGCAGGTGCTCGAACTCGGCCTCGGTCTCGCCCGGAAAGCCGGCGATGAAAGTGCTGCGGATCACGATCTCGGGGCAGGCCTCGCGCCAGCGCTGCAGCCGCTCGAGGTTCTTCTCGCCGTTCGCCGGCCGCTTCATGCGCTTCAGCACATCGGGGTGCGAGTGCTGGAACGGCACGTCGAGATACGGCAGAACCGCACCGCTGGCCATCAGCGGCAGGATCTGGTCGACATGCGGGTACGGGTAGACATAGTGCAGCCGCACCCACGCGCCGTGCGTGGCGGCGAGTTCGGCGAGCTTCTCGCACAGGTCGGTCATGTGGGTCTTGACCGGGCGGCCGTCCCAGAAGCCGGTGCGGAACTTGACGTCGACGCCGTACGCGCTGGTGTCCTGGCTGATCACCAGCAGTTCCTTCACGCCGGCCTCGAACAGCCGCTGCGCCTCGCCGAGCACGTCGCCGATCGGACGCGAGACCAGGTCGCCGCGCATGCTCGGGATGATGCAGAACGAGCAGCGGTGGTTGCAGCCCTCGCTGATCTTCAGATAGGCGTAGTGACGCGGCGTCAGCTTCACGCCTTGCGCCGGCACGAGGTCGACGAACGGGTCGTGCGGCTTCGGGCTGTGCAGGTGCACCGCGTCCATCACCTCGTTCGTCGCATGCGGGCCGGTGACCGCGAGCACGCTCGGGTGCATCTGGCGGACCAGGTTGCCGCCGGCCTCGCCGGCCTTCGCACCCAGGCAGCCGGTCACGATGACCTTGCCGTTCTCGGCCAGCGCCTCGCCGATCGTGTCCAGGCTCTCCTTCACCGCGTCGTCGATGAAGCCGCAGGTGTTGACGATCACCAGATCGGCGCCGGCAAAGGTCTTCGAGGTGTCGTAGCCTTCGGCGCGCAGCTGCGTCAGGATCAGCTCGGAATCGGTCAGCGCCTTCGGGCAGCCTAACGAAACGAACGCAACGGTCGGAGTGTTCGAAACGCCTGCGGAAGAAGTGTTTGAAGCCATGCGGGCAATTGTCCGTCATCGGCCCCGCGCGCTAAGCGGGCCGGCGGGTTCACGGCGTCTGGCTCCTGTCGACCCTAAGCTGCCTCTGGCCGATCCAGATCGGCCGCCCGAAAGCGGTCAGCGACGTAGCAGAGCAGAAAGACCGAGAAAGCTTCAATACGCTCGGGTGAACCCACCATCGTGCAGCGAGCGTCATCATACGAGTCTCCTTGTGAACCGCAGAGCCACTGACAGGTGAAACTGGCCGCGTCGTTGATGTCGCCGGGGCCCTTGTACCGGGTCTGCTTCGGATACGCGCACAGCGGCCGCGTCCGCGAAGACACCCGGAAGTACCCTGGATTGGTGGCCGAGGCCACCACCGAGTCCGGCGCAATGCCCTTCTCCACCCACTCGACCAGTTGCGGCAGCATGTCGAAGCTGTCGGTGGCGGGACCGCCGCTGCCATGCGCCATGCCGGGGACCACATACATGGGCGCGAAGTCCTGCGCCTTCGAGCCCATCTGCACGTTCATCGCGTCATACCAACGCAGGATGTCCTTGACCGACACGGATGAATCGCTCCCACCCTGGTAGATCATCATCTTGCCGCCGCGCCCCTTGAACCGCGAGAGGTCGACGGCATCGGTGAAGATCATGTCGGCGGTCGATTGCGGAAAGTCCGCGGTGGTCTGGTAGAGCTTGGTCGGCTCTGTGTCGAAGTTGTAGCCGAGCGAGTACGACAGCGAGTTGGCCGTGGAAATGGCTTGCGGCGGCGTCGTGTAGATCACCGCTTCGGCGGTGGCAACGCGAGCTTCGTTGACGGCTCGCAACACCGGCGATCTTCATAGTGTCGATCTGGTCGGCACTGAGGCAGTTGGCCGTCTTGGCGCCGGTGCATTTGCACTTCGGCCAGCTGGCACCCGGCGAACGATCGTTTGCCGCTATTTGCAGCCGTGCGGACCGATTGCGGAAGTTGCGGTCGACGGCGTCGTACCAAGACGGGCCAGGGCGCACTGGGCGCGTTTTCCTTCAAGCCATTCCGGTATGACCGCCATCTTAGTGGTAAACCACTATGGCTTGGACTGGTTGACCAACGATACTTTTGGTCTGGCCACATGTAGGCAAGCAAGCGTAACCATGCTGGCGAACTGCAGGTAGACCACATCTAATTTGGTCCAGCCACCTTATCCACAATGACTACGCTTCAACTCATCACTCAGGCAACGGACGCAGATGGCGGTTCGGGAGTCGGCACGGACCGGCAGTACCAGCGACTGGCAGCCCAGATCCTGGCCCTCATCGGCCAGGGCGAATTCAAGCCGGGCGAGCGCCTCCCCTCGGAGCGGGCGCTTGCCGAACGGTTCGACGTCAGCCGCACGTCCGTGCGTGAAGCCATCATTGCGCTTGAAGTCCAAGGCGCTGTCGAGGTCCGCGGCGGCTCGGGCATCTACGTCAGCCAGGCGCTTGCCGCGCTGAAGACCCCCGCGACGTTCCTGCCCGAGGCTGGACCCGGCCCGTTCGAACTGCTTCGCGCACGCTCCCTGATCGAAGGCGAAATTGCCTCGGTGGCAGCAGAGTCCCGAAAGGATGCGGACCTCGATCGAATCTTCGCGGCCTTGGTCGACATGCGGGAGAACATGGCCGACAAGGCAGCCAACGAAGCGGCGGACCGGCTGTTCCACCTGCGCATCGCCGAGTCGACCGGCAACACCGTGCTGCTGCAAATGGTCACCGCGATGTGGGACCACGCCAAGGGCCCGGTCTGGGCCAAGATCGACGAGCACTTCCACACCACCGAGTTGCGCTTGGCCTCGCAAGAAGACCACCAGCGCGTGTTCAACGCACTGCTGTCGCGAGATGCGCCTGGCGCGCGCGCGGCGATGCGCGCGCATCTCGAACGCGTGATCGGGGAATTCACCCAAGCGTGGCGCTGACAGCCCAAGCTCGCGACATCGTTTCGCTTCCACCGGCATCGACCGGCCACCACCAGCGCCTGGCGGTGCTGTTTTCAGGAGACACGACCATGACACATTCCACTCCCGCGCGAAGCCACGTCCCCAAGCTGCTTGCCGGCCTGCTGCTCAGCGCCACGCTCGGCGCGGCGTTTGCACAAGCTGTCCCCGCGCCCGGCGCCAGCCCGCGCATCGACGCGATCAAGAAGGCCGGTGTCCTGCGGGTTGGCGTCCTGTCCAACTCGCCCTGGCTGGTGGAGAACACCGGCGGTGGCGGTGGCGAAGCCTGGGCTGGTCCGGCCTGGGTGCTGGCCAAGGAATATGCGCGCTTGCTCGGCGTGAAGGTCGATGCGGTGCTGGTGAGCCACGAGACCAAGATTCCGGTCCTCGCCTCCAACCAAGTCGACATGAGCATCACGCCGCTGGCCGAAACGCCCGAGCGGCTGCAGGTGGTGGACTTCGTCCTCTATTCACGCACCAGCGTGTGCATGTTCGGCCGTGCCGACAATCCGAAGCTTGCCGCCGCCAAATCGGTCGACGACCTGAACACGCCCGAGGTGACGATTGCCTACTTCACCGGCGGCGCCGAGGAGAACTGGGTCAAGCAGCGGTTCCCGAAGGCCAAGCTGCGCGGCGTCTCGAGCTCTGGCTCGGCCGCACCGGTGGAAGAGATCCTCGCCAAGCGTGCCGACGCGGCACCGATCAACCGCGTGCCCTGGGTGACGCTGACGAAGAAGGTCAAGGCCCTTGCAGCGCTGCCGAAGGAAAACAACTGCCAGGACAGCACCGAGAAGGCCAGTCCGGTGGGCCTGGCGATCGACAAGAACCAGACCGTCTACCTCGAATGGCTGCGCGCTGTATCCAAGCAGATGGAACCCAAGCTGGCCGCCGACGAGCAGCGCATCATCGGCACGCTCAACTGACGCCACGGTTGGCGCCATGGAACTCGATTTCTCTCCCATCTGGGACAACTGGCAGTACCTGCTGGCGGGCCTCGGCACGACGCTGTTGCTGTCCGTTCTCACGCTGGTCGCCAGCGCGGCGGCGGGCACGGCACTCGCTCTGCTTCGGCTGTACGGGCCGCGCTGGCTGGCGCTGGTACTGACCTTCTACATCGACTCGGTGCGTGCCATTCCGGTGCTCGTGGTGCTGGTGTGGGTCTACTTCGCGGTACCCATCATCAGCGGCTTCAACTTCCCGCCTTTCTGGGCCGCTCTGTTCGCGCTCACGCTGCACATCTCCGCCTACGTGGCCGAAGTCGTGCGGGCCGGTATCGAGTCGATCAGACCAGGGCAGATCCGCGCGGGCCGAGCGCTCGGCATGTCGGGCGCGCAGATTGTGCGCAAGGTCGTGTTGCCACAAGCCCTGGTGCGGATGCTGCCCGCGCTCGGGTCCTTGTATTCGGTGACGGTCAAGGACACGGCGATCGCCGCCGTGATCGCGGTGCCGGAATTCATGAAGCGCTCGGAAACCATCGCCGGGCAGACCTACCACCCGATTGAAGTGTTCACCTTCGCGATGCTCGTGTACTTCGTGATCCTGTTTCCAGGCACGCGGCTGATCGATTCACTCTACCGGCGGGTTGCGCACCTGGGGCGGTCATGACACTCGACTGGAACATTGTCTGGCAGCATCGCGCCGACCTTGCCGAGGGTGTCGGCATGACCGTGCTGCTCACCGTGCTGACGATGGCGGTGGCGGTCCCGGGCGGCATCGTGCTGGCGCTGATGCGGCTGTCGCCCTCGCGGCTGCTATCAGGCTTCAGTGCATCTTTTGTCGAGTTCTTCCGCAACCTGCCGCTGATCCTGCTGGTGTACTGGGCGTTCTACGTGATGCCGGTGTTCCTGAACATCCAGTTCTCGGCGTTCTCCACCGGCCTGGTCGCGCTGTGCCTGAACGTCTCGGCCTACAACGCCGAGACCTTTCGCGCGGGCATCAACTCGATTCGCAAGGGCCAGTTCGAAGCCGGCAAGGCGATGGGCATGAGCCGCTGGCAGGCGATGCGGCAGATCGTCATCCCGCAGGCCTGGCGCCGCGTGCTGCCGGTACTGGCCAGCACCTGGGTATCGCTGTTCAAGGACACCTCACTGGTATCGGTGATCGCCGTTGGAGAACTCGCCCACGTGGCCATGCAGATCCGCTCGCAGAGTTTCCGCGTGCTGGAGATGCTGACCGCCATGGCCGCCATCTACTGGCTGCTGGGCTACCCGCAGGCCAAGTTGGTCGACTGGATTCAGAAGAAATTCGAGGTGAAGGAATGAACACAGCATTGAACGGTCAGATGCGCAAGGGCGCCGACCAACCGCCGGTCGTCGTCTACGATCAGGTGCGCAAGATGTACGGCAGCTTCTGCGCCATCGACGGCGTGTCCGTCGATGTGCACAAGGGCGAGGTGATGTGCCTGATCGGCCCCTCGGGTTCGGGCAAGTCGACACTGCTCCGCTGCACCAACGCGCTCGAAAGCATCAACGGCGGACGCGTGCTGTTCGACGGCCAGCCGCTGCCCGAATCGGAAAACGAGATGCGCAAGATCCGCCGGCGCATGGGCATGGTGTTCCAGAACTTCGAGCTGTTCCCGCACAAGAACGCGCTCGACAACGTGGCCATGGGGCCCATCACCGTGCTTGGCATGAACGAGACGCAGGCGCGCGAGCGCGCCAAGGCGCTGCTCGACAAGGTGGGGTTGAGCAACAAGGCGACCAACTTTCCGGCCAACCTGTCGGGCGGTCAACAACAGCGCGTGGCGATCGCCCGGGCGCTCGCGATGGAGCCTGAGGTGATGCTGTTCGACGAGCCGACCTCGGCACTCGACCCGGAGACCATCGGCGAGGTGCTGAGCGTGATGAAGCGCCTGGCCGACGAAGGCATGACGATGGTGGTGGTGACGCACGAGATGACCTTCGCGCGGCAGGTGGCGAATTGGGTGGTGGTGTTCGACCACGGCAAGGTGGTCGAGCAAGGGCCGCCGCAACAGATCTTCGACAACCCAACCGCCGAGCGCACGCGCGACTTCCTCGGGCACCTGGGCTGGCACGCTTGATGGCCATGCCAAGCACGCTCGTCCGTCGCGCCTCACAGGAAGTCCGCTCATGAAGATCACCGACGCACGCGTCATCGTCTGCTCCCCCGGGCGCAACTTCGTCACCCTGAAGATCGAGACCGATCAGGGCATCACCGGCATCGGCGACGCCACGCTCAACGGCCGCGAGCTCGCCGTGGCAACGTACCTGCAGGAGCATGTCATCCCGTGCCTGATCGGCCGCGACGCGCACCAGATCGAGGACATCTGGCAGTACCTCTATCGCGGCGCCTACTGGCGCCGCGGCCCGGTGACAATGACCTCGATTGCCGCGGTGGACACCGCTCTGTGGGACATCAAGGCCAAGGCGGCAAACCTTCCGCTGTACCAACTGCTCGGCGGCAAGAGCCGCAGCGGCGTGATGGTCTACGGACACGCCAACGGCAGCGACATCGAACACACCGTCGACGAAGTGCTGCGCTACGCCGCCGAGGGCTACAAGGCCATCCGCGCCCAAAGTGGCGTGCCGGGTCTCGAGAAGGTCTATGGCGTCGGGCGCGGCACCACCTTCTACGAACCAGCGGACGCCGATCTGCCGTCCGAGCACGACTGGTCGACCGACAAGTACCTGCGGCATGCGCCCAAGCTGTTCGAGCGCATCCGCGAGAAGCTGGGCTTCGACCACCATCTGCTGCACGACGTGCACCACCGCCTGACGCCGATCGAAGCGGCGCGGCTCGGCAAGTCGCTCGAGCCTTACAGCCTGTTCTGGATGGAGGACCCGACTCCCGCCGAGAACCAGGAGGCATTCAAGCTGATCCGCCAGCACACCACCACCCCGATCGCGGTGGGGGAGATCTTCAACTCGATCTGGGACTGCAAGGACCTGATCGAGAACCAGTTGATCGACTACATCCGCGCAACCGTCGTGCACGCCGGCGGCATCACGCACCTGCGCCGCATCGCCGACCTCGCCGCGATGTACCAGGTGCGCACCGGTTGCCATGGCGCGACCGACCTGTCGCCGGTGTGCATGGGGGCGGCACTGCACTTCGACATCTCGGTGCCCAACTTCGGCATTCAGGAATACATGCGGCACACGCCGGAAACCGATGCCGTGTTCCCGCATGCGTACACCTTCGAGCAGGGCATGCTGTACCCGGGCGACGTTCCAGGCCACGGCGTCGAGATCGATGAGGCGCTGGCCATGAAGTACCCGTACAAGCGCGCCTACCTGCCGGTGAACCGGCTGCAGCGCGACGGCGCGATGTGGGACTGGTGATGATGCGCCTCGATCCGGCGGCGCTCGGCCGTCTGCCCGCCGACGTCGAACGTCCACGCTACGACCGCGCGGCGCTGCGGGCGGGCATCGTTCACCTGGGCGTCGGCGCCTTCCAGCGTGCCCATCTGGCCGTCATCACCGAAGCCGCGCTGCATGCGACGCACGATCTGCGCTGGGGCATCGTCGGCGTTTCGCTGCGCCAGCCCGACACGCGCGATGCGCTGAAGCCGCAAGGCGGCGTGTACACGGTGGCGATCCGCGACGCGGCCGGCGACGGCTCGCCACGCGAGATGCTGCAGGTCATCGGCAATCTGCTCGAAGTGCTCGTTGCGCCGGAAGACCCGGCGGCGGTGGTGGAGCGCATCGCGCACGGCGACACGTGCATCGCAAGCCTCACGATCACCGAAAAAGGCTACTGCCACGACCCGGCGACGCATGCGTTGCGCTTCGAGCATCCCGACATCGCGCACGATCTGGTGCATCAAGCTTCGCCGCGCAGCGCGGTGGGCATGCTGGTGCGAGGCTTGCAGCGCCGACGCGAGCGTGGACTCGGGCCGATCACGCTGATGTCGCTCGACAACCTGCCGGCCAATGGCCACACGCTGAAGGGGCTGGTTCTCGCGTTCGCGCAACGTGTCGACCCCAAACTAGAGGCATGGATCGGGGCAGGCTGCACCTTCCCCAATTCGATGGTCGACCGCATCGTGCCGCGCACCGTCGACGCCGATCGTGAACGCATCGGCGCGCGGCTCGGTGTCCACGACGCCTGGCCGGTTCTCGGCGAGCCGTTCCTCGATTGGGCCGTGGAAGACCGCTTCGCTGCCGGGCGACCCGACTGGGCCATCGGCGGCGCGCGGTTCGTGGCGGAGGCCGAACCCTACGAGAAGCTCAAGCTGCGAATGGTCAACGGCACGCATTCGGCACTCGCGTACCTCGGCGCGATGGCTGGATTCGAGACCGTCGATGGCGCAATCGCCCAGCCGTGGCTGCGCGAATACATCGCCACTCTGATGCGCGACGAGATCGCGCCCACGCTGCCGCCGCTGGCCGGGCTGGACCTCGAGCAATACGCCGCCCGCCTCTTGCAGCGCTTCGCCAATCCTGCGCTGCAACACCAGACGCGGCAGATCGCCATGGATGGCTCGCAGAAGCTGCCGCAACGCCTGCTCGGCACGATCGCCGAGCGGCTGCGCGCCGATGCCTCGATCGATCGACTCGCGCTGGCCGTGGCGGCATGGATGCACTATCTGCGCGGCATCGATGAGGCCGGCCGGCGCTATGACATCCAGGATCCACTGGCCGACGCGCTGGCGCAAGCGCTGGCACAGGCCGAAGATGCTTGCGCGGAAGTGGCGGACACCCTGGCCGGCGAGCGACGCCGCGTCGAAGTCTTCGTACGCCGTTCCAACCTGTTCGGCGAATTGTCGGAGCAGCCCCGCTTCATTGAGGAGGTGGCACGGCAGACGTACGCGCTGCGCGAGCGCGGCGTGCGCGCCGCGGTGGAGGCGTGCCGGTGACGCCGCCGGACGTCATCACGCTCGGCGAGAGCATGGCCTTGTTCGTGGCCGACGATCCGGGCGCACTGGCTGACGCCGAGCGTTTCTCCAAGCACCTCGCGGGCGCCGAGACCAATGTCGCGATCGGTCTCTCGCGCCTGGGTTTGCGCGCGCGCTGGGTCAGCCGCCTCGGCGCCGATTCGTTCGGCGACTTCGTTCGTCGCGCGGTGGAGCACGAGAACGTGGATTGCACCCGGGTGACTATCGATCCGCAGCGGCCGACGGGCTTCATGCTCAAGTCGCGCGCGCTCGATGGCAGGGATCCGACGGTGGAATACTTTCGCCAGGGGTCGGCCGCGAGTGAACTGTCGCTCGCCGACTTCGATGCTGCGAGCTTCCTCGCCGCGCGCCACTTGCATTTGACGGGTATCACCCCGGCTCTGTCATCGGGCGCGGCGGACCTGGTGGCGCACAGTATGCAGTTCATGCGCGACGCGGGCCGCACCGTGTCGTTCGATCCCAACCTGCGGCCGCGCTTGTGGCCTGACCAGGAAGTGATGGTCGAGCACATCAATCGACTCGCCGCGACGGCGCATTGGGTGCTCCCCGGCCTCGCCGAGGGCCGCACCCTGACCGGGTTGGATGCGCCGGCCGACATCGCGGCCTTCTACCTGGGACGCGGCGCCGAAGTCGTGGTGATCAAGCTCGGTGCCGACGGCGCCTACTACCGCACTGCAAGCGAACAAGGCACAGTGCCGGGTTTCCCGGTGACGCGGGTCGTCGACACCGTCGGTGCCGGCGACGGATTCGCGGCGGGTGTGATCAGCGCCCGCCTGGAGGGCCTGGACTGGCCTTCTGCGCTGGCGCGTGGCAACTGGATCGGCGCCCAGGTGGTCCAAATGCCGGGCGACGTGGATGGTTTGCCTCGCCGACCTTTGCCGGTGTTGAAGTGAGCCAAAGGCGTTCTTAGCGCTACGACCGAGTAATTCGAACCCTTGCACCGTGTGCTAACTGGCGATCGGAATCGAGCGCGCCAGGGTGCGAATTCCGCTCGACTCCGCGGCATGGTGCCAGTCGAGCGCGTGCTGCCACTTCGTGGAACTCCACATAGCTGGCGTTCGCGAATCACCGATCATGGCCGGATCCAGCCCGATGGCCATTGCGGCCATCAGTGCCGCGTTGGACGGTCGGAGTCCCTACCCTCCAGCGGTGAGGCCTTGTCGTCCCAAGCCGATCGTGTCGATCCGTCCGCTCTCAAGCGTCAGTAACTCAATCGACGGGTATAAATCCAGACTCCTTCGGGCAGCCGAGCGAGACGAAGCCGATCTTCGGGGCCGGGTTGGCGGTGGCCGTTCGTGTGGGGGTGGTTTCGATCATCCGGCGATTTTCGCCGATCAGCGGCCCGGCCCGTGCGGCGCCTCGACGAGATCGAATTCGACCGCGTTGCAGTGCAGCGGCATTGCGCGCTGCGCATCGCGCGGCCGGGCGGTGCGCGCGGTAGCCCCGGCGACGACATCGAACAACGTGATCCGCGGCTCGACACGGTAGTGGCCGGGCATCGACAGGTCGAACACCTGCGCGAGGTCGACGCTCGCGCGGCGCCGCTGGCCGGCGCGAAAGCCCAGGTACTCGTCGGCCGACGGCTCGCCGCGCTTGAGCATCGGCCCCCGGTAGGGCAGCGCGACACCGTCGCGCGTGAGCTCGAGGTAGGCACCGAACCAGCCCTCGAACGGCGTGTTCCATTCGAGCACGCGCAGCGCATGATCGCTCCGGTTGTGCAGCGCGAAGTGCAGCGCCACCGACTGGCCGACCGCGGCCCGCGCCGAGGCGCTCAGCATGCATTGCAGCGGCGCCTCGCCGCCGGCGGCCGGCTCGATCGCCAGAGACAGCACCGCGATCGCTCCGAGCCAGGCCGGCGCGCGCCGCGGCGGCGTCATCTAGGGCTGGGCCGGGGTGTTCTCGGCAAAGTATTCATGGCTGTCGGCGTTGTCGAGCGCCTTGGCCGGATCCGAGATCGCCAACGCCTTCGCGGCGCTCTGGCCGTAGGCCCAGTCGTCGGTGCTGGCAACGACATTGAAGTGCGACATCTCGTGGATCAGCGTGCCGCCCTGCGAATCGGTGCCGGTCAGCGGCGCCTTCCAGAAGACCCCGCACAGGTAGATCTTGTACGGCTGCGTCGGGTAGACATAGGCGTAGACGTTCGGCTTCTTGCATTTGCAGTCGAGGGTCAGCGCTTGCGTCGTGAACGCGCTCTGCTCCGCCGTGAAGTGCGAGTGCGCGGTGTTCCAGCCGGCGTTCGAGAAGGTGCCGAACCAGGTCGTGTAGCGTGGTGTCGCCGATGGCGTTGCGGCCAGGTAGGCATTGGCCGCGGTCGCATAGTTCGTCGCCGCCGCGACCGCGTTCGACAGGATCGTCTGCTGCGACGCCGAACAATTGCCCGTGTAGGAAATGCTCGCGGCGCCGGCGGTCGGTGGCTGCGGCGCTGCCGCGGTCTTGCCGCTGCGCCCCTCGAGCCACAGGTACAGCGGCGCCGACGACGCGAGGTTCGCGCCGGCATCGGCGTGCTTGCCGCGGCTCTGGTATTCGACAGCGTAGCGGCCGTCCTGCGACAGGTCATAGCCGGCGGTGAGTTCGACCCTGTAGTTCAGCGCCGCGCCTGCGTCGAGCTTGACGAGATCGCCCGCCTGCGGCGCGGCGCGCTTCACGATCGGGCCGAGGTAGCGGACGGGCTGGCCATCGCGGGTGATCCGGAACAGCGCAGCCTCGAGTTCTTCAGAGGGCAGTTGCCATGCCAGCACGTGCACCGCGTGGCGCGCCGTGTTCGTGACCGTGACGTCGACGAACACGTCGACATCGCCGCGCAGCACCGGCGTCGGCGCCGACAGGCGAACATCCAGGTCGCTGCGCGGCGCCGCCTGCACCGTGGCCGCCAGACTCACGACCGCGGCCACGGCCGCCCACTTGGCAAATGCAAACATCGTCACTCCCTCCCGTTCGAGAAAACGGCTCGCGGCATGCAAGCCCGCTGCCACGTCAGCCCCTGCACGTCAGCGCTTGGTCGGCTTGAATCCGGGCATCCCCGGGAACAACGCGCCGGCCTGCTTGGCCATCTGCTCCTGCATCTGCGTGAACATCTTGCGCGACTGTTCGAGGTAGTTGCCCATCAGGTTCTGCACCACCGGGGCCTGGCCGTTCAGGAACTGCGACCACATCTCGGGCGACTGCGCGGCCGGGTCGTACAGGCCCTTCGACTGCTCCGCCAGGCGCGCCTGGATCTCGGTGAAGGTCTGCAGGTTCTTCTCGAGGTAAGACCCCATCATCCCCTGCATCGAGTGGCCGTAGAAGCGGATGATCTGCGCCAGCATCGGCGCCGAGAACATCGGCACGCCGCCGCTCTCTTCCTCGAGGATGATCTGCAACAGGATGCTGCGCGTCAGGTCTTCACCGGTCTTCGCATCGCGTACCTCGAAGCTCTCGGCCTTCAGCACCATCGCCTTCACGTCGGCGAGCGTGATGTAGCTGCTGAGCTGAGTGTCGTAGAGGCGCCGGTTCGGGTACTTCTTCAGCACGCGCGGGCCGCTCGCGGGCGCCTCGGCGGCCGCAGGGGCCGCGGGCTCGGCGCTCGCCTCGGGTCTGACTGCGCGGCGGGACTGAGCCATTCGGCAACTCCTCTTTCATGTGCGACTGCACAACAATTCTAGAAGTCGCCGTATCGGTGCCCCGAAGGGGTTTTCCCGACAGGGCCGAAACGGCTCGGTTCACCCCTTTTTCAGGGCTGGTACTTCCAGGCACCGTTCTCGATCTTCACCATCACGCGGGCGCGCTGGTCCAGCCCGAGGTGATCGGTCGGCGACATGTTGAAGATGCCGTGCGCCCCGTGCACTTCCTTCGTGTTCTCGAGCGCATCGCGCAGCGCCGCGCGGAACTCGGCAGTGCCAGGCTGCGCCTTCTTGAGCGCATTGGCGACCGCGACCTGCATCAGCATCCCGGTGTCCCACGCATGCGCACCGAAGGTCGAGACCGAGCCCTTGCCGTACATCGCCTCGTACTTCGCGACATAGTCGAGCGCCGACTTGCGCACCGGGTGCGTCGCCGGCAGTTGCGCGGCGACCAGCACCGGACCCGACGGCAGCAAGGTGCCTTCGACATCCTTGCCGCCGACGCGCAGGAAGTCGTTGTTCGCAACGCCGTGCGTCTGGTAGTACTTGCCCGCGTAGCCGCGCTCCTTGAGCGCGCGCTGCGGCAGCACCGCCGGCGTGCCCGAGCCGGCGACCAGCACGGCGTCCGGCTTGGCCGCGACGATCTTCAGCACCTGACCGGTCACCGAGGTATCGGTGCGCGCATAGCGTTCGCTGGCGACGATGGTCAGGCCCTTCAGCCCCGCGGCCTTCGAAAATTCCTGGAACCAGCCTTCGCCGTAGGCGTCGGCGAAGCCGATGAAGCCCACCGTCTTGACGCCGCTGTCGGCCATGCTGGTGGCGATCGCAAGCGACATCATGATGTCGTTCTGCGGCGTCTTGAAGACCCAGCGCTTCTTCGCGTCGACCGGCTCGACGATGCGTGCCGACGCGGCCATCGAGATCATCGGCGTCTGGTTCTCGGCGACGACATCGATCATCGCGAGCGAGTTCGGCGTCACGGTCGAGCCGAGGATGACGTCGACCTTGTTCTCGGTGATCAGCTTGCGCGTGTTGCTGACCGCCTGCGTCGTGTCCGAGGCGTCGTCGAGCACGATGTAGTTGATCTTCTGCCCGCCGATCGTCTGCGGCATCAGCGCGATCGTGTTCTTTTCGGGGATGCCGAGCGACGCTGCCGGGCCGGTGGCCGAGACGGTCACGCCGACATTGACGTCGGCATGTGCGAGCGTGGCCGCGCTCAGGGTCGCGGCGAGCGCGATCAAGGTCTTCTTCAGGTTCATGGGTGTCTCCGTCGGGTGGGTTTGTGGCGGGCGATCGGGGCGGGGGTGGATTCGGGCCAGCGCACGGCATCCAATCCACCGAAGAAAAGATCGGCGACGATCGGCGCCATCGCCGCGTGCGTCAGCTTGCCGCCGGGCTGCAGCCACGTGAACATCCAGTTCATCATGCCGAACAGCAGCATCGTCAGCGGCTTGTGCAGTTCGCTCGAGCGCAGGTCGGGCCGGGTGTCGGCGATCGCCTCGGCGAACGCCGCGACGACCGCGCGCTGGCCGTCGAGCACGCGCTCGCGGTCGGCCGGCTCGAGGAACTTCACGTCCTCGGTCAGTACGCGGTGCGCGGCCTGCGCGTCGGCATAGACGACGAGGAAGCTCGCGATCAGTTCGCGCACGCGGGCCTGCGGCTCCAGCGGCTTGTCCTGCGCTTCGACGACCAGCGCCTCGAGCCGGTCGATGTGGTCTTCGGCGATCTCGACCAGCAGCTGGTACTTGTCGCGCACGTAGTGGTAGAGCGACGGCTTCGAGACGCCGCAGGCAAGCGCGACCTGGTTCATCGACGTGCCGGTATAGCCCTGACGCGCGAACAGCTCCGCCGCGCGCGCGAGAATCTGCTCGCGCTGCGTGTCGTAGCCGGGGGCGCGGCCGCGGGGCATGCGGGCGGGTCAGCGATCCGTGAAGACCGCAGGGCGCTTCGCCATGAACGCGGCGACGCCTTCGAGGTAGTCGTGCGACGCGCTCAACCGGCTTTGCCAGCGGCCCTCGGCGCTCAGCGCGTCGGCGAAGCCGAGGTCCATCGCCGCGTCGATCGCAGCACGCGTCGCGACCAGCGCGGCGACCGGCATCGCGGCGAGCCGCGCGGCCGCCGAGGCGACTTCATCGGCAAACGCGGCATCGTCGACGCACTTCCAGATCAGGCCCATCTGCTGCGCGGCTTCGGCGGCGAGCTTGTCGCCGGTCATCGCCAGCGCGAGCGCGTTCGCGCGGCCGACCAGGCGCGGCAACAGCCAGGTGCCGCCGGCGTCGGGCACCAGCCCGATCTTCGAGAAGGCCTGGATGAAGCTGGCCGAACGCGCCGCGATCACGAGGTCGCAGCCGAGCGCCAGGCTCGCTCCGGCGCCGGCCGCGACGCCGTTGACGGCCGCGATCACCGGCACCGGCAGCGCGCGCAGGCGCAGCGCGAGCGGCTTGTAGAAGCGCTCGATGACGCCGCCGACATCGGTCGGCGCGGCGCCCGGCGCCAGATCGGGCGCGACCGCCGGGTCGGCCAGATCCTGGCCGGCGCAGAAGCCGCGGCCGGCGCCGGTCAGCACGAGGCAGCGCGTGCTCGTGTCGGCCTCGACCTCGCGCAGCGCCTCGGCCAGCGCGACATGCATCTCCGACGTGAAGCTGTTCAGCGCCTTCGGACGGTTCAACGTGAGCGTGCGCACGGCGCCGTTCTGCGCGCTCAGCACCAGGGGTTCTGACATCGGTTTCTCCCGCAGCAGGTCGGTTCATGCGCTGCATCGCCTGCGGCGAAACAAACTCGACCGACCGGTAAGTAAAGTCTAGTGCGAATCCACCGCGCGGGGCGACGCGCTCGCACCGGGGCTTACCCGCAGGTCTTCAGGAACGCGAGCAGGCTGCGCTCGGCCGCCGACAGTCCGGCCCGCCGCTTCGCGGCGACCGGAACGTGCGCGGTCGGGTCGCCGCACAGCAGCGCGAGCACGCGCGGATGCACGTATGCCTTGCGGCACACCGCGACCGTGTTGCCGAGTCGTTGCGCCACCTCGCCGAGCAGGCGCGCCGCGGCGGCGCGGGCCGGCTTTGCGGCATCGACCGGCTCGAGCTCGCACCATCCCTGCAGTGCAAGCACGCTGCCGTGCCAGGTGCGAAAGTCCTTCGCGCTGAACTCGCCACCGCCGGCCTCGCGCAGGTAGTCGTTGACGTCGGCGGAACCGACGCCGTGCAGAGCACCGGCGTCGTCGAGGTACTCGAACAGCGCCTGCCCCGGCAGCGACTGGCAGCGCTTCACGAAAGCCGGGAGCCGGTCGAACTTGCTCTCGTCGCGGGCGAGCCGCCACTCGCGTGATAGCGATACTGCTTGCGTCCGCGCGCATCGCGGCCGGTCGCCTGCAGGTGGCCGTGCGCGAGCGGGCAGATCCAGACCTGCGAATACGCCGGCGGGATCGCGAGCCGGCGGATGCGCGCGAGCTCCCCGGCATCGCGCAGCGGCCGGCCGTCGGGCTGCCGGTAGGCGAAGCCCGCGCCACGACGCAGGCGCCGGATGCCGGGTGCGGCGTCGCTGACGTAGACCAGCCCCGGCAGCGTCACGGCGGCGGCGCATGCTTCATCGGCGGCTTGTCGCGGGGCGGCTCGCGCACAGGGTCCGGATGCTCGGGGCGCAACGGGTCGCGCACCGGCACCACGTCGGGCTCGGGCGGCGGCACCGGCGGTGGAAGGTTCGGGTTGTCGGGGACCGCGGGCGGCTCGGTGTGGTCGAAGAAGATCATGTCGATGCCTCCGTCGGTTCGAATTCCAGCGCCTTCATCGCCTTCGTCAGCGTCTGCCGCGACGACCCCGCGAAGGCGCCCCAAGCTTCGTTGCCGCGCGCGAGCCGCGCGTCGATGTTGCGCACGTTCCAGTGCGCCCCGCCGTCGATCTGCGCGAGCTCGCTCCAGTCCATCGGCACCGAGACGCCGAGCCCTGGCCGCGCGCGCGCCGACCAGGCCGACGCGGTCGTCGCGCCCCAGCCATTGCGCAGGTAGTCGATGAAGACGCGCCCGACACGGTTGCGCGGCCCGCTCTTCGCGACGAAGCGCTGCGGCAGCGTCTGCGCGAGCCGCGCGACGACCGCCTGCGCGAACGCGCGCACCAGCGGCCAGTCGTGGCGCGGCGCGAGCGGCACGATCACGTGCAGGCCTTTGCCGCCGCTGGTCTTCAGGCGAGTCGTCAGCCCCAGCTCATCGAGAAAGGCGTGCAGCGCGAGCGTCGCGTCGCGCAGCGCCGGCCAGTCGACACCGCGGCCCGGGTCGAGGTCGAAGACCATCCGGTCGGGGCGCGGCATCGTGCGCGTCGTCATGTTCCAGGTGTGGAACTCGACAACGTTCATCTGCGCCGCCGAGCGCAGCCCCTGCGCCGACGCGACCGCGAGCAGCGGCGCGTGCCCCGGGTCGAGCGCGTCGTCGAGCTGCACGATGCCGGGCAGCGCATCGGCTTCGGCGTGCTTCTGGAAGAACTGCGCACCCTTGACGCCGGCCGGCGCGCGCACCAGCGCGACCGGCCGCGCTTTCAGGTGCGGCAGCATCAGCGCTGCGGCGCGCTCGTAGTAGTCGACGAGCTCGCCCTTGGTCACGCCGCTCGCGGCATCGATCACGCGGTCGGGGTGCGTGATGCGGGCCGGCTCGCGCGTCGCGCGGCTCGATCGCGCCGCGGCAGGCAGCGGCGTCTTCGCGACCGTGCGCGGGCGATGCTCCGGCTCCGTCTTCGATGTCGTCAGCACGCTGTCCGGCTCGGCTTCGATCACGTCGTACTCGTCGGCGGCGCGCGCCTCGTCGTCGTTCTCCTTCATCAGCAGCCAGGTCGGCTGGCGCTCGCCGCCGCGCGGCTTCATGCGCACCAATGCCCAGCGGCCGTTCAGCTTCTGGCCGGAGAGATCGAACTTCAGGTGGCCGTCACGCAGGCCGGCACGCGCATCACCGACCGGCGACCAGCTGCCGCGGTCCCACACGATCACGGTGCCGGCGCCGTAGTGTTGCGGCGGGATCTCGCCCTCGAAGTCGGCATACGACAGCGGGTGGTCCTCGACCTGCACCGCCATGCGCTTGATCGATGGGTCCAGGCTCGGCCCCTTCGGCACCGCCCAGCTCTTCAGCGTGCCATCGAGCTCGAGGCGAAAGTCGTAATGCAGGCTGCGCGCCGCGTGCTTCTGGATCACGAACGAGAGCCGCCCGGTCGAGCGCGCCGGCGCGCCGCGCGGCTCCGGCGTCTGCGCGAAGTCACGCTTGCGCCGGTATTCGGCGAGCGCGTTCGTCATCGTCGCCATCTGCGTTCACGCAGCGCGGTGTCTCTTCACCGGCGCTGCCTTCGCGTGCGCGTTGCGAGCCGGCTTGGGTTGGTCGCCGCCGCCCTTCAGGCTGCGCTTCAGCAGCTCGGTCAGGTCGATGACGTCGGCCGTCTTCGCCGGTGCCTCGCCCGCCTCAGGCTGCACCACCGTTTCGGTCTCGCCCGATTCGGCCTTGCGGTGCACCAGCGCCATCACCTCGTCCTTGAACGAATCGCGGTAGTCGCCGGGCTTGAACGGGCGGCTCATGTCGGCGACGAGTTGCGCCGCCATCTTCAGCTCGGCCTCGCTCAGGTGCGTGGCCTTCGCGCCCTCGGCGGGCAGGTCCAGATCGGTCCACGGCTTGATGTCGGCGCCCCAGCGCAGCAGGTTCAGCACCAGCGCCGGGCCGACGGGTATCAGCGCGGCGAGGTGCTGCCGCGTCTGGATCACGACGCGTGCGACGCCGATGTGCCGTGTCCGCAGCAGGGTCTCGCGCAGCAGCGCATACACCTTCGCGCCCTTCGCGATCGGTGCGAGGTAGTACGGCCGGTCGAGGTAGACGAACGGAATCTCATCGGCCGCGACGAAGGCCTCGATGTCGATCGACTGCGTCGCCTGCGGATACGCGGCGGCGATCTCGTCGTCGCCGAGCACGACGTAGTGCCCGTCCTCGACCTCGACGCCCTTGACGACGTTCTCCTTCGTCAGCTCCTTGCCGGTCTTCTTGTTGATGCGCTTGTAGCCGACCGGGTCCATGTTGCGCTTGTCGAGCCAGTCGAAGTCGATCGCGTGTTCGGTCGTCGCGGTGTGCAGGCTCACCGGGATGTGCACGAGCCCGAAACTGATCGCGCCTTTCCAGAGGATGCGGGAGCCGGTCGCCATGGACTGATGCTCGTGCAGCGCCGGCGCCACAGCCAGTGCCCGCCGCCCGATTCGGTTGTCGGATAGCGCCTACGGCGCGCGCGGGCGTCGCGCAGCAGGACGCGAGAGGCGCTACCGGCCCGCGTTGCGCCGCTTCAACGGTTCGGCACGCTCTGGATCGTCACGACCTTCGGCTCGAAGGTCCTGCAGGCAGCGCATCGATCGAGGGGTTGACGCCTTGCGCCGACGCCGCGGCGACGACCTGCGGCAGCACGGTTGCGACGATAATTCGGACTTTCGTGAACTGCATCGCGGATTCCGGCATCGACTGACCAGTATGCCGTCGCGCCCCCCCTTGTTCATGGGTTTGCACGCCGCGTCCGCGACAGTTCACAATCCGACACAGTCCCGTTGGGTTCTCGGCCAGTCGGTCGGGACAGTCTGCGAGCGAGCCGATCAGCATGGAACCTACCTATTTCGCCCAGTACCGCGGTTTCGAGTTCCAGTGCTCGCCAGAACGCCTGGGCGACCACGCATTCGCGCCGCGCCTGGTGATCTACGACGCCTCCGAGGCGCTGACCCTCGAAATCCCGCTCGGCGTGCCGACACCGCCGTACAGCGATCCGACCGCGGCGGCACACCAGGCTTTCGCGCACGGCCGGCGCTGGGTCGACGGCGGCTACGACGCGGCGGCCGCCGCGGCGGCCGGCGAAGGCCCGCGGCTGCTGGAAGGCTGATCGGCGACGCGCCTTCGCACCCAACGAACACGGGGCACCAGCAGGTGCCCCGTTTCATTTGGCAGACCGAACCTTCAAGGGCTCGGGTCGTCAGCCGCCGGCTGCTCCGGCTCGAAGGGTTGGACGCCCAGGCGCGCGCTGGTGCGCGCCACCTCGTCTGAGAGCTTCGCGAGCTTGCGGCTCAGCGTGGTCCAGTTGCGAATGCACTCGTTGACCGGGTCCATCGGGTGGTAGACCTTGTGGCCCTTCTCGCGCGATGCCGAGATCGCGAACCGGACCAGGTCGTTCAACTCGAACGCACAGTCGGTCATCAGGCGGCGGCTCTCGCTGACATGGGCGTCGATCAGCGACTGGCGGCGGGGTGTCATTTCCATGCGAGGGTTCCCGAAAGCCCACTTCAAAGCAGACAAAGCAGAAGAGCCTGCCCCTTGCGGGGCAGGCTCTTCGCTTGTATCGACGTGCGTGGTATGTGTCTGGTGGGCGATGAGAGGGTCGAACTCCCGACATCCTCCACGTCAAAGAGGCGCTCTACCACTGAGCTAATCGCCCGAGCCCAAGACTATAGCACAGCTCATTTGCGCCGGACCGATCGCACGCCCGCGATGCGCCCTGCGAGGCCCAGCACGTGGGCCAGGCGCGCCGCATCGGCGACCTCGATCGTGAATGTCATCCACGCGGTGCCGCCGCCCGAATCCTTCACCGACTGGGTCTTCACGCCGGTGACGTTCATCTTCTCCTTCGCGAACAGTTCGGAAATGTCGCGCAGCAGCCCTTGCCGATCGGCCGCTTCGACGATCACGTCGACCGGGTAAAGCGCGGGCCGGTCGCCGCGCGGCGCGCCCCACGCGACCGCGATCACGCGCTCGGGCGAACGCGCCGCCATCTGGCGGAAGTTGGTGCAAACCGCGCGGTGCACCGCGACGCCCCTGCCGCGCGTCACGTAGCCGCCGATCGGATCCGGGGGCGCCGGGCGGCAGCAGCGCGCGAGGCTCGTCATCAGCGACTCGACGCCGACCACCAGCACGCCGCCCTTCGGCGGCGTGGCCTCGCCGCGCCGCGAGGCGATCAGGTCGTCGGGCGTCGGCAGCGGCTCGGTCGGGCGCAGCAGCGTCTCGATGTTGCGCAGCGAGAACTCGTCCTTGCCGACGACCTCGAACAGCGCGTCGGCGCTGCGGAAACCGAGCTGCGCCGCCAGGTCGTCGAGCTTCATCGAGGTCCTGCCCTCGCGCTGCAGCAGCTTCTCGACGGCCTCGCGTCCTTTCGCCGCGGTCTCCTTCTGCGCCAGCACGTTGAACCACGCGCGCACCTTGGCCTTCGCGCGCGAGCTCTTCAGATAGCCGAGGTCGGCGTTGAGCCAGTCGAGCGAAGGGCCGCCCTCCTTCGTCGTGATCACCTCGACCGTCTGGCCGCTTTGCAGCGCCGTGTTCAGCGGCACCATCGCGCCGTCGACGCGCGCGCCGCGGCAGCGGTGGCCGAGGTCGGTGTGCACCGTGTACGCAAAATCGACTGGCGTCGCGCCGGACGGCAGCTCGACGACCGCGGCGGCCGGCGTGAAGACGTAGATGCGGTCGTCGGCCGGCGCTGCGGCGCTCTCGGGCGAGCCGAGCGCCGTGTCGCGCTCCCAGGCCAGCAGCTGGCGCAGCACCGTCTTGCGCGCCTCTGCGATGCGCGCCTGCTGCTCGGCATCGGCGCTGACACCGGCGTAGCCCCTCGCTCCGGCATCCTTGTAGGCCCAATGGGCAGCGACGCCGTGCTCGGCGTGCTCGTGCATTGCATGGGTGCGGATCTGCACCTCGACCGCGCGCCCGGATTCATCCTGCACGACGGTGTGCAGCGACTGGTAGCCGTTCGGCTTCGGCCGCTCGATGTAGTCGTCGAACTCGCCCGCGACCGGGTGGAACAGCTCGTGCACGCGGCCGAGCACCGCATAGCAACCCGGCACATCGGGCACGATCACGCGCACCGCGCGCAGGTCATGCACCTGCGCGAAGTCGAGCTGCTTGCCCTGCATCTTCTTCCAGATGCTGTACAGGTGCTTCGGCCGGCCCTGCACCTCGGCGCGCAGCCCGTGCGCCTTCAGATCGTCGGCCAGGCGCTGGCGAAACGCCTCGACCCGCTGCTCGCGCTCGACGCGCTTCTCGTCGAGCAGCCGCGCGACCTGCTGGTACTGCGCGGGCTCGAGGAAGCGGAACGCCAGGTCCTCGAGCTCCCACTTGATCTGCCAGATGCCCAGTCGATTGGCGAGCGGCGCGAACACCTGCAGCGATTCGGCAGCGACTTCCGGCGCGCACAGCGTCTTCGTCGCCGCGAAGAAGCGCAAGGTCTGCAGCCGCGAGGCCAGGCGCAGCAGCACGACGCGCAGGTCGCGCGAGAACGCGAGCAGCATCTTGCGCACGCGCTCGGACTGCTGCGCGCGCGCCTCGGTGCCGAGCTGTGCCTCGCGCGCGGCGCGCTGCAGCTGCACCAGCTTGCGCGTGTTGACGACCAGGCTCGCATGCGAGGGCCCGAACGCCTTCGCGATGACCTCCTCGGGCTTGTTCAGGTACTCGCCGGCGTAGACGAGGTAGGCCGCGGCGCGCATCGCCGGCGCCGCGCCGATGCCTTGCAGGATCGCTGCGACCGCATCGGCGTGCGCGAGCGCGTCCTCGCCGGTGTCGAGCTGCTGACCGTGGAGCAGCGGCTCGGCGAACGCGCGCGCGCGCAACAGCTGCGCGGCCTCGGCGGCCGCGTCGGGATGCTCGTCGAACAGTTGAACGATGGGCGCGGCGTCGATGCGCGCGTCCAGCACGCCGGTCTTCATGGGCTGGGCGCGGGCTCCAGCAGGAACTCGCGCACGGTCGCGATCTGGTCGTCGGCGACCAGGGTCGGTGCGTGGCCGACGCCGGCGAACTCGACCAGCCGCGCCTTCGGGCCGCGCTGGGTCATCGCCGTCGCGGTCGCATGCGACAGCAGGTCGGACTCGGCGCCGCGCAGCACCAGCGTCGGGCAGCGCACCGCGTCGAACGCAGCCCAGGTCATCGCCTCGCCCGCCGCGGCCATCGCGGGTGTGATCGCCTTGAACGGCAGCGCGATCGCCGGGTCGTAGTGCAGCTTGAAGCCATCGCCGTCGGGCTTGAGCATCGGTCGTGAGAGCGCGAGCCATTGCTCGCGGCTGTGCGGGCCGAAGCTGGCCGAGATCGTCTGCAGGTAGTCGGCCGCTTCGTCGAGCGTGTTCCAGCGCAGCGGCTGGCCGAGATAGTTGCCGATGCGGATCATCGCCTCGAACTGGATCGTCGGGCCGACATCGTTCAGTACCAGCTTGCCGATCGGCGTATCCGCCAGCGACGCCAGCCCCAGACCGATCAGCCCGCCCATCGAGGTGCCGACCCAGTGCACGGTCTGCGCATCGAGCCGCGCCAGCAAGGTGACCATGTCGGCCACGTACGCGGGGATCTGGTAGCCGCTCGGGTCGCTCAGCCAGTCGGACTGGCCACGACCGACGACGTCGGGGCAGACGACGCGATAGGTGTCGCTCAGCGCGCGCGCCAGCGTATCGAAGTCGCGCGCTTGACGCGCCAGGCCGTGCACGCAGACCAGCACGCGCGGATTCGCAGCGTCGCCCCATTCCCAGTAGGCCATGCGGCGCAGACCACGCGCGCCCAGGCATTGGACGTGGTTCAGGCGGGGTTCGGTCATGGTCGTCGGCCTCGGTTCACGATGGATTCATCGTAAGCGAAGGCCGACGAACCACGCCGGCGTCGGCCGGCTTGCCCTCACTTCACCATCTGCACGCTTCCGTTGACGCTGACCGTGACGGTGCCCTTGCCCGGCTCGACCGGCAACGCGTCGTCCGCCGAGGCAGACATCGCCTGCGCCCGCATCTGCATCGGCCGCGGCATCGGCGGCTGCTCGTTGCTCGAGACGTTGACCTCGCGCAACGTGTAGCCCGAGTAGCCGAACTGCTTCGCGTACTCGGCCGCCTTTGCACGGTAGCGCGCGATCGCCTGCGCCGAGACTTCGCCTTCCGATTTCTCGCGCAGCTCGCGCGAGAGCGCGTAGCCGACGCGATTGATCGTCAAGGTCGTGATGCGACCGCCGAGCTGGCCGATCGCCTGCATGTCGCGGCCTTCGACGATCAGCTCGGCGCTGCCCTGCCAGCCGCTGACGACACCCTTGTTCGTGTAGCGCGGCGACAGCGTGAAGTTGCCGGTCTGCACGTCGACCTGGCCCGGTCGCGCCGCCTTCTTCGCCTCGGCGAGCGCGGCGTCGAGCGCCTGCTTCAGCTGCGCCTGGACGGCGGCCGCATCGCTGCCCTCGCGGGTCGTGTTGAAGGTGACGCTCAACATGTCCTTGGTGACCTCGAGCGTGGCGCTGCTCGACAGATTGACCACGCCTTGCGGCGGCGGCTGATCGGCCGACCAGGCCAGCGGCGCCACCAGCGCGGCGCCGAGGACGAGGCCGCGCGCGACGGCGCGGCGGGTGGTGCGGAACGACATGGTGCGAGATCCTCCGGGTGGTGTCGATGCTCGGTGCGGCGCGCCGGATGCGTACCGCGCACCGATGCAGGCTTATACGGTTGAGCGCCTCGAAACGGGTTGAATCGCGTCTTTCACTCAGTTGTAACAGCTGGTCAGGGCTCGCAAAATCGGGGCGGTTTCGTGTCCAAAATCGGCTCTGTTACATATTTTGGAGCTGCTGTATGACCACTGTTGCCAACCCGCGCCCCGACCGAGTCGTCGTCGTCGATGACGATGCCCGCATCCGGGACCTGCTGCGCCGCTACCTGACGCAGGAAGGCTTCGAGGTGCTGCTCGCCGAAGACGCGAAGGCACTGAACCGCCTGCTGACCCGCGAGACCGTGCACCTGATCGTGCTCGACCTGATGCTGCCGGGCGAAGACGGCCTGTCGATCTGCCGGCGCCTGCGCGCCGCGAACGACCTGACACCGATCATCATGCTGACCGCGAAGGTCGAGGATGTCGACCGCATCGTCGGCCTCGAGGTCGGCGCCGACGACTACCTGCCCAAGCCGTTCAACCCGCGCGAGCTGCTCGCGCGCATCCACGCGGTGCTGCGCCGCCGCCCGACGCTCGAAGCGCCCGGCGCCCCGGCGCTCGAAGCGCAGACCGTGACCTTCGGCCCGTTCGAGTTCGACCTCGCGCTGCGGCGCCTGAGCAAGGAAGGCGAGCAGATCGCGCTGACGACCGGCGAGTTCTCGATGCTGAAGGCGCTGGTGCGGCACCCGCGCCAGCCGCTGTCGCGCGACAAGCTGGCGCAGCTCGCGCGCGGCCGCGAGTTCGAGCCCTTCGACCGCAGCCTGGACGTACAGATCTCGCGCCTGCGCAAGATGATCGAGCCCGATCCGGCACAACCGCGCTACATCCAGACGGTCTGGGGCGTCGGCTACGTGTTCGTGCCAGACGGTACGAATTGACGAGATGTCACAGCGGCTCCTCCGGGAGCCGTTCTTTCGTCTGTCTGGTAGCCTGCCCGTCCGATGCCCAAACGAGTCGCCCTCAGCCTGTTCTGGCGCACCTTCTTCCTGATCGCGTTGCTGCTCATCAGCGGCGTGTTCGCATGGACGCAGACCTTTCGTGCGCTCGAGTTCGAGCCGCGCGCGACACAGCAGGCGCAGCAGATCGCGAGCCTGGTGAAGCTGGCGCGTGCCGCGCTGCTGTCGAGCGACGGCATCAACCGCGTCGCGCTGATCAAGGGCATCTCGAACCAGGAGTCGCTGAAGCTCGCCCCGCGCGAGCCGGCCGACAAGTGGGAGCCTTACGAGGCCGATCGTGTCTCGCGCGCGATCGGCGCGCAGCTGCGCGGCGTGCTCGGCCCCGACACATTGGTCGCCAGCTCGGTGAACGGCGCGCCGGGTCTGTGGGTCGGCTTCTCGATCGAGAAGGACCCGTTCTGGCTGCAGGTCGACCCGACCCACCCGACCCCGATCCTGTGGAACACGCTGGTGCTGTGGGTCAGCATGGCGCTGCTCGCGACCGTGCTCGGCTCGGCGGCGATCGCGCGGCTGATCAACCAGCCGCTGAAGGAGCTCTCGTTCGCCGCGAGCCGCATCCGCGAGGGCGAATTCGATTCGCGCCTCGACGAGAACACGCTGACGAGCGAGATCCGCCAGGTCAACATGGGCTTCAACCGGATGGCGCGCGAGCTCGCGAAGGTCGAGCAGGACCGCGCGGTGATGCTCGCCGGCATCTCGCACGACCTGCGCACCCCGTTGGCCCGGCTGCGCCTCGAGGCCGAGATGAGCGTGCAGGACGAAGAGGCCAAGCACAACATGGCGCTGGACATCGACCAGCTCGACGCGATCATCGACAAGTTCATGGACTACGCGCGCCCCGGCGAGAGCCGGATGATGCCGGTGCACCTGAGCGGCGTCGTCGACCGCGAGATGGCGGCGTTCCGCGACACCAGCCAGATCCGCATCACCTCGCGCGTCGCGATCGACACCAAGGTGATGGCCGACGATGTCGAACTCGGCCGCGTGCTGCAGAACCTGTTCGAGAACGCGCGCCGCTATGGCCGCTCGACCGATACCGGCATCGCGCGCGTCATCGTCAGCTACGCCCGCACCGGCCCCTGGGTGATCCTGACCGTGCGCGATTTCGGCCAGGGCGCCGACCCGAAGAAGCTCGCGCAGCTGACGACGCCGTTCTTCCGCGGCGATGCCGCGCGCACCGCCGCGACCGGCGCGGGCCTGGGCCTGGCGATCGTCGACAAGGCCGTGCAACGCATGGGCGGCACCTTCGAGCTGGTCAACGCGCCCGATGGCGGCCTGATGGCGCACATCCGGCTCAAGAAGGCGCCTTGAGCGCCGGCGCGGACCGTGCTCAGCCGCGCCACACCAGGCACACCGCGCGTGCCTCGATCGCCTGGCCGAGCCCGACCGGCCCCATGTTCTCGGCCGTCTTTGCCTTCACGCTGATCTGATCGACGGAGACGTCGATCGCCTGCGCGATGCGCTGGCGCATCGCGAGGATGTGCGGCGCCATCTTCGGTGCCTGCGCGATGATCGTGCTGTCGACATTGCCGACCAGCCAGCCGGCCGCGCGCACGCGGCGCGCCGCCTCGGCCAGCAGCGCCAGCGAGTCGGCGCCTCGGTACTGCGTGTCGGTGTCGGGAAAGTGATGGCCGATGTCGCCGAGCGCCGCCGCGCCGAAGAGGGCGTCGGTGATGGCGTGGCACAGCGCGTCGGCGTCCGAGTGGCCCATCAGCCCGTGCGTGTGCGCCATCTCGACGCCGCCGAGCACGAGCTTGCGCCCGGCCACCAGCGCGTGCGTGTCCCAGCCCTCGCCGATGCGCCACAGCGGCGGCTTGATGCGCGGTGAATTCATGGCTTACGCGTCCTGAGGAGTCGATCGGCCAGGTCGAAATCGGCCGGCCACGTGATCTTGAAATTTTCGAGCGAGCCGGGCACCAGCTTGGGCGCGTGGCCGAGCGCTTCGATCGCGCTCGCTTCGTCGGTGGCGCCGGCCCCGGCGCGCGCGAGCGCGTCACGCAGCATGCCGATGCGGAACATCTGCGGCGTCTGCGCCTGCCACTTCGCGCGGCGATCAATCGTGGCCTCGACGCGGCCGTCGCGCTCCGCCTTCAGCGTGTCGGCGACCGGCAGCGCGAGCAGGCCACCGACCGGGTCGTCGAGGCAGGCGTCGATCAACGTGTCGACCCATTCGGGGCGGACCAGGCAGCGCGCCGCGTCGTGCACGAGCACCCAGTCGTGCGCCCGTGCGCCGCCCGCCTGCAGCGCGGCGAGCCCGTTGAGGACGGTCTCGGCGCGCGTCGCGCCGCCGCAGTGCGCGAGCGTCGCGCCGCTGCCGGCCAGCTGCGCCGGACCTTCCGCGTCGCCCGCGCTCAGCACGACCAGCACCGAATCGATCCGCGCGACCTGCCCCAACGCGGCGACCGTGTGCCCGACCAGGCTGCGCTCGCCGAGCAGCGCGTACTGCTTCGGCCCCGACGCTCCCGCACGCTCGCCGACGCCGGCGCAGGGAACGAGTGCGTACAGGCGGGGCGGTGCTTCGGGGGTGGCGGCAAGCGTCATCGAGGCGCGAATTCTATAATCCGGCCAGTCTTTCGCCCCGCGCAGCGCCACGTCTGGCCTCGCCGGGGCGTATTGCTTTTTGTGCGCCAAGGTTTCATGCAACTCCCCGCGATCGCCTCTGGAAAACGCTTCACGCTGCCCCGGCCGCCCGGTTCGGCCGATGCGCTCCTGATCGCGCGTTTCGCGCAGGAACAGGCGGCGCAGAACAAGCTCACCGCGATCATCACCGCCGAGCCCGCCGACACCCAGCGCCTCGAGGTCGAGCTGCCCTTCTTCGCGCCGGGGCTGCGCGTCGCGGTGTTCCCCGACTGGGAGACGCTGCCCTACGACACCTTCTCGCCGCACCAGGACCTGATCTCCGAGCGCCTCGCGACGCTCTGGCGCATCCAGCAGGGCGAAGTCGATGTCGTGCTGATGCCGGCCTCGACCGCGCTGGTGCGGCTCGCCCCGCCGAGCTTCATGGCGCGCTACACCTTCCACTTCAAGCAGAAGGAACGGCTCAACGAGGCGGCGCTGAAGGCGCAGCTGACACTTGCCGGCTACACGCACGTCAGCCAGGTCGTCTCGCCCGGCGAGTATGCGGTGCGTGGCGGGCTGATCGATCTGTTCCCGATGGGCTCGCCGGTACCCTACCGCGTCGACCTGTTCGGCGACGAGGTCGACTCGATCCGCACCTTCGATCCCGACACGCAGCGCAGCCTGTATCCGGTGCCCGAGGTGCGGCTGCTGCCCGGGCGCGAGTTCCCGATGGACGAAGACGCGCGCGCCGCGTTCCGCGCCCGCTGGCGCGAGAAGATGGAAGGCGATCCGACCAAGGTGCGCCTGTACAAGGACATCGGCACCGGTCTCGCGAGCGGCGGCATCGAGTACTACCTGCCGCTGTTCTTCGATGCGACCGCGACGATCTTCGACTACCTCGGCGCGCTCGGCCAGGACGGCGCGGCGCTGGTCCTGCACGGCGAGATCGACGAGGCGCTGAAGCGCTTCTGGACCGACACGCGCGAACGCCACCGCTTCCTGCAGGCCGATCGCGAGCGGCCGATCCTGGCGCCGGAGACGCTGTTCCTGAAGCCGGAGGATTTCTTCGCGCAATGCAACCGGTACGCACAGCTCGCGCTGCGCGGCAATGACGAGGTCTCCTGGGCGCGCGCGCTGCCCGACTTGAGCGTCGAGCGCGGCGCGCCCGAGCCGCTGCAGCGCCTGAAGACGCAGGTCGGCACGACGCAGTACCGCGTGCTGATCGTGGCCGAGACCGAAGGCCGGCGCGAGAGCCTGCTCGAGCTGCTGCGCGACAGCCAGATCGAGCCGCCGAGCGTTGCGACACTGGCCGAGTTCCAGGCCGGCGCGGCGCACTTCGCGATCGCGGTCGCGCCCCTTGCGCAGGGCTTCTTCTGGTTCGAACCGGAGGACGGCGTCACGATCCAGTTCGTCAGCGAGACCGAGCTGTTCGCGACCTCGCCGACCGCGCGGCGGCGCCGCAAGCAGGAGCAGGTCAGCGATGTCAACGCGCTGATCAAGGATCTGTCGGAGCTGAAGGTCGGCGATCCCGTCGTGCATGCGAACCACGGCATCGGGCGCTACGTCGGCCTGAAGAGCATCGACCTCGCCGCAGGGCAGGACGGTGGCCCGAGCGAGTTCCTGCACCTCGAGTACGCCGACAACGCCACGCTCTATGTTCCGGTCGCACAGCTGCACCTGATCGCGCGCTACACCGGTGTTGCCGCCGACGAGGCGCCGCTGCACCGGCTCGGCTCGGGCCAGTGGGACAAGGCCAAGCGCAAGGCCGCCGAGCAGGTCCGCGACACCGCTGCCGAGCTGCTGAACCTGTACGCGCGCCGCGCCGCGCGCGAGGGTTTCGCGTTCCGCTTCACACCGCACGACTACGAGGCCTTCGCGGCCAGCTTCGGCTTCGAGGAGACCCCGGACCAGCAGGCCGCGATCCACGCGGTGATCCAGGACATGGTCTCGCCGCAGCCGATGGACCGCCTCGTCTGCGGCGATGTCGGCTTCGGCAAGACCGAGGTCGCGCTGCGCGCCGCGTTCATCGCGGTCACCGGCGGCAAGCAGGTGGCGATCCTGGCGCCGACGACCTTGCTGGCCGAACAGCACTACCAGAACATTGCGGATCGCTTCGGCAAGTGGCCGGTCAAGGTCGCCGAGATCTCGCGCTTTCGCTCGACCAAGGAGGTCAAGGCGACGCTCGACGGCCTCGCCGACGGCACCGTCGACATCGTGGTCGGCACCCACGCGCTGATCGGCGAAAAGGTCAAGTTCAAGCGCCTCGGGCTGCTCGTGATCGACGAGGAGCACCGCTTCGGCGTGCGCCACAAGGAAGCGATCAAGGCGATGCGCGCCGAGGTCGACGTGCTGACGCTGACCGCGACGCCGATCCCGCGCACCTTGGGCATGGCGCTCGAAGGCCTGCGCGATCTCAGCGTGATCGCGACCGCACCGCAGCGGCGCCTCGCGATCAAGACCTTCGTGCGCACCGAGAGCAGCGGCACGATCCGCGAGGCGGTCTTGCGCGAGCTGAAGCGCGGCGGCCAGGTCTACTTCCTGCACAACGAGGTCGAGACGATCCAGGCGCGCCACGACAAGCTCGCCGAGCTGCTGCCCGAGGCGCGCATCGCGATCGCGCACGGCCAGATGCCCGAGCGCGAGCTCGAGCGCGTGATGCGCGATTTCGTCGCGCAGCGCCACAACCTGCTGCTGTGCTCGACGATCATCGAGACCGGCATCGACGTGCCGAGCGCGAACACGATCCTGATGACCCGCGCCGACAAGTTCGGCCTCGCGCAGCTGCACCAGCTGCGCGGCCGCGTCGGCCGCTCGCACCACCAGGCTTATGCCTACCTGATGGTGCCCGATGTCGAAGCGCTGACGAAGGCCGCGGCGATGCGGCTCGAGGCGATCCAGAGTATGGAGGAGCTCGGCTCGGGCTTCTACCTCGCGATGCACGACCTGGAGATCCGCGGCGCCGGCGAGGTGCTCGGCGAGAACCAGAGCGGCAACATGATGGAGGTCGGCTTCCAGCTCTACAACGAGATGCTCGCCGAGGCGGTGCGCTCGCTCAAGGCCGGCGTCGAGCCCGACCTGCTGGGCCCGCTGTCGGCGACGACCGAGATCAACCTGCACGCACCGGCGCTGCTGCCCGACGCCTACTGCGGCGACGTGCACACGCGGCTGTCGCTGTACAAGCGGCTCGCGTCGGCGAACACCGCGGCGCAGATCGACGCGATGCTCGAGGAGGTCACCGATCGCTTCGGCAAGCTGCCCGCGCAAGGCCAGACCCTCTTCGACGTGCACCGCCTGCGCGTGCTCGCGAAACCCTTCGGCGTGACCAAGATCGACGCGGCGCCGAAGCTGATGGTGATCAGCTTCCGCCCGAACCCGCCGGTCGATGCGCTGCGCATCATCGAGCTGGTGCAGAAGAACCGCCACATCAAGCTCGCCGGCAACGACAAGCTGCGCATCGAGCGCGACACGCCCGAGCCGAAGGCCCGTGCGCAGCTGATCCGCGACGTGCTGCGGGCGCTCGGCGCGCCCAAGCTCGCCCAGGCCGCCTGAACCACCATGCCCCACGAATTCGCTCCCGGCCTGTTCATCCGCGGCTTCACGCCGCCGCTGAGGCTCGCCGACTACAAGCTGATCGCGTTCGACATGGACTCGACGCTGATCAACATCGAGTGCGTCGACGAGATCGCCGCCGCCGCGGGCCGCAAGGCCGAGGTCGCGGCGATCACCGAGGCCGCGATGCGCGGCGAGATCAGCGATTACAAGGAAAGCCTGCGCCGGCGCCTGGCGCTGCTGCGCGGCGTGCCCGAGGCGGCGCTGTACCAGGTGTATGCGCAGCACCTGCGGCTGAACCCCGGCGTCGAGCGCTTCGTGCAGAGCTGCCGCGCGGCCGGCCTGAAGACGCTGCTGGTGTCGGGCGGCTTCACGTTCTTCAGCGAACGCGTGCGCGCCCGGCTCGGCCTGGACTTCGCGCGCGCCAACGTGCTCGAGATCGAAGCCGGCGCGCTCACCGGCCAGCTCGTCGACCGGCCCTGGGGCGACATCGTCGACGGTGCCGAGAAGAAGCGCGTCGTGCTCGAGGTCTGCGAGCTGATGGGCATCGCGCCGGCGCAGGCGATCGCGGTCGGCGACGGCGCAAACGACCTGCCGATGATGGGCGCGGTCGGCCTGAGCATCGCCTACCACCCGAAGCCAGCGGTGCTCGAGCAGGCGATGCTGTCGATCACCACCGGCGGCATGAACCGCGCGCTCGAGGTGTTCGAGGGCTGATCCCAGTCGATATCGCCCGGCGATTTGCCTAGAATCGAAGCGTCACCGATGGGGAGACGCATTGTGCAGCGCAGGCTGGCCGCGATTCTGAGCGCCGACGCCGCAGGCTACAGCCGCCTGATGGGCGACGACGAGCTCGCGACGGTGCGCTCGCTGACCATCTGCCGCAAGCTCGTCGGCGAGCTGATCGCCACGCACCACGGCCGCATCGTCGACGCGCCCGGCGACAACATCCTTGCCGAGTTCGGCAGCGCGGTCGACGCGGTCGAAGCCGCCTGCGCGATGCAGGTGCAGCTCGCCCGGTGCAACGCCGACCTGCCGGAGCACCGCCGCATGGCGTTCCGGATCGGCGTGAACCTCGGCGACGTGATCGTCGAAGAAGGCTCCCTCTACGGCGATGGCGTCAACGTCGCCGCGCGCATCGAGGCGCTGGCCGAGCCCGGCGGCATCTGCGTCTCGGGCAAGGTGCACGACGAGGTCCGCGGCAGGCTGGAGCACCGGTTCGAAGACATGGGCGCGCGCGAGCTGCACAACATCGCCGCGCCGGTGCGCGTGTACCGCGTCGTGTCGGGCCCGCCGGCGTTGCCCGCTTCGGCCGGCCAGCCGGGCGAGACGCACAAGGTGGTCGTGCCGGGCCCGTCGACCGGCCCGTCCATCATCGTGCTGCCGCTGATCAACATGAGCGGCGTCGCCGACCAGGAGTTCTTCGTCGACGGCCTGACCGAAGACATCCTGACCGAGCTCTCGCGCTTCCGCGAGCTGTTCGTGATCTCGCGCAACACCTCGTTCAAGTACAAGGGCAAGGCCGTCGACGTGAAGCAGGTCGCACGCGAGCTCGGCGTGCAGTACGTGCTCGAAGGCAGCGTGCGCCGCGCCGGGGATCGGTTGCGCATCACGGTGCAGCTGATCGACGCCGAGGCCGACCGGCATGTCTGGGCCGAGCGCTACGACCGGCAGCTCGAAGACATCTTCGCGATCCAGGACGAGATGACGCGCGCGATCGTCGCGGTGCTGCCCGGGCGGGTCGAGGCGGCGACGCGCGATCGCGCCGCGCGCAAGCCGACCGACAGCATGGCGGCGTACGAATGCCTGGTCGCGAGCAAGGTGCTGCACCACCGCTCGATCCAGACCGACAACACGGAGGCGCTGCACCTCGTGACGCGTGCGATCGAGCTGGACCCGAAGTACGCGCATGCGCACGCCTGGCGCGGCTGCATCCTCGGCCAGGCCTGGACCTACGGCTGGTGCGCCGACGCGCAGGCGGCGCAGGACGAGATCGTCCGCGAGCTCGAGATCGCGCTCGCGCTCGACGACAACGACAGCGACGTGCACCGCATCCTCGCGGCCGCGTGGGTGATCCGCGACGACCTCGACAAGGCCGTCTACCACCAGCAGCGCGCGCTCGGCCTGAATCCGAACGACGACCTGATCGTCGTGCAGCAGGGCGAGATCCTGACCTGGCTCGGCCAGCCCGACGAGGGCATCGAGTGGATCCTGAAGGCGATGCGGCTGAACCCGTTCCACCCGGATCGCTTCTGGAGCCACCTGGCCCGAGCGCATTTCGTCGCGCTGCGCTACGCCGACGCGGTCGCCGCGATGCGCCGCATCGCGGCGCCAAACGCGGTCCAGCACGCGTTCCTGGCCGCCTGCCTGGTGCGCACCGGCGCGCCGTCCGAGGCGCAGCTGCACCGTGTCGAGGCCCTGAAGCAGCGGCCGTCGTTGCGCGTCGATGTCGATCTCGCGCCGAGCCTGCACTACCGCAACGCGAGCGATTTCACCCACCACCGCGAGAGCCTGCTCGCGGCCGGCTTCGAGCCTTGATCCAAGGCGCGTTTCAGGGCGCCGGCGAAGGCATCACGACGATGCCGTCCTCGTCGGCGACCAGCCATTCGCCCGGCAGCACCCACACGCCGCGCAGGTGGACGGCGATGTCGCGCTGCCCCTGGTTGCGGCGCTCGGTCGGCATCGGGATCAGCGCGAGCGCGCGGATCCCGAGATCGCATTGCGCGAGCTCGGCGCTGTCGCGCACGCAGCCGTCGATGACGACGCCGGCCCAGCCGTTCCTCGCCGCGGCGGACGCGATGTTGCCGCCGACCAGTGCACGGCGCAGCGAGCCGCCGCCATCGACGACGAGCACGCGGCCCTGGCCCGGCTCCTCGAGCGCGGCCTTCACGAACGAGTTGTCCTCGAAGCATTGCACGGTGCTGACGACACCGGCGAAGCACACGCGCTTGCCGTAGTCTCGAAACAGCGGCGGCAGCACGCGGAAGCTCGCGTCGCGATTGCTCTTGTTCGCGTCGCACAGGTCGCCGGTGACCAGGTCCTTCATGACGACACCCCGCACGCCGCATACGGCGTGCGACCCTCCGAGAGGGTCGGGCCTTGCTTGGGGCGGCCCGGCGCGGCGGCCCGCCGATTCAAGATCAATGCAGCAGTATTCATGCGTTGGTCACCTTCTTGATGGGGGGTTTCACGTCGGCCGCCAGCGGCGGCAGCATCGCCTGGTGCTCGCGCGCTGGATTCAGGATGATCGAGGTGGCCGTCTCGGCCAGCAGGCAGAACTTCGTGACGACCGCATCGAGGTGGCTCACGTCGATCACCGCGATCTCGAGCACCCAGCTGTCCTCGCCGGTCACGTTGTAGGCATTGATGCATTCCGGCGTGTTCTGCACCAGCTTCACGATGCGCGGGTACTCGGCACGGCCGATGCGGATGATCGCGCGGATGCCGTAGCCGAGCTTCGCGAGGTTCACGGTCGCGCGGTAGCCGCTGATCACGCCGGCGGCCTCGAGCTTGCGCACGCGCTCGGTCACCGCCGGCTGGCTCAGGTGCACGCGACGGCCGAGCTCGGCCATCGTCAGCCGCGCATCGGCCTGCAGCTCCGCGAGGATGCGCGTGTCGTAGGTGTCCAGATCGATGTTCAAGGTCGTGACCATGAATCTCCTTCGAATCGACGGCATTGTGCGCTGGAAAGCTCGAATCGCCCATGGATGAAGCATGCACGCCTTCATACGATGGCGCCCATGAACACGCTCGTCTCCACCGCGCCGCGCGCCGCCGCGCGCATCGGCCTGCCGCCCCTGCTGCTGCTGTGCCTCGCCGCCACCTGGCTGATCTGGGGCTCGACCTACCTCGCGATCAAGCTCGCGTTGCCGAGCTTTCCGCCGTTCTTCCAGATGGGCACGCGCTTCCTGTTTGCCGGCGCCCTGCTGATGGGCTGGATGCGCTGGCGCGGCGCGGCCTGGCCGGGCCGCCGGCAGTGGCGCAACGCGCTGGTGATCGGCACGCTGATGCTCGGCGGCGGCATGGGCGGCACGGCGTTCGCCGAGGTCTCGGTCGGCTCGGGGCTGGTCGTCGCGTTCATCGCGGTGGTGCCGTTGCTGATCGCCGCGCTGAACCTGTTCTGGGGCGTGCGGCCCCGGCGCATCGAAGTGTTGGGCATCGCGCTCGGCCTCGTCGGCGTGCTGATGCTGACCCAGGGCGCGGGCTTCCAGGCCTCGCCGGCGGGCCTGGCGGCGATCGCGATCGCCTGCACGAGCTGGTCGCTCGGCAGCGTGCTGAGTCAGCGCGCGCTGCCGCTGGCGCCGGGCGCGACCGGCTTCGCGAGCGAGATGCTCTGCGGCGGCGCGGTGCTGATGGGCCTGTCGGCACTGCACGGCGAGGCGCCGGTGTGGCCGCCGCAACCGGTCGCGCTGGCCGCCTGGCTGTACCTCGTCGGCTTCGGCTCGCTGATCGCGTTCAACGCCTACATGCTGCTGCTCGCGCGCGCGCCGGCCGGGCTCGCGTCGAGCTACACCTTCGTGAACCCGGTGATCGCGATGCTGCTCGGCGTGGCGTTCGCCGGCGAGTCGGTCACCGGCTTCGAATGGGCGGCCGTCAGCGTGGTGCTGGCCGGCGTGCTGCTGCTGTTGTGGCGCCGCGCGCCCGTTCAGGCGGCTCAGCCCGCATCGGCAGCCGGCGCATCGGCGCTGCCGCGCGCCGGCTCGTCGACCGGCGTCGGGGTGGCGACGGACGCACCGACCGCCTCGAGCCGGTAGCCGACGCTGTAGATCGCGACGAGCCGATAGCCATTCTCGGGGTGCAGCCCGAGCTTGGTGCGCAGACGCGAAACGTGTGTGTCGAGCGAGCGCGACGCGACCTCGGCCTCGATGCTCCAGATCGCTTCGAGCAGGTGCTTGCGCGACAGCAGCCGGCCGATGTTCTGGAACAGGAACAGCGCGAGGTCGAACTCCTTCTGCTTCAGCGTGACCGGCGTGCCGTCGACCGCGATCTTCGCGCCGGCCACGTCGAAGCGATAGCGGCCGAACGCGATCTCGGTCGACGGCGGCTGGTGGTAGGCACGGCGCAGCAGCGCCTTGACGCGCGCCGTCAGCTCGCCGACGCGCATCGGCTTGATCATGAAATCGTCGGCGCCGGCCGAGAGGCCCTCGATCACGTCCGCCTCGGTGTTGCGGTTCGTGATGAAGAGCGCCGGCACGCGCTCCTCGAGGTTCTCGCGCGCCCAGCGCAAGACCTCGATCCCGCTGATGTCGGGCAGTTCCCAGTCGAGCACGAGCAGGTCGAAACTCTCGCGCCGCAGAGCGCGCAGAAACGCCTTGCTGTCGGTGAAGCCGTGGCAGTCGTGGCCCATCGAGGCCAGCGTCCGCTGGATCAGCTCGAGCTGGTTTGCTTCGTCATCCAGAGCCGCCACACGCATTGCTTCATTTCCTCGTCAGTCGTGCACGCCGTGGCGTGACAGCTCCGACCGTGCCGGCCCGATTGGCCGGCACCGTGGCGCGCCAGTGTAGGCCCTGCATCACCGGGTCGGCCGATCGGGCGCGGCCGCGAGCGGCAGGTGCAGGCGAAACGTCTGCCACCGATCGCCTGGCGCCAGTGTCAGGCTGCCGCCGTGCCGCGCCGCGACGACCTGTGCGAGCGCGAGCCCCGCTGGGACGCGCGGCGCACGGCGCGCCGGCCACGCCGGTGCGCCGCCCACGGCCGGGGCCGGCACAGCGATCTCGAAGACCACGGCGGCGGCGCCGTCGAGCGGCGCCTCGCGCAGCGCGCACGACAGCACCGCGCCGCGCGGTGCCGCCGCGATCGCGTCGCGTAGCAGCTTCGCGAGGGCGCCGCCCAGCAGCTCACGATCAGCGTGGCCGACGATCTGCTCCGGGCCGCCCGGCACGACGAGCACACGCGCGCCCTGCTGGCTCGCCATCGTCCAGGCGTCGGCAACGACCTCGACCAGCAGGTCGCCGAGATCGAGTTCTTCGAGCCGCAACGCATCGCTGCGGGCATGCATCACGTCCATGAAGTCGTCGATCGCGACCAGCGCGCGGCGCGCGTTCTGCTCGACGCGCTCGATCAGCTGCGGCAGCGCGAGCGGATCGGGCTTGATGCGCTGCAACTCCAGCAGCGCGAGCGTCGACGAGTGGCCCTCGCGCGCGTCGTGACCGAGGAACTTCAGTGCCTCGGCAAGCGCCGCTGCGGCGGCGTCGGTGTCGGCGTCGGGCTTCGAGGCGCTGTCCATCGCGGCGGCTCGTCGGGGTGTCGGGCGCTCAGCGGCGCGCGCTGGCGATGCGGCGGATCGCCGTCAGCGTCGCGCGCGAGGTGCTGACCTCGGCATCGAGCTTCACGTGGATCAGCGTCGGGCGATCGGCCGCGAGCGCCGCGGCGAACGCCGGCTCGAACTGCGCGGTCGCGTCGACGAAGCTCGCACCCCAGCCGTGCGCCCGCGCGAGCGCGGCGAAGTCGGGATTGAACAGGTCGCTGCCGCTGACGCGGCCCGGGTACTCGCGCTCCTGGTGCATCCGGATCGTGCCGTAGGTGCCGTTGTCGACGACGATCACGATCAGCTTGCCGATGCCCTTGCCGGCGCCGTAGCCGGTTGCGGTCGCGAGCTCCTGGCCGGTCATCAGGAAGTCGCCGTCGCCGGCGATGTTGATCACCGTGCGCTCGGGCTGCAGCAACGCCGCGGCGATCGCCGCCGGCACGCCGTAGCCCATCGCGCCCGAGGTCGGCGCGAGCTGCGTGCGGCCGCCGTGCTGCAGGCCTTGGTAGCGGTAGAAGCGATGCAGCCAGCCGCTGTAGTTGCCGGCGCCGTTCGTCAGCACGCTGTCGGCCGGCGCCAGGCGCTGGATCGTCTTGACGAGCTCGGCCATGTCGAGCGGCGCGACCGGCGCCGTGTCGAAGTTCGCCTCGTAATCGGCGTGCGCGGCGGCGGTCCACTCGCGCCACGGCAGCGACGGCGGCGGCGCCAGGCCCTCGAGCGCCTTCGCGGCGCAGGCCATCGCCGATTGCAGCATCAGGTCGGCGGCATAGACGCGGCCGAGTTCCTCCGGGCCCGCATGGATGTGGATCAGCTTCTGCTTCGGCTGCGGCGCCTCGAGCAGCGTGTAGCCACCGGTCGTCATCTCGCCCAGGCGCGGGCCGACAGCGATCACGAGGTCCGCCTCGGCGATGCGGGCCGCGAGTTTCGGGTTGATGCCGATGCCGACATCGCCGGCGTAGTTCGCGTGCCGGTTGTCGAACAGATCCTGGAAACGGAACGCGCAGCCGACCGGCAGCTCCCAGCCCTCGGCGAAGCGCTCCATCGCGTCGCACGCGGCGGCGTCCCAGCCGCTGCCGCCGACGATCACGAACGGCCGCTGCGCCGCCAGCAGCATCGTGCGCACCTCGCGCAGCGCACCCGGGGCGGGCCAGGCCAGCGCGGGTTCGATGCGCGGCAACACCGGCGCGTCGGTAGACGCGGTCAGCATGTCCTCGGGCAGCACCAGCACGACCGGCCCGGGCCGTCCCTGCATCGCGACATGGAAGGCGCGCGCGACATATTCGGGCAGCCGCGCCGGGTCATGCACCTCGCCGACCCACTTCGCGAAGCCCAGCGTGCCGGGGCCGAACACCTGCCGGTAGTCGAGCTCCTGGAACGCCTCGCGGTCGCGCTGGTCGCTCGCGACCTGGCCGATGAACAGGATCATCGGCGTGCTGTCCTGGAACGCGGTGTGCAGCCCGATGCTCGCGTTGGTCGCGCCCGGCCCGCGCGTCACGAAGCAGATGCCCGGGCGCCCGCTCAGCTTGCCCTGCGCCTCGGCCATGAACGCCGCGCCGCCCTCCTGGCGACACGCGATGAAGCGGATGTGTTCGCGTTGTTCGTAGAAGCCGTCGAGCACCGCAAGGTAGCTCTCGCCCGGCACGCCGAACACGCTGTCCACGCCCTGGGCAATGAGGGCTTCGACCAGCAGGTGGCCGGCGGGTCGGGGCATCTTGGATGGGGTCATGAGGTCGTCGCAAACAGCCGATTGGATGGGCGCGCGTCGCCGCGCGTGCATCGCGGATTGTGAACACTCCGGCCGAGGGTTCGCCCCGATACCATCAATTCACCGTCTAGTGAATTATGCCGGCATGACGACGCTTGCGATCCCGCTGCCGGAAGCTCGCACCCGCGACGCCGACCGCACCCGACAGGCCATCCTGAGCGCCGCGGTCGCCGAGTTCTCGCAGGCCGGGCTCGGCGGTGCCCGGGTCGAGCGCATCGCCGAGCGCGCCGGCGTCAACAAGCGCCTGCTGTACTACTACTTCGGCAGCAAGGACGACCTGTTCCTCGCGGTCCTCGAGCAGACCTACGCCGACATCCGCGAAGCCGAAAAGGCCTTGCGCCTCGAGAACCTCGAGCCCGCGACCGCGGTTCGTCGCCTGGTCGAGTTCACCTGGGACTACTACCTCGCGAACCCGCATTTCCTCACGCTGCTGAACAGCGAGAACCTTCACAAGGCGGCGCACCTGAAGCGCTCGTCGCGCATCCGCGAACTGAATTCGCCGTTGATCCAGCTGCTCGGCGACGTGCTGCAGCGCGGCCAGCGCACCGGCCTCTTTCGCGGCGGCGTCGACCCGGTCCAGCTCTACATCTCGATCGCGAGCCTGTGCTATTTCTACCTGTCCAATGGCGCGACGCTGTCGACGATCTTCGCGCGCGATCTGCACGCGCCTGCCGCGCTGGCCGAGCGGCTCTCGCATGTCACCGAAGTGATCCTCGGCTACCTGCTGCGCAAGTGAACCCTGACGGCATCACTCACCAGACGGTTAATTGAAGAGGCAACGATGGATCCCTTCGACATCGCGTTCTTTCGCCGCCAAGGCCACGTGACGATCAACCGGGTCTTCCGGCCCGACGAGATGGACGCCGTGGTGCGCGACATCGAGCATTGGGGCAGCTCGTTCCTGCAGGAGCTGCCGCAGGCACAACGTGCCTGGTACGTCGACGGCGGCGTCGGTGCACGCACGGTCCTGCGCAAGCTCGACAACCCACATGCGCAGCGCCCCGCGGTGCAGGCGCTGGCGCGTGACCGCCGGCTGCTCGACCATGTCGAAGCGCTGATCGGGCCGGGCCTGTCGGTGTACTTCAGCCAGATCTTCTTCAAGCCGCCGGAAGGCGGCGGCCCGAAACCGGCGCACCAGGACAACTTCTATTTCGGCCCGACCGATCCCGAGGGCATGGTCACCGCGTGGATCGCACTCGACGATGCGACGCTCGAGAACGGCTGCCTGTACTTCGGCGACGGCAGCAACCTCGGGCCGGTCTACCCGCACTTCGCGCCCGAGGCGGAGCCGTTCAACCTGCAGCTGCCGCCGGCCATCCTCGAGAAGCAGCCGATGTCGCCGGCGCCAGTGCGCAAGGGCGGCGTGAGCTTCCACCACGGCAACACCTTCCATGCCTCCGGCCCGAACCACAGCCAGTCATGGCGCCGCGCGTGCGCGCTGCACTTCGTCAGCAACGACAACGAGTTCGCGAACCCCGCCCTGCCCTATGACCATTCGCTGAAATTCCGGGTGTCCTGATGAAGCACTGGCTCACCCATCCGGCGACGCGACCGTTCTGGCTCATCCTGATCCTGCTGGTGCTGTGGGATCTCGCGGTGCGGCTGTTCAATATCCCGCCGTACCTGATCCCGCCGCCGTTGGCGGTCGTCAAGCAACTCGGCGCCGAGTGGCCGATGCTGCTGTCGCAAAGCCTGCCGACGCTGTATGCGACGCTCGGCGGCTTCGCGGCCTCGGCATTGATCGGCGTGCCGATGGCGATGTGGATCGCGTACTCGCGCACCGTCGAAAGCTTCGTCTACCCACTGCTGGTGTTCTCGCAATCGGTGCCCAAGGTCGCCATCGCGCCGCTGTTCGTCGTGTGGTTCGGCTTCGGCATCGTGCCGAAGGTCATCGCGGCCTTTCTGCTCGGCTTCTTCCCGGTCGTGGTCTCCACCGTGCAGGGCTTCAAGTCGGTCGATCCGGACGTGATCGATCTGGCGCGCTCGATGGGCGCGAACCCGCTGAAGATCTTCCTGAAGTTCCGCCTGCCGCAGGCGCTGCCGTCGATCTTCAGCGGCCTGAAGGTCTCGGTGACGCTGGCGGTGGTCGGGGCGGTGGTGGGCGAGTTCGTCGGCTCCAACTCCGGCATCGGCTTCGTGCTGCAGCGGGCCACCGGCACCTTCGATCTGCCGCTGATGTTTGCCGCGCTGCTGGTCTTGTCCACGATGGGGGTGCTCTTGTTCCTCGTCGTCGAAATGGTCGAGCGCTGGCTGATGCCATGGCATGCCTCGCAGCGTCACGACATGCAGGCTACCGCCTGAGCGTCGTGCCGATTTCACTTCACCCAAACCAACCGGAGACAACATGAAGCGTCGCAATCTGATTCGGGTCGCGTGCGCGGGTGCGCTGGCGGGCGCGCTGGTATCGGGCGCGCTTGCGCAGACGCGCGACAAGGTGACGCTGCTGCTGAACTGGTATGTCTACAGCGAACACGCGCCGTTCTTCCTCGGCAAGGAAAAGGGCTTCTACGAGGCCGAGGGCATCGACCTGGACATCCAGGAAGGTCGCGGCTCCGCGGTCTCGATCCAGGCGGTGGCAGCCAATTCGGCGACCTTCGGCTATGTCGACGTGCCGACGATGATTCGTGCCGCCACCAAGGGCGCACCGGTCAAGGCGGTCGGTGTCGCGCTGCAGCTGAGCCCGATGGCGGCGATGGGCCTGGCCGAGAAGAACATCAAGACCCCGAAGGACATCGTCGGCAAGACGGTCGCGATGACACCCGGCGACTCGATGAGCCAGATCTGGCCCTTGTTCCTGAAGAAGACCGGCCTGCAGGAAGGCCAGTACAAGGTCGTCTCGGGCGATGCGCAGACCAAGCTGAACGCGGTGATCAACGGCCAGGCCGACCTGCTGCTGGGCTACGTGATGGACCAGAACATCAAGATCCAGGACGCGACCAAGAAGCCGGTGGGCGTGATCCGCTTCGCCGATCACGGCATCACGATGGTGAGCTCCGGCGTCGTCGCGCACAAGGACACGCTGGCCGGCAAGGCGGACATGGTGCGGCGCTTCATGCGCGCCACCACCAAGGCTTTCGAGGAAACCGAGAAGAACCCGGAAGCATCGATCGACGCGATGCTCAAGGCCAACAGCAAGGCCGGCCAGCGCGACACGCTGGTGATCGGCATCAAGCTGACGACGCCGCTGTACCACTCGGCCGAGACCAAGGGCCAGCGGCCGCTGCGGGCCTCGATGAAGGACGTGAACGATTCCCTCGACCTGCTGGTGCAATACGGCGGCCTCGACCCCGCCGTGCGCGGCAAGGCCGAGGACTGGGTCACCAACGAGTTCCTGCCCCAATGACGGCAATCGCGAGCAAAGTCGTGGCGCTGAGCCCGACGCCGCGCGCGATCACCGGCACCGCATCGGTGCTGATCGAGGGCCGCGGCGTGCGCAAGACCTACCGCACGCGCGAAGGCGATGTCGAGACGCTGAAGCCGCTGGACTTCGGCATCCGCGCCGGCGAGTTCGTCTCGGTCGTCGGGCCGTCCGGGTGCGGCAAGAGCACCTTGATGAAGATGGTCGCCGGCCTGCTGCCGATCAGCGGCGGCGAGCTCGAGCTCTCCGGCAAGCCGGTGCGCGGGCCGCAGATCGATGTCGGCATCGTGTTCCAGAGCGCGCTGCTGCTGCCGTGGCGGCGCGTGCTCGACAACATCCTGCTGCAGGCCGAGATCCGCGGCCTGCCGATGCCGGCCGCACGCGAGCGCGCCCATGCGCTGATGGAAATGGCCGGCCTGGCAGGCTTCGAGCACAAGTACCCGTGGCAGCTCTCGGGCGGCATGCAGCAACGCGTGGCGATCCTGCGCGCGCTGCTGCACGACCCGTCGGTGCTGCTGATGGACGAACCGTTCGGCGCGCTCGACGCGATGACCCGCGAGCGCATGAACCTCGAGCTGCAGCGCATCTGGATGAGCTCGAAGAAGACCGTGCTGCTGATCACGCACAGCATCCCGGAAGCGATCTTCCTCTCGGACCGCGTGTTCGTGATGAGCGAGCGCCCGGGGCGCATCGTGCAGGTCTACGACATCGACCTGCCACGCCCGCGCCCGCTCGACGTGATGGGCACCGAGGCCTTTGCCGGCTACGCGCGCCAGTTGCGTGCCCACTTCTATTCGCAAGGCACGCTCGACGCGCACTAGGACCTGTCGATGTCCACCGGCGTGAATCTTGTCGTGCGAGCCGTCGACCTGCGGGTGCGGCAGGTGCGCCTGCGCCTGCCGTTTCGCTTCGGTGCGAGCACGCTGACCGAATGTCCACAGCTGTTCGTCCGGGTCGACGTCGACGTGCCGGGGCACGCCCGCGCGCAAGGCTTTTCGGCTGAAATGATGGTGCCGAAGTGGTTCGACAAGCGCGCCGGCTTCACGCCCGACGACAACATCGCGCAGCTCGTGCGCGCCACGCAGAACGCCGCGCGGGCCTACCTCGGCGACGCGCCGGCGACGCCGTTCGGCTTGTTCGCCCGCCACTACACGGCGCTGACGGCACAAGGCCATGCGGACGGCTTCACCGATCTGAGCACCGCCTTCGGCCAGGCCGTCATCGACAAGGCCGTGGCCGACGCGCTGTGCCGCGCGCTCGACGTTTCGTTCTTCGACGCCGCGCGGCGCAACCTCCTCGGCCTGTGCGCCACCGCGATCGCCGCCGACATGGCCGGCTGGGACTGGCCGCGCTGGCTCGCCTCGCTGCAGCCGCGGCGAAGCATCGAGGCGCGCCACACCGTCGGCCTGCTCGACGAGCTCGAGACGCTGCGCTTCGACGCGGACGATGGCCTGCCGATCAGCCTGCGTGCGGTGATCGAACGCTACGGTCAGCGCAGCTTCAAGATCAAGCTCGGCGGCGAGCCGGCGGCCGACCTGGCCCGCCTGCGCGCCGTGCTCGCGGTGCTCGACGCGAGCGCCGGCGACTACCGCTACACGGTCGACGGCAACGAGCAATACGCCAGCCGCGACGCGCTGAACGCGCTGCTCGGCGGTCTGCGCTCGATGCAGCCGCCGCTCTACATCGAGCAGCCGCTGCCGCGCGAACTGAGCCTCGCGAGCGCGCTGCCCGCGAGTCCGATTCCGCTGTTGCTGGACGAGGCCGACGGCACGCTGGCCGCATTCCCGCAGGCGCGCGCGCTCGGCTGGACCGGCGTGTCGAGCAAGGCCTGCAAGGGCCTGTACAAGTCGCTGATCAACCGTGCCCGCTGCGAGCGCTGGAACCGCGAGTCGGCCGGCGGCGCTGCGCGCTTCTTCATGTCCGCCGAAGACCTGACCTGCCAGGCCGGCCTGGCGCTGCAGCAAGATCTCGCGCTCGTCGCACTGCTCGGGATCACGCACAGCGAGCGCAACGGCCACCACTACGGCCGCGGCTTCGGCGACGCACCGCTGGCCGAGCAGCAGGCGTTCGCCGCGGCGCACCCCGATCTCTACGAGCTTCACGACAGCGCCGCGCGCCTGCGCATCCATGGCGGCGCGATCGGGATCGACTCGCTGTTCGCCCCCGGCTACGCGCACGGCGCGTCACCCGACTGGCACGCCACCCAACCCCTCCCGCACACAGGAACTCTCTGATGGCCACCCAAAGACTCGGTCTCATCATGCACGGCGTCACCGGCCGCATGGGCATGAACCAGCACCTGATCCGCTCGATCGTCGCGATCCGCAACGAAGGCGGCGTGCTGCTCGCCAGCGGCGACCGCGTGATGCCCGACCCGATCCTGATCGGCCGCAATGCCGAGAAGATCGGGGCGCTCGCGAAGGCCCACGGCATCGCGCGCTGGGGCACCAACCTCGATGCGGCGCTGGCGAATCGCGACGACACGGTCTTCTTCGATGCCGGTACGACGCAGATGCGCCCGACCCTGCTCGCGAACGCGATCCGCGCCGGCAAGCACGTCTACTGCGAGAAGCCGATCGCGACGAACCTGAACGAAGCGGTCGAGGTCGCGCGCCTGGCACAGGAGTCCGGCCTGAAGCATGGCGCGGTCCAGGACAAGCTCTTCCTGCCCGGCCTGCGCAAGCTCGACATGCTGCGCCGCGCCGGCTTCTTCGGCCGCATGCTCAGCGTGCGCCTGGAGTTCGGCTACTGGGTCTTCGAGGGCGACCTGCAGCCGATCCAGCGCCCCTCGTGGAACTACCGCAAGGAAGACGGCGGCGGCATGATCCTCGACATGATGTGCCACTGGCGCTATGTGCTGGACAACCTGTTCGGCGAGGTGCAGTCGGTCTCGTGCCTGGGCGCGACGCACATCCCGAAGCGCTGGGACGAAGCCGGCCAGCCCTACGAAGCCACCGCCGACGACGCCGCCTACGCGACCGTGCAGCTGAAGGGCCACAACGGCGAGCCGGTGGTCGCGCAGATCAACATGTCGTGGGTCACGCGCGTGCGGCGCGACGACCTCGTGACCTTCCACGTCGACGGCACGCACGGCTCGGCGGTCGCGGGCCTGTCGTCGTGCCGCGCACAGTCGCGCGTGACGACGCCGCGGCCGGTCTGGAACCCGGACGTCAGGCAGACGATGGACTTCTACGACCAGTGGCAGGAAGTGCCCGACTCGATGGTCTACGACAACGGCTTCAAGATCCAGTGGGAGCATTTCATCCGCCACGTCGTCGACAACGAACCGTATCGCTGGACGCTGCCCGAAGGCGCGAAAGGCGTGCAGCTCGTCGAGGCGGCGCTGCAGAGCTGGCACGAACGGCGCTGGATCGACGTGCCGCCGCTCGCCGTCTGACGGGCATCGCGCGATGACTCCGATCCTCAAACTTCCGACCGCCGACGGCCGCCTGCAACCCTACGCGCCGCGCGCGAGCGCGCCGATCGCGACGGCCCCGGCCGGCACCCCATTCAACCGCATCGCCTACTCGGCCGCACACGTCGTCGCCGACCCGCGCGCCGCGATCGATCCGAGCTTGCAGTGCGCGATCGACTGGGACGCGACGATTCGCTACCGGCAGCGCCTGTGGTCGCTCGGCCTGGGCGTGGCCGAGGCAATGGACACCGCGCAGCGCGGCATGGGCCTGGACTGGCCGACCTCGCTCGAGCTGATCCGCCGCTCGCTCGACGCGGCACGCGACGTGCCCGGCGCGCTGGTCGCGTCGGGCTGCGGCACCGATCACCTGCCGGTCGAAGCGGCGCGCAGCGTCGACGACGTGATCCGCGCCTACGAAGCGCAGATGGAGGCGATCGAGGCGCTCGGCGGGCGGCTGATCGTGATGGCGAGCCGCGCGCTCGCGAAGGTCGCGACCGGGCCGATCGACTACGAGCGCGTCTACGATCGCGTGCTGCGCCAGGCGAAGCAACCGGTGATCCTGCACTGGCTCGGCGACATGTTCGACCCGGCGCTCGCGGGCTACTGGGGCAACGTCGATCCCGATCTCGCGATGGACACCGCGCTCGCGGTCATCGAGGCGAATGCCGCAAAGGTCGACGGCATCAAGATCTCGCTGCTCGACAAGGACAAGGAGATCGCGATGCGCCGCCGGCTGCCGGCCAATGTGCGCATGTACACCGGCGACGACTTCAACTATGCCGAGCTGATCGCCGGCGACGGCATCGGCGCGACGCCGAACCAGCGCCAGAGCGACGCGCTGCTCGGCATCTTCGACGCGATCGCGCCGGCCGCGAATGCGGCACTGGCGGCGCTCGCCGGCGGCGACGCGGCGCGCTTCCACGCGATCCTCGCGCCGACGGTGCCGTTGTCGCGCCACATCTTCGCGGCGCCGACGCGCTTCTACAAGACCGGCGTCGTGTTCATGGCCTGGATCAATGGCCACCAGAGCCACTTCACGATGGTCGGCGGGCAGCAGAGCGCGCGTTCGCTGTGGCACCTGGCCGAGCTGTTCCGCCTCGCCGACGCGGCCGGGCTGATCGAGCAACCCGAGCTCGCGGCGCGCCGCATGGCGCATCTGCTGGCACTGCACGGCATCGAGGGTTGAGCGCGATGCGCGACTTCTCGGCCGATCACCGCTGGCTCTCGATCAACACCGCGACGGTGCGCGCGCAGTGGCCGCTCGACCGCATCGTCACCGAGTGCGCGCAGCGTGGCATCCGCGCGATCTCGCCATGGCGCGATCAGGTGGCCGCGGTCGGGCTCGACCGCGTCGCCACGCTGCTGCGCGACACCGGGATCGAGCTCTCGGGCTACTGCCGCGGTGGGATGTTCCCGGCGTCGAACACGCAAGGCCTGCGGGCCGCGCTCGACGACAACCGCCGCGCCGTCGACGAAGCGAAGACCTTGAACGCCGCGTGCCTCGTGCTCGTCGTCGGTGCGCTGCCCGGCGCGCTCGCCGGTACGCCGCAGCACAAGGACCTGGCGCGCTCGCGCGCGCAGGTCGCCGACGGCATCGCGGCGACGCTCGAGTACGCGCGCGGCGTCGGCATGCCGCTCGCGATCGAGCCGCTGCACCCGATGTACGCGGCCGACCGCGCTTGCGTCAACACGCTGGAGCAGGCGCTGGATCTGTGCGATGCACTCGATCCGGCGCGCACGGGCGCACTGGGTGTCGCGGTGGACGTCTATCACGTCTGGTGGGACCCGAAGCTGCAAGCCCAGATCGCCCGCGCCGGCCGCGAACGGCTGCTGGCCTTCCACGTCTGCGACTGGCTCGTGCCGACGCGCGACCTGCTGAACGACCGCGGCATGATGGGCGACGGCGTGATCGACATCCCGCGCATCCGCGGCTGGGTCGAGGCGGCCGGGTTTGCCGGCTACAGCGAGGTCGAGATCTTCTCGGCGCAGGACTGGTGGCTGCGCGAAGGCGGCGAGGTGCTCGACACCTGCATCGCGCGCCACCGCAGCGCCGTCTGACCAGGCAGCGTCAAAGGCCCTACGCGGTCGCGGCGCTCGCCAGGTTCGTGCGCCGCGCATTGCGCACGTTGAACGCGTTGACGATCAGCACGCCCTGCACGACCGCGATGCCGAGCCAGACCATCGCCGGCTCGTGCATGTCCATCAGCGTGCCGAAGAGCAGCGGCGCGAGTGCCTGGCCGATGTCCAGCCCCGAATAGACGACACCGTAGACCCGCCCGGTCGCGTTCGGCGGCGACGCGCGCTTGACGATCAGGTCGCGCGATGGCCCTGCGATGCCGGCGCCGAAGCCCATGGCACCGAACAGCGCCGGCACCGCAAGGGGGTGCACGGCGGCGAAGCCGAGCACCAGCGCGATCAGCGCCGCGGTGCCGAAGCCCGCGCCGATGATGCGCTCGCAGCGCGCCGGGTCGGCGGCGAGAAAACCGCCGGCGATCATGCCGCCGGCGCTGCAGACCATGTAGATCGTCAGGCACATCGCGGCCAGGTGGATCGGCACCTGGTGCAGCAGGCGCGCCGCCTCGGGCGCGAAGAGCTGCACGCCGCTCAGGGCCATCGCATAGAAGAAGAAGAAGCCGAAGCACATCCACACGGCCGGAATCTTCAGGAACGCGAAGCTGTGCTCGACGGGCGCGCCGCTGCCGGCCTTCGGCGCCGGCGGCGCCAGATCGAGCGCGAGATGCGCACGGTTCCACCACAGCAGCGCGAGCACCGCGAAGGCGAGCGCGCCGGCGCACATCAGCGCGACACGCCAGCCGTAGTGCAGCGCCAGCGGCACCAGCATCGCCGGCGCCAGCGCCCAGCCGAGGCTGCCGGTGATGCCGTGCACGCTGAACGCGTGGCCGAGCCGGGAAGGATGCACCTTGCGGTTCAGCAGCGTGTAGTCGACCGGATGGAACACGCCGTTGCCGACGCCGGCGACCACCGCGAACACGGCGAGCGTCCAGTAGCTGTGGCTCGATGCGAAGCCGAACGCTGCGGCGCCGAGCAGCGCCAGGCCGCCGAACAGCACCGGCCGGGGCCCGAAGCGATCGACCGCGAAGCCCGACGCGGCCTGCACGATGCACGACACGACGAAGAAGATCGTCATCAGCAGTCCGAGCTCGGCATAGCTGACCGCGAAGGCCTCCTTCAGCCACGGGAACAGCGGTGCCAGCACGAGCTGGCTGAAATGGCTGATCAGGTGCGCGAGGCCGACGAGGCCGATCAGGTGCGCGTCCTGGCGGGCCGGTCGGGCCGGCACGGTCAAGGTGGTCATGGGTCTGGTTCGAACGAGGCTTCGAGTGGAGGCCAGATTGTCGCGCCGGCGTGGTTCGGCCGGATTACGATAGCTTGTCAACTTCTGTCGAGATTCAGCCAATGACGCAGGCGTCGCGCCCGGCCCCGATCCACCCGCCGATGCCGCACCCGCACAGGCCCGACGCCGTGCGCCCGCTGCGCGCGAAACGACAGCGCCTCGCCGCGGCATCGCGCGTCGTGCCGCACTGCCACCCATGGGCGCAGCTCGCGGTATCGGCGGCCGGTGTCGTGCGGCTGACCGTCGCGGACGGCACCTACATCGTGCCGCCGTCGCGCGCGCTGTGGATTCCGCCAGGCGTCGAGCACGCGGTCACGGTCGTCGAGGACGCCGACCTGCTGACGCTGTACCTGCACCAGCCACGCGGCCGCTGTGGCCCCCAGGTCACGCGGGCGAACGAAGCGGCGTGGCGCCGCTGCCGGGTGCTCGAAGTCTCCGATCTGCTGCGCGCGTTGGCACTCGAACTCGATGCGAGGCCCGACGGCGGCCCGTCACTCGACGCCGAAGCGCTGCAGCGCGAAGCGCGCCTGAGCGCACTCGTGCTCGACGAGCTGCGGCGCGCGCGGCCGGTGCCGCTGGGCGTCGCGCTGCCCGAGGACAAGCGCCTGCGGGCGCTCTGCGAGGCCGTCCTCGACGACCCCGGGCGCCACGCCACGCTCGATGGCTGGGCGCAGACCTGCGGCGCGAGTCCACGCACGGTGGCGCGGCTGTTCCGCAGCGAACTCGGCACCTCGTTCGTGCAGTGGCGCCAGCAGGTGCTGCTGGCGCACGCGGTGGCGCTGGCGGCGCGCCGGATGCCGATGGCGAGCATTGCCGCCGAGCTGGGCTACGCGAGCCCGAGCGCGTTCAGTGCGATGGTCCGGCGCTCGGTCGGCGCGCCGCCGAGCCGGTTCCTGGCCTCCTGATCTTTGGTGCCGCCGGATGTGACGACTTGCAACACCGCTTGCAGCTTCATGCCGGGCTTAGGGATGGGCGCCCCGCATCTCTCCCGCTAGACTCTTCCGGCGCGGCGGCGGCGGCACCGCCCGCGATGCTCAATTTTCATCGACCCAGTGCCCCCGAGCGGCCCAGGAGACCCCGTGCTCACATCGTTGTTCGGTGACCTCGGCCCTGCCCACGACCCCAAGCGCGCGTCGGGCGAGGCGCACGATACCGGGTTCGCCGCCACGGCGATCATGGAATCGGTCGCGACCGAGGTCAACGCGCGCGGCCAGATGGTCGACCGGCATTCGCACGACCTGGTCGTCAGCGGCTCGCCGGCACAGGCGATCCGGGAGCACTTCGCGAACACCCGTTCCGACCTCGACACCGCGACCTCGCTGATCACGCTGCTCGACCCGGCGGGCGTGTGGGCCGCGGCGGTGATCAAGGCCTTGTCCGACGCCGGCGGCCGGCCGATCGAGCGACTCCACCTGCGCGAACAGGCGACGCTGCGCACGCTCGCGATGATCGAGCGCACGACCCTCGTGCGACGCCACGAAGACACGCTGCGCATCTACCACGCCGACGTGCGCGCGCCCGGCAGCGAGAACGCCGAGATCCCGGTCGCGCTGATGGAGCGCAGCCAGATGACGACGGTGATCATCGGCCCGCTGCAGCCGCATGCGATCGACGGGCTGCTCGCCGCGCTGCATGCCGCCGCAATGCTGCCCACCTGGCGCTGCCCGAACCTGCTGTTCATGCTGCCGCCGAGCGCCGTCTGGATCGCCAACAAGATCGGTGCGATCGCCTGGCCGGGCCGCCTGCACGTGCACGTGCTGAGCGAGTCGATGACCGGCGCTTCGTCGGTCTGGAATGCGATGCTGGGCGTGTGGAACCAGGTCAAGGCCCAGCCCGGCTGGGACCCGGCCCGCGACGCGCACGGAGCCGGGATCAGCGAATTCCCGATCAAGCTCGGCGACCTCCGCCCGGTCGATCCCGGTCCGCTGCGGGCCGCGAGCGCAGCGATGCCGCCGTTGATGCGGGTCAGCCACAGCGTGCTCGAGCCGGCGCGCGCGCGGCTCGCGCTGAGCAGCCTGCTCGCGCTCGACGGGCTGATCGGCTGCGCGGTGGTCGACGCGACGACCGGCCTCGTGCTCGCCCGCGGGCCGCACGACGAGCCGGCGGTCGACATCGATCTGGCCGCCGCCGCCTGCGCGCAGGTGCTGCGCGCGCACCGCCAGGCGGCGCGCAGCATGGGCCTTTCCGACCCGATCGACGAGGTGGTGACCAGCGCCGGTCTGCGCCACCAGGTCATTCGCGCGGTGGCGCAGCATCCCGAGATCTTCGTCGTCGCGCTGCTCGACAAGCAGCAGAGCAACCTGCCGCTGGCGCGGCTGCAGCTGATCGAGGTCGAGCGTGAGCTGATTTAGCTCAGCGGGCGGCCTCGACACCCCTGTTCGCGAGCGCATCGGCGCGCTCGTTGCCCGGGTCGCCCGAGTGACCCTTGACCCAGCGCCACTCGACGTGGTGCAGATTGCGCAGCGCATCGAGCCGCTGCCAGAGCTCGGCGTTCTTCACCGGCTTCTTGTCGGCGGTCTTCCAGCCGCGCACTTTCCAGCCGTGGATCCACTCGGTGATGCCCTTGCGCACGTACTCGCTGTCGGTATGCACCGTCACGTCGCAGGTGCGCTTCAACGAGTTCAGGGCCTCGATCACGGCGGTCAGCTCCATGCGGTTGTTGGTCGTCAACAGCTCGCCGCCGAACAGCTCCTTCTGGTGTTCGCCGGTGCGCAGCCATGCGCCCCAGCCGCCGCGGCCCGGGTTGCCCTTGCAGGCACCGTCGGTGTAGATCACGACGTGGGGGCGCTGAATGGCCGGTGGCAGGGCCAGCGTATCGTGGGATGCTTCGGTGGAGGAGGTCATCGGCGGTGCGGGTCCAAATCCTGATTGTGGTGGGTCGCGACCACCGGTGCCGCATTCGGCGCCGGTCGCTGCGCGCGCACCATGCCGACCAGGCGCATGCCACGCACGCGCTTGACGGCGACGACGAAATAAACCGCCCCGAACACCGGCCACCAGCGGTCGCCGACACCCTCCATCCACGCGAAGCGCGCGAGCCACTTCGTCGACGCGACCGGCAGCCGGTAGCAGCCGAAGCGCCCGGCCTCGACCTCGAAGCTGAGCAGCCGCAACCAGTCGCGCAACCGGCGATAGCGCAGGAACTCGCCATCGCTGGGCAGGAACAGGCTGCGCTGCGAGTTCGGCACAAGCCGCTTGCGCCAGCGCCCGAGGTGCTGGCGCAGGCCCCACAGGCTGCTCGGGTTGAAGCCGACGATCACGACGCGGCCTTCGGGCACCAGCACGCGTTCGACCTCGCGCAGCGCGAGGTGCGGGTCGCGTGCGAACTCGAGCGCGTGCGGCAGCACGACCAGGTCGAGGCTGTTGCTATCGAACGGCAAGGCATCGAACTCGCAACGCAGCGCGACCGCGATGCGCGGCACATCCGATGCTTCATCTTGTAAAGATTCGGTGACCGGTTCGATCGCGTCGGGCTTCCCGGCCGCGCCCTGCGAAGACTCGGTCGCGACCCAGCGATGCGGCATCCGATTGGCGCGCAGCGCCTCGAGTTCCGGCAGGCCGAGCTGCAGCGCATGGAAGCCGAACAGATCGGCCACTGCGGTGTCCAGATGGGCCTGTTCCCATTGCAGAACGTAGCGACCTGCGGGTGTCGTCAGCCAGTCGCTCAAACCTATAATCGCGCGTTCCGCCATGTTGGCGGCGATTCTAGTGACCCACCACCACGCCGATCGCGTCGGCTGCGTCGCCATGAAGAACCATTTCCTATGACGCCTTTCCCGCACGGCCGCCTGGGCCGCATCCTGCAGTCCACGCGTGTACCGTTCCTGATGCTGCCGCTGCTCTTGCTGGCAGCCTGCGCCGCCCCCGGCGGCCCTTCATCCACCCCCACGCCGACACCCGCCGCCAGCGCCCCCGAGATGCCGGCTTCGGCCGTCGCGCCCGCGCCGCAGGCCGCCGCGAGCGCGCCCGTCGACGAGCCGGAGGTCGCGACCGCGCCGGTGCCCGTCGACCCGCTGCGCCCGGAGGTTCGCCTCGATCTGAACGATCGTGCCGCACAGAACGATCTGTGGGCCCGCGTGCGCCAGGGCTTCACGATGCCCGACCTCGACAACGACCTGGTCCGCAACCGCGAGCAGTGGTACGCGACGCGCCCCGACTACGTGCAGCGCATGACCGAGCGCGGCGGTCGCTACATGTTCCACATCGTCGAAGAGCTCGAGCGCCGTGGCATGCCGACCGAACTCGCGCTGCTGCCGTTCATCGAGAGCGCGTTCAACCCGCAGGCCATCTCGAGCGCGCGCGCGTCGGGCATGTGGCAGTTCATGGCCGGCACCGGCCGCGACTACGCGCTGAAGCAGAACATCTTCCGCGACGACCGCCGCGACGTGCTGCAATCGACCCGCGCCGCGCTCGACTACCTGCAACGCCTGTACGCGATGTTCGGCGACTGGCACCTCGCGCTGGCCGCCTACAACTGGGGCGAAGGCAGCGTGCAACGCGCGATCGCACGCAACCAGAAGCTCGGCCTGCCGACCGACTACGCCTCGCTGAAGATGCCGAGCGAGACGCAGTACTACGTGCCGAAGCTGCAGGCGGTGAAGAACATCGTCGCCCGCCCGGCCGACTTCGGGCTGACGCTGCCCGAGATGAAGAACCACCCCTATTTTCTGAGCGTGCCGATCGAGCGCGACATGGACGTGGCCATCGCAGTGAAGCTCGCCGGGATGCCGCTCGACGAGTTCCAGTTCCTGAACCCGCAGATGAACAAGCCGGTGATCCTGGCCGCCGGCACACCGCAGATTCTGCTGCCCTACGACAACGCGAACCGGTTCGTGCGCGAGCTGCCGCTGCATCGCGGCCCGCTCGCCAGCTGGACCGCCTGGGTCGTGCCGAAGACCCTGCGCCCGGCCGACGCGGCGAAGCACGTCGGCATGAGCGAGGCGCAGCTGCGCGAGGTCAACCGCATCCCGCCGCGCATGCTCGTGAAGGCGGGCTCGACGCTGCTCGTGCCGCGCGGCGAGCGCCGCCTGACCGACGTCTCGGTCGAGATCGCCGACAACGCGATGATGACGCTCGCGCCCGACGCGCCGGCACTGCGCCGGATGTCGCTGAAGGCCGGCCGCAAGGACAGCGTCGCGAGCGTCGCGAAGCGCTACCGGGTCAGCGCGGCGCAGGTCGCGCAGTGGAACAGCGTCGGCGCCGGCGCGAGCTTCAAGCCGGGACAGACGGTCGTCGTGTTCGTCGCCGCCAAGGCCGCGCGCGGGAACGCCAAGGCGACGCGCGCGGTGGCGCGCACCAAGGCCTCCGGCCATCCGGCGACGCGCAGCGCCGTGGTCAAGAAGGCTCGCGTGCGGCTCGCGCGCAGCTGACACGACCGACGCGCGGTGCCGGGCGCGCAGCGCTCAGCGCCGGTCGACCAGCGCGTGGGCGATCGTGCCGAGGTCGACGTACTCCAGTTCGCTGCCGATCGGCACGCCGCGCGCCAGCCGCGTCACGCGCAGGCCGCGCGCCTTCAGCGCCTCGGCAAGCACGTGGGCCGTGGCCTCGCCCTCGGCGGTGAAGTTGGTCGCGATGATGACCTCTTCGGTCGGGCCGTCGGCGGCGCGCTCGAGCAGCTCGCGCGCACCGATGTCGTCGGTGCCGACGCCGTCGAGCGGGCTGAGCCGGCCCATCAGCACGAAGTACAGGCCGCGGTAGCTGCCGGTGCGTTCCAGCGCGGCCTGGTCGGCCGGCGTCTCGACCACGCAGAGCTGGCGCGCATCGCGCGCGGCGTCGCGGCACACGCTGCACACCGGCGCTTCGGTGAAGGTGTGGCAGCGCTCGCAGTGGCGCACGTTCGCGACCGCGGACTGCAGCGCGAACGCGATCCGCTGCGCACCCTCGCGGTCATGCTGCAGCAAGTGGAACGCCATGCGCTGCGCCGACTTGACGCCGACGCCGGGCAGGCGACGCAGCGCCTCGACGAGAGCTTCGAGGGAGGCTTCAGCCACCGGACTAGAACGGGAACTTCATGCCCGGGGGCATCGGCATGCCCGCGGTGAGCTTGCCCATCTTTTCCTGGCTCACTTCTTCGGCGCGGCGCACACCGTCGTTGAATGCGGCGGCGACCAGGTCTTCGAGCATGTCCTTGTCGTCGGCGAGCAGGCTCGGGTCGATCGTGATGCGCTTGACGTCGTGCTTGCAGGTCATCACGACCTTCACGAGGCCGGCGCCCGACTGGCCCTCGACCTCGATGTGGGCGAGTTCTTCCTGCGCCTTCTTCAGGTTGTCCTGCATCGCCTGGGCCTGCTTCATCAGCCCGGCCAACTGGTTCTTCATCATCGTGTAGCTCCTGAAACGTTAAAGAGGCTTGACCGAGCCCGGCACGATGCGCGCGGTCTTGTACTGCGCCATCAAGGCTTGCACCAGCGGGTCGTCGTGGATGATCTTCTCGGCCTGCGCCTGGCGGCGGTTGCGCTCGGCGGCATCGCGCTTCGCGGGCGAGTCGTCGGCGGCACCCGCCTCGACCTCGAGGTGCACCGCGCGCTGCAGCGCCTCGGCGAGCGCAGCCTGGAGCTTCTCGCAAGGCGCCGATGCGCGCAGCGTCTCGCGCTCGACGCGCAACCGGCAGACGACCGGCGCGGCGCGTTCGTCGAGCGCCACGCACTGCGCCTGCATCGCGAGCTCGCGCGCGAACGCGCTGATGCTGCCGGCGTCGACCAGGGCACCGACGAGTTCGGCCCAGCGCGCCCCCAACGGTGTCGGCGCGAACGTCACCGGCGCGACCGGCCTGTCGGCGAACGGCGGCGGCGCAGGCGCACGGACGGTCGGGATCTCGCGCTCGACCACTTCGCCCTCGAACGGCGCATCCATCCACGGCGGCGGCTCGCTCGGCGGCGCTGCCACGCGCAGGGCCGGCGGCGGCGCGACGACCGCGGGCTGCGCGGTCGTGGCGGCCTCGCT